>CAYVJT010000179.1:0-7888 GCA_964451855.1 uncultured Actinomycetota bacterium
TGAAAATCGTGGTGTCGGCGGTTCGATCCCGCCCCTGACCACTTCTCCCGAATTCGGGCTCGCAGCACCATCTAGGAAGCCGAATTCGGCTTTCGTTCGGAGCCGGTTCACCGGCACCGTGTGACAAGCTGTGACAAATCGTGGCGGCACCGGAACGGCCAAGACTGCACGAACCGGCCCAGATTCGCCAGGCTCGAGCCGGACATCACGATTCGCGGCACCTGGACTCACTTGTCACGCCCGAACCTCTACTTCGAGCGAACTGCGGCGCTCCATGTTCCAGCCAGTTGACCCCACTGAACAGCTGGCTGCGAACCGAACGCGGATCCGGTCGGCGAGTTCCATCCGGCGCCTCGGCAGCAAAGACCGCCCACGGTGCGACCGGCGGTGGGACATGCCCGGGTGCGGGCATCTCCGCGGACTCCTTCCAGCGCCATCGGGCCAGCGTCGTCGGGCCAGCGTCACCGTGCGTCGGATTGGACCGTGACGGACGAGTGTGCAGGCGGGGTGCAGCACTTCAGCCGACGTAGCGCGCCTGACGGGCAGCGCCCTGCAGCAACTCGGCCCAGGCGTCCCCGATCGGTTCCCACCGGTGGGCGCGCGCGACTTCGACGCCGCGCTCCGCCAGCCGCCGCCGCTGGGCATGGTCGCTGCACAACCCCTGGAGTGCCGCCACCGCCCGCCCGACGTCCATGAACGCCCGGGTTCCGCGCGGCCCGTGCACCCGCATCATCGGTGGGACGAGCAGCGAGAACGGCGCGGCGTACTCGGGAGGTGCCGCCGCATCGGTGATCACGTTGGGGACGCCACACGCGCCAGTCTCGAGCACCGTCAGCTCCCACGCGCCGCCCTCGTAGGGCAGCAGGTGCACGTCACATGCCGCCATGCGCCGAGCGAGTTCGCGGCCATCCACCCCACGTCCAATCTGCAGCGTGGGGTCGAACAGCACCTGCTCACTCACACCTAGCCGGCGTGCCAGAAGTTCGAGGTCCCACCCGCCGCTGATGCGGCGCTCCCGGGCTGTGAGCAGCTCGGTGTGCAGGTAGAACCGGGCCGAGGATCGTGCAGGCTGCCGTTCGAAGGGGCCATCGCCACCGCAGTGGGGGCACCGTGGGAGGATGCCGTAGTGCCCTGCGACGGGTCCCAGCGGCAGTTCGACCAGCACCGCACACCCGGGACAACGCACAGCACCACCGTTGACCCAGGCCGCGAAGACCCTCAAGGCAAGATCGGGACGTTTGTGTCCGCAGTTGCGCCCGAAGAAGCCGACGAGCACCTCGTCCTCGGCGAGGCCGAAGCGAGTGCGCCTCATCTCGCGGCGCTCGCCCGCTTCCAGTGGGGAGAAGACGTCCGTGTCGACCCCGTGAGGGATCGGTGGCGCCACCACGGCCGTGACCCCGGCGCGTCGGACGGCATCCGCACCGAACCAGGTGTAGGGCACCACCATGTCGGCCTGACCGAGAACGGACCGCGCAATGGGCGGCAAGGGCGCACAGTCCACCGGCAGATACGCGATCACCGCCGCTGGCCGTGTCGGGCGGGTCTGTTCGAGCGCAGCGAGCAGTTCGGCATGGTCGCGCAACCCGCCGATCGACAGCAGCACGACCCGCCCAGCACCCGCATCGAGGGCCCGGTCCAGTGAGCCGGCGAGGGGGGACGCGGCACAAGCGGCCGAGTCCTGATCGAAGTCGGTCGTGACGACCTCATAGGGCTCCGGCACGGCATCGGGATCGCCCGGCGAGCGCGCCACGTAGCGCACCCGCGCCCTACGACGGTGCAGCGAACGCGCCACTTGTTGCCCGACGGTGGCAAAGCCCCCGTGCAGCGTCGGGTTGTCGCCCACGATCACCACGTCGTGCACGGGTCCGCTTTCAGGTCGTGACCGGGACGGCCAACAGCTCGATCCATCGATCGAGCACGGCGCCGGCCTGATGTGCGTCGGCGAGGGCACGCATGTCGGCTGCTGTTCGCCGGCGTGCCGCCCGGTCGTCGGCCAGGTGGCAGAGCGCTGTCAGGGCACCGCCGGGGTCCATCAGTGCCGTCCGGGGCCCTGCCGAGTGGTCGAGAACCATGCGAGGCGGCACGAGCCAGGCGGCATCCTCGAGCCATTCCTCGAGGGCTCCGTAGCGCGTCGCCACGACCGGGACACCCAGGACACACGACGCGCTGATCGAGGCCGGGACATCAGCGAGCAGATGGGGTTGCAGGTGGAGATCCACACAGCCCCACAGGCGTGACACGTCATCCGCCGACCCCGGATCCTGGTAGATGATCCGGTCCTCGATGCCGCGCCACTCGCCGACCGCCTGCGGTACCCACTCACCGTCGCCGTTCGAGGGACCGCTCATGAGCAACAGGCGTGTGTCGTCGCGCACCCGGCCAGGTGTTCCGCTGTGCGACCCGCATCGTCCGCACTGCGCGACGGGCACCGGCTCCAGGTGCTCGTCGGTCGGCCATGGCGTGAGGTGGCCGCAGCGAGTGCATCGCGAGTAGTGGCCCTGGCTGAACTGCGAGAAGACCTCCATCGTCAGCAGGCCGACCTCGACCTCCTCGTCTGTCCAGCAGCCGACGACCAGCCCGTCGTCGTCCACGCCCAGGCGTGCCCGCCGCAGCGCGCGCCGATCGATCGGTGCCGGCGCGGCCAGGCTCGATGGTGACGGGAACACCGGAGGTGTCACCACGGCCCGCGGGGGCGGCTCGTCTGCGTCTGTGCAGCACCGGTGTACGGCCTGGGCACCGGCCTGCGAGTCAGTGACGACGACCTCGGCCCGGGAGAACAGCTCAGCCAACTGCGGGTCGTAGGGGGTCCTCGCGGCAGGGGCGTGCACGACCAGACGGACGCGCGGCAGCAGGCCGGACAGAGCGAGGCCCCACATCTCACGTCGTTGCGTCGGCTCGTGTCCGAACAGCACCAGGATGGGCCGGCTGTCCCCAGTGCCGAAGGCTCGTCGGACCGCACGCGCGACACCCATGCGGCCTCGGGGATCGGTGCCAGCACGGTCATAGACCGTTACGCCAACGCCAGTCTGCCGCAGGTGGCGGGCAAGGCGACCTGTAAGCGGATGGGTCGCCGGACGGCCGTCGAGGTCGGCGATCACCACCGAGGTCACCGCTGCCGCCTCAAGGAGCGCGTGGAAGGCCCTCCGATCAGGATGACGGAATCACCGCATGAGGCTGTCGCGGCCGGTGAAGCCGCCCATCACCGCGTCGGCGTCATCGACAGCGAGATCGTCCAGCAGAGAGACCTCGCTCATCGCGGCCCGCAGGTCCTCGGCGCCGATGTCGAACCCTTCCTGCTGCGCCACCGACAGCAGCGCGGCCTCATGCGCTTCGCGCGCCCTGTCAGCTGTCGCCGGGTCCGTACTGACCTTGACTAGGAAGTCCTTCGCCCGCTCCACGCTCATGAGTGGTCCCTTCGGCCCTCTCCGCATCCCCGCCCAACTTCGGAGAGACGTTACCGACGTCCGTTGACCCGGTCAACGGCTTACGATGCGGCACGATGACTTCCTCGACGCTTCTTGGCTCAGGCTCGTTGCGCCCCCTGCTCGTCGCCAACCATGACATCGTGCTGGGTGGCGGCGAGGTGGGTCTCGAGATGCTGGTGGTCGGGCTCCTGAACCGGGGGCACCGGCCGACGCTGGCGGTTCCCGGCCCGCGCGCACTGTTCAGCAGATGCCCGGAGAAGCACATCCCCGAGGCGCTCCCGGACATGGCGCTGGCACTGCGTGCCCTCGCTCGCGACCACGACCTGGTCCACGTGTACTCGGTGCGCGCAGGGCTGGGGTCGGCGCTCGCGCGGACGGGCAGGCCGCTGCTCGTGCACGTCCTGACTCCCGAGGCGAGCGACTACGACCCCGTCGTGGCGCCGTTCGCAGGAGCCATCCTGTGCAACTCACAGGTGACCGCCGAACGCTTCACGGACGGCGCGGCGCGGGTGATCCACAACGGTGTGGGGGTTCCCCGCCCCACCGGTGCCGGGCTGGGAACGGACCCGCGCCGTCGAACGGTCGGTGTGATCGGCAACATCTGTCCGCGCAAGGGCCAGCTCGACGTGCTGCCTGCCCTCGAACAGGTCATGGCGTGCCGCGACGACGTCGATGTGGTCTTCGCGGGGCACGCCACCGGAGTCATTGCGGCCGAGCTCCGCGACCGCGCCCGCGCTTCGGGGGGGCGGATCCGCCTGCTCGGTTTCGTCCCCGGAATCGCTGACCGGCTCGGTGAGCTCGCGCTGGTCGTGGTCCCGTCGCGTTCGGAGGGATTCGGACGCGTGGCGGTCGAGAGCCTGCGCGCCGGCGTTCCAGTGCTGGCCACCCGCACCGGCGGACTCGTGGAGGCGCTCGCCGGCCTCGACGACCCCTGGCTTCCGGAAGACCGGCAGGGCTGGTCCGACCGGATACTCCGCGAGCTGGACCAGCCCGCCCACACGCCCGAACAGCTGCGTGCCGCCGGCCGCCGCTTCGACCCGGACCGCTATGTGGACGAGGTGATCGCGGTCTATCAGGAGCTTCTGCCATGCCGTTGATCGACCCAGCTCGCGGGGCAGCGCCACTTCGGTGCGCGGCGCTGGTGGCGGTCCCAACCTTCCAGGCGGCTGGCACGATCGAGGCGACGCTGGCCCGCGTCGAGGCGAGCATCTGCTTCCACCGTGACACCGGGTCGAGCGACATCGTCGTGATCTCGGTCGTGGACGACGCATCCAGTGACGGCACGGTCGGGCTGGTGCGCGCCTTCGCAGAGCGCAGCCAGTGCGTCGTCCTGCTGGCGGTCCAGCCGAGCAACCGCGGTCGTGCGGTGGCCCGCAACCGGGCGGTGGCAGCCGCGGACGCCGGCGCACTGCTGTTCCTCGACCACGACGACCGGTTCCATCCCGAACACGTCCATGTTTGTCTGGACACGTTGGCGAGCCATCCCCATGCCGGCTACGTCCAGACCCGTGTGAGTCTCTCCGATCCGGTGCACCCCGAGTGGTCCCGACGGATCGAGGCGAGCCTGACCCAGAACCTATGCGTCCGATCCCGTTGTCACCGGTTGATCGGTGGGTTCCACGAGGAGCCGGAGGTGGAGGCCTACGGCTGTGACGACGTGCTCTACAACCGGACCCTGCACGCGCTGTTCCACGGGGTCAGGATCCCGCGCGCCACCGTCGAGTTCACCCGTAGGCCGGGCAACTCCCTCGATCGGCAGTACGAGCGGAAGTTCTCCCGGCCGTTCGACGACTCCCAGCCCACCATCACCGCTGCGCAGCGGGAGTTGGCGGACGAGGTGCTTGCGCTGCAGGAGCGCCGCGAGGCGCAGGTCCGGCGGCGCCTCGACGGGTCTGCCAGCCCCGCCGCCAGGACCGCAGGATGGAGCGCGCCGTTCGGACAGGATGACGAGCCGGTCTTCGCGCTGCTGGTGACAGGCAAACATCCGGAGCGCGAAGCGCTGGCCCGTGGCGCGGTCGAAGGCTTCCTTCACCAGAGCTACCGCAACCGGGTCCTTGTGGTGGTCGATGACGGCGAGCAGCCGCTGGACCTCTCTGCGGTCCCGCCGGATCGGAAGCGCATCATCCGCCCGTCGGGGCGACGGACCCTCGGGGAGTTGCGCAACCTCGCCCTCGACACGGTCCCGGCCGACGGCCTGTGGACCTACTGGGACGACGACGACTGGTATCACCCCGCTCGGATCACCGCCCAGCGGAAGGTGCTCGACACCTTCGGCGTCCCGGCGTGTCTGCTCACCTGGCAGGTGAAGTACAGCTTGCCTCATGACGTTGCGTACGTCGACGGGTACCGGGGAGGATTCGCTGGCAGCCTGCTGTCACGCAAGCACCCCACACTGCGATTCCCGCCCTGGGCTGCGGCCGAGGACTCCGCATATCTGGACGCCCTCAAGCAGGCCTGGCCGTGGTACGCGTGGAACAACCCACCACATCTGATGCTTCGCTTCTTTCACGGGACGAATACTTGGTCCTCGGAGCACTTCGGAATACAGCAGCGCTCGGCGGCTACCTGGACGCTGCCACGCCACTCGGGGGAGGTCCTGCAGCAGGTCCTCCATGCATATCGCCAACTAGGCGTACCGGTCCCCCCGGGGCATGCCGCCACAGCGCACTGACTGAGAGGGCACGCCGCGACAGCGCAGTGACACGGGCGTTCAGCATCTGGCGGGGCTGGGTCCTACGACGGGTTGCGTGGCACGATGCCACGTAGACGCGCCGCCCCGAGCGCGAGCGCGAAGTGGTGGGGGATGTATCTGTCGGTGACGTTGGCCGGAATCGCAAGACGCTGCAGGAGCTCGTGCTCGTGCGCGAGAGCGTAGAAGCGGTTGACGCCATCGAACAGCGCGAGGCGGTAGCCCGCGCCGAACATGAGGGGCTCCCAGTCATCGTGGCTTTGGACGGTGGTGTGGGGCAGGGTCGCCTCGACTACGACGACGCGTGGTTGCCATCGTTCCAGCTCGGCCGAGCGCAGCACTCGCGCCTCGGCGCCCTCGACGTCCACCTTGAGCAGGTCGATGTGTTCCGGGGCGTGCAGGGCGAGGATGTCGGACAGCGGTTCGGTCTCAACCTCCAGATCCTCGACCCCCCATCCGGCCGCGCGGTGGCGTGCGACCATGTCGGGATCGAGCGTGCTCAGGGCCGGGCCACCGACGAGTCCGTTGGCGGCGACGATGCGGTAGAAGCGGGTGGTCCCAGCCTGTTCGTCGATGGCGATGGTGAGGTTGACGTCACCTGGGCGCTCGGCCTCCAGGCGCGCCCGGCATTCGGGCAGCGGTTCGATGTTGATGCCGCGCCATCCGAGCCGGTCCACCAGGTTCTTGGTCACCGACCCGAACGTCGGATCGCCCGCGCCCACGTCGACGAAGAAGCCACCAGGTCGATCAGCGAAGGCACGCAGCAGAACCACGTCCTCGGCGTTGCCGCCGTAGGCGACGACGTCGAAGTCCGAGGCGGCCGTGATGGGCTTGTCTCCCGGCGCGGGGCAGTGTGACGGAAGGCTACCTGCGGGAGGGCTGGTCACTGCCGCGTGCAGTGGAAGATCCTGCCACTGGCTGGTGTCAATCCCAGGGTCACCGCCGTGTCGGCAGAGACCAGGTCCGCGGCCCGGATCACCTCCACAGTGAACCCTGCCTCGCAGAGCCGATCGACGACGTCGGGTCCGTACCGCCGGACGTGGTCCTGCTGACCGAAGGCCTTCTTCCGCTCCCGTGGATCGGTGATACCCGGATCCTCGAACGTCTCCTCGTCCGTGACAGGGACGAGCACGATCGCCCAGCCTCCCGGCCGCAGTACACGGTGAAGCTCACGCATCGCTCGCCGGTCGTCGTCGACATGCTCCAGCACATGGCTGCAGTAGAGGGCGTCGAAAGACCCGTCGGGAGAGCCGATGTCGGTGACGTCCATCCTGACCATCGCACGGCCTTCACACAGATCCGCGCTCAGATAGCCATCCCCAAGATGTGCCCGGAACCGGTCTGCCAGCACGCGCTCCGGGGCGACATGGAGCAGTTTGTGTGGTGCAGGACCGAACAGGTCCGTTCGCGTGCGGATGAACAGCCACGCAAGGCGATCACGCTCCAGGGAGCCGCAGTGCAGGCACTGCGCATCGTCTCGCAGTGGATCGCCGAGCGGGCTGAAACGAGGGGAGGAGCAGCCACAGATCGGGCAGAGCCGGCCCTGCCCGAAGTATGAGAGACTCCGTAGAGTCGGCCCGAAACCACCTGCTCGCATGCTGCCCACCGTAGCGCTCTGCCCGTGGAACGGGGCTGCAACGCTGTCCCGAACGCTCGGCCGACTCCTGCGAACTCGACGCTGGCGGTTCCCAGCCGTTGGTGTCGGCGTCGCCTGGGTCGAGTTCGCGCGGGTGCTGCCCCGCTTCGTCCCCATGCTTCGCCTGAACATGGGAAA
>CAYVJT010000180.1:0-7657 GCA_964451855.1 uncultured Actinomycetota bacterium
CCCTGGAGCTACGAGGATCTCCGAGACGCCTTACGACGATGACGCAGCGGATGGGATGCGACAGATCCATCAGCACTCCGTGCACCACAGTGCAGACCCTGCACGATAGTGCAGCAACTGCACTCCAGTGCAGCGCGGAGAGTGCTGGGTGAACCACCTGAGGTCGCCGGCTACCACGCCGCGGCCCTGATGGCACGAAGGACCGCAGGAACCGGGCGATCACCGCCGCTAGCGCCGGTGGAGACAGATCTGTCGACATCAGCTACGGCATGGGTGATCCGACGACGATCCGTGTGGACCGGGCGACTCACGAAGGGTTGCGCCGGCGGTCTGAGCGCGACCATGTGACGGTGACGTTCGCGATCGTCAACTGGACCGACACGGTCGAGGATCGCCTCGAGGAACTGGTCCGCACGGCGATCCGCTGACCTCACCCCTTGGGAGCGGGCGTCAGGCGTCCAGGGTCCTCGACGGGTCGGTCCGAGCCAGCCGCATGCGTGCCACCTCCATGAAGGCCGCCGTCGGGCGGGTCTCGTTGAGCGCGGCGAGGAAGTCCTCGCCCGGGATCCGCTCCACGACGACGTCGGTGACCGCCCGGACCGTTGCGGTGCGGGGGCCGTGGGCCAACAGACCGATCTCGCCGAAGTACTCGCCCGGGCCCAGCGTCCTCAGGTGCTCGGGGGCCGGGAGCTCGCCTCGCGCGGAGACCTCTACCTCTCCCTCGACGATGACGTAGAGCGCATCGGCGAGCTCACCCTCCTCGACGATGGTCGTGCCCGCGGGCAGGTGTTGCGTCTCGGCGGAGGCGGCCAGGCCCTCGAGCCCGGGCCGGCTGGCATCCGCGAAGATGCCCAGGCGACGGAGCAGCTCGATGCGCGGTGCGAGTTCCTCCAGGCGGGCGGCGGCCTCGCGGTCGACCACCCGGATCCGCGGGTAGGCCAGCAGGACCACCGCGACACCGGCGCCGCCCAGCACGACGAGGGTCACGTCCAGGCCGAGGGTGTTCAGCAGGAGTGGCGTGGCGAGCGCGCCGAGCGAGATGCTCGCGAGCATCAGCGTGCCGAAGATCCCGAGCACGCGTGCGGTCATCTCCGAGGGCAGGGACCGCTGCATCGCCGTCATCGCGAGCACGTCCACGACGATCGCTCCGGCGCCGCGCAGGACCTGCAGCGCGATCGCCACGGCCGGGTCCGTGACGAACACCAGGAAGGCCGTCGGCACCGTGTACAGCAGCAGGGCGGCACCGATGATGGTCGCCAACCGTGGTCGTTCGGCCAGACGGCCGACGAAGGGCGCAACGAGGATGCCTCCGGCGCCGAGCCCGGCCATGAGCACGCCGTAGCCGTTGGCACCGATCCCCAGCCTGACGTCGGACACCACGAGGAACAGCACGGTGTCCACGCCGAAGAAGAAGCCGGCCCCGACGGCCGCGGCCACCAGGGTCGCCGCGGTGCGTGACTGCCCGAGGGCCCGGAAGCCCACGGCGATCTGCCGCAGCACGCCGGCCTCGCCGCCCTCGGTCACGTCCGAAGGGGTGCTGCGGACCCGCAGGCGGGCCGAGCACAGCACGGAGGCGAGGAACATCACGGCACAGAAGATGAACCCCGCCTCGACGCCCAGGAGACCGACGGCGGTCGCGCCGATGGCCGGGCCAGCGATCGTGACGACGTTCTCGGCCACCCGCAGGAAGGAGTTGGCCGTCGCGAGCTGGTGCTCCTGAGCGATGTCGGGGACCAGGGCCATCGACGCCGGGAGGTACAGGGTTCCCAGCATCGAGATCAGCGACGCGAGCACGATGGCGAGGACGACCGGCAGACCGAGCCCGCCCACCACGGCCAGACCGAGCATGACCACCAGCGAGATCGCGTCCGTGACGATCAGGACGCGACGACGCTCGAACCGCTCGGCGAGCAGGCCGCCGTAGGTGCTGAACAGCAGGCTCGGGACGAACCGTCCCAACGTGGTCACGGCGGCCCACGTCGGGGACCGGGTCGCTTCGTAGACCAGGGCGTAGAGGGCGACGTGGTAGGCGTAGACCCCCACGGTCGACAGGCCCAGTCCGAGCGCGAGCCAGCGGAAGTCGGGAAGTCGGAGCACGGAGCGGAAGGTCGGTGCCGCTGCCCCCTGCTCGGTGGTGGTCATCCTGCGGCCTCCTGTCCCGTCAGCTGGGCTGCGCGGTCGGCGAGGACCACCGCGCCGAGCCGGGTGAAGATGTCGCGTGCCTCGGTCGCGAGGCCGAGGGCCCGCGCCTCTTCGTCACGACCCACCATCCACTCGGCATGGTCGAGCAGCACCCGGCCGAGCCAGAACGGCCGCCGCAGGTCACGGAAGGTCCTGGCCGCGACGAGGAAGGCGTCCTCGGCGACGAGCTGCTGTTCCTCGGCCGTTGCCAGCCGGGCACGCGCCCATGCCCGGTGTGCCGACCTGAGCGGGCTGGTGCCTGCCTCCCGGGTCGGGTCGCCGACGATCTTGCGGACGGGATCGAGGTGGCCGAGCGCCAGCGCGGCATCCACGAGGATGGAATGCATGAGGTGTCCGTAGAAGGACGTCACCCACCATCCCAGGAACTCGGCGGTCGACGTGGCGGACCGCAACGCGTCCTCGTGGTCGCCGTCGGCGGCGGCCATGATCGCACGGCGGAGCAGCGGCGGTGCCTTCCGAGCCGCTCCGAGGGTCGTCGGGATCACCAGCGGGTCACCGTCCACGAGCAGGGTGCGGTCATCCAGATGCACGGCGAACAGCACGAGCGTCGTCGGGATCTGGTCGACAGCGTCGTCGCGTGCTGCGCGCACCCAGGTCGCCCGGAGACCCTCCACGTCGAGCTGATCCCAGTCACCCCGTTCGAACCGGACGATCGCCTCGCAATCCAGGGACATGGCCTGGTTGTGACGATCGCCGCTCCGTCGCGCGTACGCGGCGGCTTCGTCGGCCCAGGCCTGCGCCTCGTCCAGATCCCGATCGAGGGCGAAGTGCGTCAGGTAGGTCGCCTGGATCGCGGCACGGAAGTGCAAGCCGTGGCGCCGTGCGAGCTGGAACGCGCCGGAGGTGAGTGCTTCGGCCTCGACCCGCCGGCCCTCGGTTGTCAACATGGCACCCTTCAGGCTGAGCACGCGACCCAGGACGTCCCAGGCAGCGGTTGCCTCAGCCGCGCGAGCGGCGCGTTCGAGCCATGGCCAGGCTCGTTCGTCGGGCTCCTGCAGGTTGAGGTAGATCATGGCGATCGACGCTGCCAGCTGGGCGTCTGCCGCGTCGGGCTCGTCATCGGTCGAGGCCAGCTCCGCCAACGCGAGCGCATCGTCGGTCCGACCGAGATCCATCAGGGTCTCGACCTGCCAGCTCGCGACCCGGGCGACGCCGGAGCTCTCACCCCGCTCCTGGAGGATCGTGCGCGCCCGGGTGAGGTGGTCGAGGGCGCGTTCGAACTTCGCGGCCAGCTGGGCCGCCATCCCCGCGGCTTCCGACAGGCGCGCCCGATCCTCGTCGTCCTCGGTCAGGCTCAGGGCCCGCTCGTAGTAGCGGAGGGCCTCATCGATCGCTGCCAACGACCGGGCCCGGTCGCCCGCGCGTTCGAGGTGGTGGATGGCGGTCGCGCGCAGCTGCGGCGCGTCGTCGTCCTCCGGCCGTGCCTCAGCGGCGCCGAGGTAGTGGGTCGCGATGACCCCCGCGACGTCACCCGCGTCGCGGGTCGCACGGAGGTGCTCAGCCGCGGCCAGGTGCCGCACCTTGCGGTCGTCCCGGGACAGCCGCTGCTCCGCGACCTGGCGCATGACCTTCTGGACGAACCGGTACTGCCCGGCATCGGGCGAGCGCGCGTCGGCCCGCAGCGTCAGGACCTCGCGTTCGGTGAGGACCGCAAGGAGCCGGTCGATGGCCTCGATCGGGACGTCGCCGGCGGCGCGCACCACGGCCTCCAGGGCGTCGCGGGTGAACGACTGGCCGAGCACCGACGCGTCGCGCACCAGGCAGCGCTCGGCGTCCGGGAGGTCGTCGAGGCGTGCGGCCACCAGCGCCTGCAGGGTCGGGGGGACCTCGAGCTCGTCGAGGTCGCCGACGTCGGCGGCGAGCACGTACCGGCCCTCCCGCGGGACCACGATGTCGCGGTCGATGAGCATGCGGACGGTCTCGATCGCGAACAGCGGCACCCCCTCGGCACGGCTGGCCAGGGCCTTGCGCGCGGCATCCGGGAGGCCGTCCACCATGGCCGTGACCATGTCCTCGATCCGCTCGTCCGGCAGGCGGTCCAGGTGCAGGACGGTCGCGTTGCGTTGACGGCCCCACGAGGGACGTTGGTCGTGCAGTTCGGGGCGTGCCAGGACGAGCATGAACAGCGGGAGATCGGCGCTGAACTGCAACAGGTGGTCGATGAGGTCGAGCAGGCCGTCGTCGGCGTCGTGCATGTCCTCGAACACCATCACCACCGGCGCGTCGGCGGCCAACCGTTCGAGGAACAGGCGCCATCCGGCGAACAGCGAGTCGCGGTCGATGGTCTCCGTCGGCCCGTCGGCCGAACTGAGCAGCACCGCCAGGCGCGGCCGGAGCCAGTCGCGCTCCTCGGCGTCGGTGATCAGCTCCTGCAGGCCGGCGTCCAGCTTGCGCAGCGCCTCGGCCTCGGCGTCCCCCTCGCCGATGCGCAGGCGCATGCGCAGCATCTCCGCGAGCGCCCAGTAGGCGATCCCCTCGCCGTAGGCCAGGCAGCGGCCGATGTGGTAGTACAGCTGCTGCTCGATGCCGTCGATGTACTTGAACAGCTCCCAGCCCAGCCGCGACTTGCCAAGACCGGCGGCGCCCGTGACGACGACGAGCTGAGCTCGCGACTGCTCCACGCCGTCGTGGAGCAGCTCCTTGAGCATGCGCAGGTCGCGTTCCCGCCCGAGGAACGGCGGCTCGAGGCCATCGAAGCGCTGCGCCCCACCGCTGCCCGCGACGACCTCGCTGGCGGCGGAGAGCCGGACCGGCTCGACCTTGCCCTTCAGCACGTGCTCGCCGGCGTCGGCGTAGTCGATCGCCTGCGCGGAGGCCCTGCGGGTGGCGTCGTCGACGAGCACCTGGCCCGGGTCGGCCGCTGCCTGGACCCGCGACGCCGTGTTGACCACGTCGCCGGCCACCATGCCCTGATCCACGGCATCGAGGCGGACGGCGGCTTCGCCGGTGACGACACCGGCCCGCGCCCGGAGCCCGCGGCTGCCGACCTGCTCGCCGAGCGCCGCCACGGCGTCGACGAGGTCGAGCGCGGCACGCACGGCCCGCTCGGCGTCGTCCTCCCGCGCCGACGGGGTCCCCCACACGGCCATGACCGCATCGCCGATGAACTTCTCGATGGTGCCGCCGTAGCGGCGCACCAACGTGCGCGCCTGATCGAAGTAGTCGCTGAGCAGCTCGCGCACCGCTTCGGGGTCGCGCTCCTCCGACAGGCGGGTGAACCCCACGAGGTCGACGAACAGCACGGAGACGCGGCGGCGCTCGGACGAGAGCGCGGCGGTGCCATCGGCCGTCGCCGCCTCGGGCGCGGCCTCGCGCGCGACGGGTGCGGTTTCCGCCGCGACAGCCGTCCCGCACTGCCCGCAGAACCGGGCGTCGGCCTCGAGCGCAGCGTCGCAGGACCGGCACTGCGCGTGCAGCCGTGCGCCACACTGCGCGCAGAAGCGGTTACCCGCCGGGTTCGAGGTACCGCACTGGCCGCAACCCATCCCGCCCCACCGTCGGCCAGGTCGTCGGTCCCTGACCCGCGCGGGAGACTAGCAAGGTCGCAGACCGCACGTTCAGGGCGTACGTTGGCCCCGTGAGCCACGTCGGGACTCAAGTCCCCCGGCAGAACGGTCGACGTCGCTGGTGAAGGAACTCGCGCCGCCGTCGGTGCGAGCGTGCACGCGGGTTGATCATCGGCGAAACGCGCGAGGGGGCGTACCGTCCACTCATCGGCCGGCCGGCACGCCGGAGGTGCACGAGCGCCCGACCGAGCAGATGGAGGAACGCGATGAGCCGACCGTTCGACACCCGAGCAGGGCGGCTCGCCGCGGCGCTCGACGAGTTCATCCACAGCTCCCCGGACGTCGAGGCAGCCGCGGTCGTCTCCTTCGACGGTCTGCCGATGGCCAGCGCCCTGCCGGACGACCTCGAGGAGGACCGGGTCGGCGCGATGAGCGCGGCGCTGCTCTCCCTCGGGGAGCAGGCCGCGATCGGGCTCGGACGCGGCCAGCTCAACCAGGTCTTCGTCGAGGGGGAGCACGGCTTCGTGTTCCTGATGTCGGCGCGCGATCAGGCCGTGCTCGCCGCTGTGGCCCGCCGGACGGCCAAGATCGGGTTCATGCTCTTCGAGATGCGCCGGGCCGCGGATCGCATCGGCTACGCCCTGGAGCCCGCCGAGGCGCCGGAGGCCGCGATGCACCACGAGATGCACGCCGAGGCGGCTGCGACACCCCCGGCACCACCCCCCGCCCCGCCCGCGGAGCCCCAGACAGACAACCGCCCGCTCGACCTCGTCCGCGACCCCACGGTCGACGGCTCGAGCTCGACCGGCTGAGCGAGGGGGCCACCGTGTTGGAAGGCGATCTCGGCGACTTCTCCATCGCGGAGGTCCTGCAGCTGCTCGGCTACACCAGGAAGACCGGGCGGCTGCAGCTGCATGGGCCGACGAGCGCGGGCCGCATGGTCGTCGCCGAGGGCAACCTGCTGGACATCACCGCCGATGTGGCCCGCATCGGGGTCGTGCGCCGCCTGCTCGGCCTCGGCTACGTGCGCCCGGAACCCATCTTCGAGCTGCTCGAGGACACCGACGAGCTGCCCTCCGACCGGCAGCTGCTGACCACGCTGGTGGAACGCGGCCACCTCGACGCCGAACTGGCCGTCCAGGTGGGCCGCAACCACGCCCTGGAGTCCCTCGCGGAGCTGCTGCGCTGGACCGAGGGCTCCTTCCGGTTCGACGCGGACCCGCAGGCCGCGGAGGGCATGGACCCCAGCGAAGCGCTGCCCGCCGAGACGATGATGGAGGAGGCCAAGGAGCGCCTCGCCGGCTGGGACCAGCTCATCGAGCGGGTCGGGCCGGGTGACCAGGTCGTGAGCCTGACCTCGCCGATCCCGCCGCGCGACGTGACGATCCCGGCCGCGGGCTGGGGTCTGCTGATGTTCGTCGACGGCCAGCGCACCGTGGACGAGCTCGCGGCCCTCTCCGGCCGTGGCGCCTACGACACCCGGGTCGCGCTCATCGACCTGCTCGACCAGGGCCTGGTCACCCTGAGCGCCGACGCGTCGGTCGGCAAGGACGGCCTGGCCGAGGCGATCGCCCGCATCGCCCAGATCGAGGCCGCCCACCATCCGGGGGCCGCGGTCGACGCGGCCGCCGCCTTCGGCAACGGCGTCGACGATGATCGGGACGACGACCTCCAGGACGCCCCGGACGTGGTCGACGACGCACAGGTGCCCCAGGAGCTCCAGGAGCCCCAAGAGCAACAGGAGACCCACGACACCCACGAAGCCCATGGGGCCGCTGGCCCCAGCGACGCCGAGGTAGCGGCCGAGCCGACCGCGGCCGAGCCGACCGCGGACGAGCGAGTGGACGTGGACGACGTGGACGCGGGGGAGGACGCGCAGCCGGCAGAGGCCGAGCTGGCCGCCGTCGAGGGCGCCCAGGGCCCGCCACCGCCACCGCCTCCCGACCCGC
>CAYVJT010000181.1:0-3543 GCA_964451855.1 uncultured Actinomycetota bacterium
TCCAGGGGCCCTACGACGACACCGACCGGATCCTGCGCACGCTCGACCGCACGGTCGGCCGGGACAACTACCACTTCCTCGTCGGCGTCGACGCCTTCGAGGTCGTCTGACCGGTCGGCGCCCGTGCGAGCGAGGGGCTCCACGACCGGGCGTGACGACCGGGCTCCACGACCGGGCGTGCTCCGGCGCGGCGTTCAGGCGCCGTGGCAGCGCTTGTACTTCTTCCCGCTGCCGCACGGGCAGGGCTCGTTGCGTCCCACCTTCGGCCCCGTCCGGCGCGGCGGATGCGAGACAGGCTTCGGTGGCGACACGGGCGCGGCCGTCGGGGTTGTCGCGGGTGGGATGCCCCGTCCGGACCGGCCGCGTCGGCTCGCCCGCTTCGCGGCCTCGCGACGCCGCACCACCGTGATGCCCTCTTCCTCCAGCGCGCTCGCCTCGTCCTCGCGGTCCGACTGCTCCGCAAGTAGCTGGGTCAGCCGTTCGTACACGGGGATCACGTCGGCCGGCTCGCCGTCGTCCGCGACCAGCGCCACCGCCTCGCGGTAGGCGGCCTCGGCGCGGACCGGATCGCCGAGGTTGCGGTGCACGTCGCCGAGGTGGATCCGCACCCACGGATCGTCGGGATGGGTGCGGGCGTTGGCCTCCGCATGCTGCACCGCCTCCGGGTGCCCTCGCTCGGACAGGGCGACCGCCAGGTCGGACGCGTGCAGGGCCGCGCTGTCGGGATCGAGCCGTTGCAGCGCCTCCCCGACGGGGACGATGAGCTCGTCCTGTCCGGTGATCCCGAGTCCGAACAGGGTGTTGGTCAGCCAGTCCATCAGTCGCCAGCTCAGGTCCTCGTCGCCTTCGAGCAGGTGCTCGAAGGGCGCGCGGTCCTCGCCGTAGCGTGCCGCGAGGTCGAGGATGAGCTGCGCGTCGGCCGTCACGCGGGCCCGGAACCCGTCCCGGTCGCCGGTGTGGGTCGGCGGCTCGGCCTCCAGCGCGGCCCGCAGACGACGGCCGAGGCTCCACGGTGGCGGTGGCACCTCCAGCCGCAGCGCTCCCTCGGTGATCGCCGCCCATCCGCGCCGGTTGCTGCGTGCCGCGTGGGCCACCCGCCGATCGGTCACGCGTTTCGCCTCGGCGGCGTGCGACGCGCACATGGCCTCCAGCTGCTCCTGGAGGTCCGCGGGGAACCCGAAGCCCTCGCCGGCGCACGCCGGACAGCCGGGTGTGGCCGTGTCCGCCGGCGTCAGCCGCACGGTGGTGCGGTCGAGGTCGACCGGGCCGAACTCGGCCTGCACCAGGTCCTGGATGGCGCCCAGCCCGATCGGCTCCCAGCCGTCCGACACCAGCTCGATGGTCGGGGAGGGCAGACGTAGCGCGGCATCGGCCCCGGGCAGGTCGGCCACCGGATCGGCCAGCAGCGGTTGCGCGGCGGCGCGGCGGACCGCCTTCGGGTAGGCGCCGGCGAGCAGGAGCTGCTCGTGCGCGGCACCGACCGCGACGGCCGACTCGGTCAGCCTCGCGAGCACCTCGGCGACCGTGGTGCCGTCGAGCTCCGCCAGCGTCAGGGCGTTGCCCAGCGGGACGTACACCACCACCTCGTAGTCGTCGCCGTCCCCGTTCGCGGTCGCGCATGCCGGGGCGAACCGCTCCAGGTGATCCAGCGGATCACGCGCCAGCACGAAGGTCCGCAGCCGGGACGCCACCCGGGCCTCGGCATCGGCGAGGTCCGGCCAGGCGACGGCGAGCTCCAGCAGCGCCCACTCCTCCTCGGGGGGATGGGTGAGGGCGTCGGCGACGGGCGGAGCGAGTCCGAGCGGGGGTAGGTACACGCCCGGGAGCCTACCGACCCTGGTCGGGCGGGCGCCGAAGCGGAAGACGCACCTCGCCCGCGCCCACTCGGCGGCAGCGGCCACAGCGACACCTCACAGCGCGCGCGGTCGTTACCAGTCCTGGCCGCCTCGCGCTCCCCGGTCGCGCGCCGATGGCGGTGCTACCGCGCGTCGGCGTGAACGGGGACGCGAGGCAACGCCTGCGGACCAGAGCGAGGGGGAACGGCGACGGGCGTTGCGCTCAGCGGGTGCGGTCCTCGACCACCTGACGGGCGCGAGGTGGAAGTTCTGCGCCGATCTGCGCGGCGAAGCCGAGGAGCTGGCGCTGGCCGGGCAGCTCCGTCAGCGCGTCGTGGACGAGCTGACGCGCCTGAGCGAGCTCACCGCGCTGGTGCGCCAACCGAGCCTGGAAGAACGTCAGCTCGGCCCCGTCGAGGGCTGGGTGGGTGGCGATCCGATCGAGCAGGTGCTCGCCTTCGGTGCCCGGCAGCCGGTCCAGCAGCATGGCATGCCATTCGGCCAGGTTGCCCGTGCGCCACCTGCGGTCCCACCCGTCGGTGCGCCAGGGCTGCCGGGGCGCGTTGGACTCGTCCCGCGCGACCTGGTCGAGCGCGTCGACGTAGTGCTGCGTGAAGCCGGTCCACATGTCGGCAGCCCGCAGCGTGGGGGCGAGCACGCTCGCGAGCGAGGTCTCCTGCTCGGCGACCCGGTTGTCGCCCGACCGGGTCCAGCCGTAACGCGACTCCCACCGGATCAGCTGCGGCGCGGCCCGCTCGGCGAACCCCGCGAACCCGTACACCTCCCGCAGCCTGGCCCACAGCAGCGCCACCGCGTCGGACACCACGAACCGTGCCGCCACCAGCGGTTCCTCGGAACGGAAGTACTCGAAGTCGTGGGTGTGACAGGCGAGATCGACCAGCTGCTCGAACGCAGCCGCGGCCGTGCTGACGTCAGGGTCCGCGAGCGCAAGCTGGGCATCGTCAGCGAGCCGGCGGAACGTGAACCGCCACCGCGACCGTTCCTTGGGCGACACCCTCCGGTCGCCGCCCAGGTAAGCGCCCGAGCGGGCCAACGTCACGAACTCGTCGACCTCGGTCGCCACCGCGGTGGGGTCGACCGCCGGATCGGTGGCCGGCTGCACGCGAGCGTCGGGATCGATCTGCGCCTCGATCCGCTCGCGCATCTGCGCCGACCCCCGCCAGTACAGGGTCCACACGACCTTCTTCAGACCGTCCTCGTCGAAGCTCGCCAGCTTCGCGAAGAACTCGTCGCGGCTCATCCGTCGGGCAGGCATCGCCCGCGAGCGTAGTCCACGCATCGCCGAGGCCCGCGATGCGCACGGATGCCGGCCCGACCTCGAGCTCGAGCCCACCAAGGACCACGCCGACGCCGAGGTGGTGCGCCTGCTCACGCTGATGCGGCGGTGGCGCCTCCATCGCCAGCCGACGGCGATGCTCTATGGTCGCGCCGAAGGCGACTGGAGGCGGTATGCACTACTTCACCCGGGTCCCTCCGCAGGTCTGCGAGTCCTACGAACGGGCCCTCGAGCGGCTCGACGCGATCGAGCTCGCCGCACTTCTCGAGCTCCTCCCCGGCCCCGTGATGGCGATGCGGGGCGAAGGGCCGTTCGCCGCGGAGCAGGACGAGCTCCAGGGACTGGGCGTCGGTTCGCTGCCGGCGACCCTCCCGTCGTTCGCCAGGACGCTGGCCCGCCCTGAGATGGTGG
>CAYVJT010000181.1:3643-7655 GCA_964451855.1 uncultured Actinomycetota bacterium
CTCGTCTACTTCCAGCCCGTGCTCCCCGACGGGCACCCGGCCTGGGCCCGGCTACACCGCACGCCGCTGCACTGGCTGTCCGAGCGCGGCCTGCTCGGCATCGACGCTGACTACGGGCTGGTGTTCATGCCGCTGGAGGCGGTGGTGGCGCTGCGCGGCGGCCTGTTCGAACGGTGGGAGCCGTCCCCGCAGGTGGAGCTCGCACCGCTGGCCGACGTGGGTACGGCACTGCCGCCGACGCTCACCCACCTCGACGCGCTGCTGCGGCGCTGGGAGCGTGACCCCGCCGACGGACTGAAGGCCGGTGGCATCGGGGTGCGGATGATCCGGGCGGCCGCCTCGGACCTGCGACGACCAGCCGGCGAGGTCGGCGTGCTCACCCACCTCGCGGTCGAGCTCGACCTCCTCGGCTCGATCGAGGCCGGGCCACCATCGCGCCGTGGGACGCCGACGTCGGTCTGGACCACCACCCGCCAAGCCGATCGCTTCCGGGAGCGACCTGCGGCTCAGCGTTGGGCACTGCTGGCGGCCGCATGGCGTGACAGCTACCTCCTTGACGAGGCCGATGGGCTGCCGGAGCGCGCCGAGTTCGGTTCAGATCGTTCCACGGTCGGGCCGGTGCGGCGCCGAGCCCTCCTGGAGGTGCTGGCCGGGCTGCCGGCCGGGCAAGGTGTCAGCCTCGCCGGCCTCGCCGACCTGGCCGATCACCACCATCCGACCCTGGGGCTGCCCGACGTCCTGGCGGCCCTGATCGCCGTCATGCGCGTCCTCGGGCTCGTGCCCGCTGACGGGCCGATCGGGCTGTCGCGGCTCGGTCGGGCATTGGTGACCGCCGGCCCCGACGCGGTCGAGGAGTTGCTGCCCCCGCCCGAGACCACCTTCACGGTGCAGGCCGACCACTCGGTGGTCGCACCGCCCAACCTCGCCGCCGAGGTCCTCGCCGGTCTCGACCGGTATGCCGTGCGCGAATCCGACGCCGGCGCCAGCATCCATCGACTCGACGAGACCCGCATCGCCGCGGCCTTCGACGACGGCGAGACCGCCGAGCAGGTCCTGGGCTTCCTCGCCGACCATGCTGCCACACCGCTGCCCCAGAACGTCGCGTATCTCGTCCGTGACCTCGAGCGACGTCACGGTCGACTGCGCGTCGGCGCGGCGAGCGCGTACGTCACCAGCGACGATCCGGCGCTGATCGCCGAGGCGGTGAGCGTCAAGGCCTCGAAGCTGCGTCAGATCGCCCCCACCGTTGCGGTGACGCCACTGAGCCGGACCAAGCTGTTCGCCGCTCTGGCCGCCAAGGGGTTGATGCCCGTGGCCGAAGGCGCCGACGGGGCCAAGCTGGCGCCCGAGCGGCACGTCGCTGAACCCGAACTGGTCAGCCTCGGCGCGCCCGAGCTGCCCACCGGTGGCCTCGTGGGCGACACCCCGCCGGACGGCGACCTGGTCGAGTTGGCCCAGCGCATCCTTCACAACCGCGAGGACGGTCGTGATCGGGCCGGGTCGCGTGCCAGCCGGGCGGGTGGACGACGGTGATCGAGCACGACAACCCCCTGATCGTCCAGTCCGACCGCACCGTCCTGCTCGAGGTTGCCAGCCCCAAAGCGGGGGACGCTCGCGCTGCGCTGGCCCGCTTCGCTGAGCTCGAGACCTCGCCCGAGCACGTGCACACCTATCGGATCACGCCGCTGTCGCTGTGGAACGCTGCCGCTGCCGATGTCGGCCCCGATGACGTCGCCGTCACGCTGACCACCTACAGCAAGTACCCGGTGCCCGATGCCGTGCTGACGGACATCCGCGACGAGATGGCGCGCTACGGCCGGGTGCGGCTCGTGCGCGACTTCGACTCCGGCGGGCTCGCCTTGACCAGCCCCGAGGTGGCGCTCCTCGAAGAGGTGCGCCGCGATGCCGAGGTCGCCGAGCTGCTCGGCGACCGGCTCGACGGTAACCGGTTCGCGGTGCGTCTGGCCGACCGCGGGGTGCTCAAGCAGGCGCTGCTGCGGCTCGGTTGGCCTGCAGCCGACGAGGCCGGCTACGTCGACGGTGCCCCGCTCGACCTCGGGTTGACCTGCCAGCTGCGCACCTACCAGTCCGACGCGGTCGCGGCGTGGTGGGCCGACGGCTCGTCCGCCGGCGGCAACGGGGTGCTCGTGCTGCCCTGTGGCGCCGGCAAGACCGTGATCGGGATGGCGGCGTTGGCCCAGACCGCGTCGAACACGCTCATCCTGACCACCTCGATCACCGCCGCCCGCCAGTGGATCGCCGAGCTCATCGACAAGACCGACCTCGATCCGCGCGACATCGGCGAGTACTCGGGGGAGCGCAAGCAGATCCGCCCCGTGACGGTCGCCACCTACCAGGTCATGACCTGGCGCCCGTCACGCGAAGACGACGAGGACGAGGACGGCTGCGCCGACGCTGGCGCCGGTGACGGCGCCGGCCGCGTGATCGACTGCGACGAGGTCGTCGCGACCCACCCGCATCTCGCCCTGTTCGACACCCACGACTGGGGGCTGATCGTCTACGACGAGGTGCACCTGTTGCCGGCACCCGTGTTCCGCGCCACCGCCCGGATCCAGGCCACACGCAGGCTCGGACTCACCGCCACCCTGGTGCGCGAGGACGGCAAGGCCTCGGACGTGTTCAGCCTCATCGGCCCCAAGCGCTACGACGCCCCCTGGCGCGAACTCGAGATGCAGGGCTGGATCGCCCCGGCTTCCTGCACCGAGGTCCGGGTCGCGCTGGAGGATGAGGAACGCATGGCCTACGCCGTCGCACCGGCCCAGCAGCGCTACCGGGTGGCGGCAACCACCGCCCACAAGCTCGACGTCCTCGAACGCCTCGTGGCAGGCCACGCCGGCGACCGGATCCTGGTGATCGGCCAGTACCTCGAGCAGCTGCGCACGGTTGCCGACCACCTCGACGCGCCGCTGATCACCGGCCAGACCGGGCAGGCGACCCGCGAGGCACGTTTCGCCGCGTTCCGCGACGGCGAGCTGGACGTGCTCGTGGCGTCCAAGGTCGCCAACTTCGCCATCGACCTGCCCGACGCCAACGTCGCGATCCAGCTCTCCGGAACCTTCGGCAGCCGCCAGGAGGAGGCCCAACGGCTGGGTCGACTGCTCCGACCCAAGGCGGACGGTGGCATGGCCCACTTCTACGCCGTCGTGGCGCGCGACACGGTGGACCAGCAGTTCGCCGCGAAGCGGCAGCGATTCCTCACCGAGCAGGGCTACGGCTACACCATCCTCGACGCCGACGACGTCTGATGCCCGGCCGCACCCGGCCTCCGAGCGCACCACGTCGAGCACCGTGCCCTATCGCGACCGGCGCGCCACGGAGCCGAGGTGGTGGTCGTGCTGCCACGCTGCGTTCCACCCTGGCCGCACGTACAGGCTCGGCCCCCTGATCCTCGTGAGGGCTTGCTAGCGTCGCGCCGCCGGTCCGGCGGAACGTCGCCGCCAACCCCGGTCGCCGCCAACCCCGGAGGTTGCGTGTTCCGTCGTAGGTCCGCTTGGTGTCTCGTAGGGCTCGCCGCGTGGTCGGTCGTGCTCCTGCTCCCGGCACCGGCGATGGCCACCTCGGCGGGTTCGATCATCGACGCGGTGAACGCAGCTCGCGCGGAGCGAGGGCTCGCGCAGCTCCAGCACTACGGCGACGACAGCAAGGCCGCCGAGGCCAACGAGCACTACATCGCCACCGGGGAGGGCCACGGCACGTTCGCTGCCGCGTCGCAGTGGTACTTCGACCGCGGTGCCGACGGGGTCAGGGAGAACCAGGCCTACATCTCGGACGGCGCGGCTTCGAGTACCTCGATCGTCGACTCCTGGCGTGCGTCGCAGCAGCACGCCGACAACCTCTTCGCGGCGGATGCGACCCACATCGCCGCGGCGGTGCGTTCGTCCGGGGGGCGCACGTACTACACCGTGCACATCCTGGCCCACGGATCCGTTCCGCCTCCGGGCTCATCGACCTCGGACGACGGAGGTGGGGGCGAAGCGTCGGAGGAACCCCC
>CAYVJT010000182.1:0-7601 GCA_964451855.1 uncultured Actinomycetota bacterium
TGCGGGGTCCCGGATGAGTGCGGGGTCCCGGATGAGCGCGGGGTCCCGGATGCCGGTCCGTGGAGGGCCGGGGCGCGATGGGGCCCACCGGGGAGGTGAACCACACGTGTGGACCACACGACGGAGCTACCCAACGTGAGCAGGCTGAGCGGGTTCGACCCACCGCCCGAGCAGAGCGAGGCGTTGCTCGCGCAGGTCGGGGAGCTGGTCGAGGAGCTCGTGACCACCGCGGCGGACCGGCCCGTGCTCGGCAACCCCTCCGGGAGCGAGCTCGTGCCCGACCTGCTCGACCAGCGTCCCGGGGAGGACCCGGCCGAGCTCGAGACGGTCCTCGCGCAGGTCCGCGAGGTGCTGGCGACCGGTGTGGACAACGCCTCGGGCGGGGACCTGGCCTACATCCCCGGGTCCGGGCTGCTCACGGCCGCGCTGGGGGACCTGATCGCCAGCCTCGCCAACCGCTACACGGGGCTCGCAGGGTTCTCGCCAGCTGCGGTCGCGCTGGAGCTCGGGGTCCTGCGGTGGCTCACCGAGCTGTTCGGCCTCCCCGAGCGTGCCCAGGGGCTCCTGCTCTCGGGTGGCTCGGCGGCCAACCTGACCGCGATCGTCACCGCCCGGGAGAAGCACGCTCCCGATCGGGTACAGCGCGCGACCATCTACACGGGGGCGCACGCCCACGCATCGGTCAGGAAGGCCGCCCGGATCGCCGGGATCCCCAACGGCCAGGTCCGCGTCTGTGGGGCGAGCGACGGGCTGCACCTCGACCCCCGGGAGGTGGAGGTCCGGATCAAGCAGGACCTGCACGACGGGTTGCTGCCGATCGCGATCGTCGGTGCGGCCGGGACGACCAACACCGGGTCGATCGATCCGCTGCCGGCGTTGGCGGATCTGGCCGCTGCCTTCGGGACCTGGTTCCACGTCGATGCCGCCTACGGGGGCTTCTTCGTCCTGAGCGACCGCGGCCGGGAGCGCCTGCGTGGGATCGAGCGGGCGGACTCGATCACCCTCGACCCGCACAAGTCGCTGTTCCTGCCCTTCGGGACCGGTGCGCTGCTCGTCGCCGAACGCGACCACCTCGCGCTGGCGTTCGCCGAGGAGTCCGACTACCTCCGCGACCACAGCCAGGACCTCGACGCGCTCCCCGACTTCAGCTCGATCACCACGGAGCTGACCCGCGAGTGGCGGGGTCTGCGCCTGTGGCTGCCCCTGCAACTGCACGGCGAGGCAGCCTTCCGCGAGGCGCTCGACGACAAGCTCACGTTGGCGGAGCACGCCTGGCGGGAGCTCGACGCCGACCCCAACCTGGAGGCCCTCGGGCCCCCGGACCTGTCGATCGTCACCTTCCGGGTGCGCGGCGACGACGCGCTGCAGGATGCGTTGCTGGCTCGGGTCCACGAGGACGGGCGCGTACGGTTGTCGACGACCGTGATCGACGGTCGGGTGGTCGTGCGCCTCGTGCCGTTGTCGCACCGCACGACCCGTGAGACCGTCGACCTCGCCGTCCGGTTGATCCGCGACGCCGCCCAGGAGATCGTGGCCGATCGCTAGCGGCGCTGAGGCGACCCGGTTGTGGCGACCCGACAGCAGGAGAACGATGACGACCCAGACACCACCCGTGGGCGCCGGAACGGCGGGCGCCCCCTCGCCCACCTTCGAGGAGCTCCGGTCGCGGTTCGCCCCGGACACCGTCTACCTCGACACCGCGACCTTCGGGCTGCCATCGGACCGTGTGGTCGCCGCGATGCGCACGGGGATCGAACGTTGGCAGCGGGGCGTCGCAACCCCGGCCGAGTACGACGGTGCGGTGGACCGCTCCCGGGAGCTGTTCGCCCAGCTCGTCGGCGTCGCAACCGAGACCGTGGCCGTCGCCAACCAGGTGTCGGTGCTCGTGGGCACGGTCGCCGCGTCGCTGCCCGATGGGAGCCGCGTCGTCGCCGTCGAGGACGACTTCACCTCCCTGCTGTGGCCGCTCTACGCCCAGGAGCACCGTGATGTCACCGTCACGACGGTGCCCCTCGACGCGGTGACGGAGGCGATCGACGAGCGCACGGACCTCGTGGCCCTCAGCCTCGTGCAGTCCGCGGATGGACGGGTCGCGGACCTCGACGCGGTGCTGGAGGCCGCCGACCGGTGTGGGGCGAGGACCCTCGTCGACGGGACCCAGGCCGCGGGGTGGCTGCCCATCGACGCGTCGCGGATCGACTACCTCGTCGTCGGTGCCTACAAGTGGCTGCTCAGCCCGAGAGGGACGGCCTTCCTCACCGTGCGTCCCGACAACCTCGAGGATCTCCGGCCGGTGGCTCCCGGCTGGTACGCGGGCGAGGACGTCTGGGGTTCGATCTACGGCCCGGCGATGCAGCTGGCGGGGTCGGCCCGGTGCGCCGACGTGTCTCCCGCGTGGCTGTGCTGGATGGGCACGGTGCCGGCCCTCGAACTGATCACCGAGGCCGGTGTCGAACGGATCCACCGCCACAACGTCACGTTGGCCGACGCCATCCGGGACGGGCTCGGACTCGCACCTTCGCGCTCGGCGATCGTGTCCATCCCGACCCGGGAGCCGGTCGACGTCGCAGCGCACGGCATCACCGCCTCGGTCCGGGCTGGGGACCTGCGGGTCGGCTGCCACCTGTACAACGATCCCAGCGATGTCGAGGCACTGCTGGCGGCGGTCGGCCCGGCGGTCGATCGGGACCGCTGACCGGCCTCACCCTCCGAGGACGTGCTCGATCGTCGTGCGATCGACCAGCTCGACGTCCGCGAAGCGACGTCCCGCCGCGGCGAGGCCGGGCGCGACCTCCTCGAGACGACGGCCGATCCGCTCGGCGTCGGCGTGCCGGCCGGCGCGTGCGAGCACGACCGCCTGCCAGAGCGCGAGCTCCGGCTGCCCGTCGATGTCGATCGCGATGTCGCCGAGGTGGTCGAGCGCACGCTCTGCCTCGCCGTCCAGGGCGAGCTCGAAGGCCTCGACGACGCGGTGGTAGCGGGCGCTGTAGCCGACCATGTGGTCCAGTCGTTCCAGCGGGTCGGGGTCGTCATCGACCCGCAGGTCGACGAGGTGGTCGCGCCACGGACGCCCGCTCGGCTCCGCGGTGACGACGAGGATCGCGGCGGAGCGCCGTCCGCGCAGGTCGCCGCCGGCCTCCTCGGCGGCGTGGAGCGCGGACATCAGGCGCGCCGCGATCCAGCCGTCGCTGGACTCGTACGCCTCCACCATGGCGTGCCAGACGTCGCGGCTGGCCATCATGTTGGCGAGGGCGATGCAGCGCTCGCCGGTGGCGTGGCCGGCCTCGCTGACGCAGGCGTCGCCGGTGTAGACCGCGAGGCCTCCGCGTCCGTCGGCCATCCCGACCTGGCGCCGTTCGGGACGGGGATCGACGCTGCGCAACGCCTGGAGGGCTTCCTCAGCGGTCAGCCCGGAGCGCAGCACGTCCAGTCCCAGGTCGCCGTACATCGGCTCGCCCATCGACTGGGTGGCGATCACCCCGTAGCCGGGCAGGGACCACGACACGCTGGCGCCGACGGCGAAGGCCTGTGACTGGGTCGCGACCCCCATGTGGCCGCTCTCGGTGTCCCTGGCGATGATCGAGTAGGTCATATCCCGACACTACTTCGGCACCGGTGGGGTCGTGGCTCTCGCGCTCGCCCGTCAGTCGGCGACCGCGACGTCCTCGAGGAACCGGTCGACCAGCCGCTGGACGTCGGCCGCGGCACGGTCGCGCTGCGCTCGAGCATCCGCGAGCACGGCGTCCGGCGTCGTGCCCACCTCGGCCAGCGCGGTGACCGCCATGTCCCCACCGAGCTCGATCCACCAGGCGATGGCCGCCTCGTCGACCTCGGGGTGGAACTGCACGCCGAGGTTGCGGCGTAGCCGGAAGGCCTGAGGGCCGAGGTCGTCGCGGGCGAGCTCGCGGGCGCCGGGCGGCACGACGAAGCCATCGGTGTGCCACTGCATCCACGGTCCGGGTGGCACCAGCTCCGGATCGTCGGTGCGGATCGTTGTCCAGCCGAGCTCGGGTCGGCGCGCCGGCTCGACACGACCGCCGTGGGCCGCGGCCAGCGCCTGGCCCCCGAAGCAGATGCCGAGGACGGGGATCCCGCGGGCGTCTGCGGCACGGAGCAGGTCGAGTTCGCGGTCGATCCAGGTGCCGACCTGGCTGCGGTCGTACAGCGACCAGATGGCGCCGAGCGGGACCAGCAGGTCGTGGTCGCCGACCGACGGGAAGCTCCCGTGCCAGGTGCCATCGGTGACCCCCTCGGCCATGCGCAGGAGGTCGATCTCGACGCCGTGTTCCTCGAGCGCGCGGCCGACCAGACCGGGCTGTGAGCCCGGGTCGTGCTGGAGGAACAGGGCGCGCACGGCGTCTCCGAAGCGTCGTCGGGGCAGGTCCGGGGCGCTCATCGGCTCGGCACCCGGGGCCGCCCGAGTCTAACTGTTCGGTACCGAACGAGTCTGGTAGCGTCCGCGCCGGGATGGGAGGTACCGGCATGGCGACGGAGGCGACCGAGGGTGTTGCCGGCACCGCGCCGGCGGTGATGGGCGACCGTTGGCTCGACATCACCGACCCGGATGTCTACCGGGCCGGCGTGCCCCACGCGACCTTCCAGCGGCTCCGCGACGAGGAGCCGGTCGCCTGGATCGAGGAGGTGGACGGGCGCGGGTTCTGGGCCATCACCCGCTACCAGGACATCATCGACCTCAACCGCGACTTCGCGACCTTCACGTCCAGCAAGGGGATCCGCCTCGAGGACATGGACGAGGAGGAGACCGAGGCGCGTCGCACGATGATGGAGATGGACCCCCCCGAGCACACCCGCCTGCGACGCCTCGTCCAGGGCGGGTTCACGCGGCGGACGGTGCAGCAGTACGAGGACGCGATCCGGCTGCTCGCACAGGCCGTCCTCGAGGAGGCGCTGCCTCGCGGTCGGTTCGACCTCGTCACCGACGTCGCACGGCAGCTGCCGATGCGGATGCTCGGCCGGTTGCTCGGCGCACCCGAGGAGGACTACGGCTACCTCGTCGACCGCGGCGACGCGATGATCGGCAACACCGACCCGGAGTTCACCGACCACGTGGTCGACCAGACCGACACGGAGAGCTTCCGCCTCATGCCCTTCCGCAGCCCGGCCGGCGTCGAGCTGTTCGAGTACGCGCAGGAGCTCGCTGACGACCGGCGGGCGAACCCGCGCGACGACGTGGTCACCAGGATGCTCGCGCCGACGATGGACGGCGAACCGCTCACCGACCTGGAGTTCAACAACCTCTTCACCCTGATGGTCGCCGCCGGCAACGACACCACCCGCTACTCGATGGTCGGTGGCCTGGTGGCGTTGCTCGACCATCCGGAAGCGCGCGCGATGGTGCAGGAGCGCCCGGAGCTGATCCCGACGGCCGTCGAGGAGATGCTGCGCTGGACCTCGGTGACGATGCACTTCCGGCGTACCGCCACGAAGGACGTCGAGGTGCACGGGCGTACGATCCGCGAGGGCGACAAGGTCGCGTTGTGGTGGATCTCGGGGGACTTCGACGAGCGCAGGTTCGCCGATCCGTTCCGGTTCGACGTCACCCGCGATCCCAACGAGCACCTGGCCTTCGGGCGCGGGGGCCCGCACCGGTGCATCGGCGAGTGGCTCGCCCGGGTCGAGATCCGGGTGCTGCTCGAGGAGCTGCTGCCGCACCTCGACCGGCTCCGTATCGTCGGACCCGCACAGCGGCTGCGATCGAACTTCATCAGCGGCATCAAA
The DNA here is from genome assembly GCA_964451855.1 of uncultured Actinomycetota bacterium. GTDB lineage: Bacteria > Actinomycetota > Nitriliruptoria > Nitriliruptorales > Nitriliruptoraceae > CSSed11-175R1. The sequence continues at coordinate 5,740 of CAYVJT010000182.1, forward strand.
CACCTGCCCGTCGAGGTGGCGTCCACCTGACGCCACCGAGCACGGCGGCCGGCGGGTGCGCCGGTGTCACGACGTTCGGCGCCGAGGGGCGCGAGGGAGGGAGCATCACGATGTCCACGCCTGCTCAGTACGACCGCATCCGGGTGCTGTGGCCGGATCACCTCGGGTTGGCGCGCGGGAAGTACCTACCGATCCGCTACGCGGAGCGCGGCGCCTTCCACTGCATGGCGCTCTTCGCGCTGGGCTACGACCGGGACATGACCCCGTCGCCGTCGAGCAAGATGCTCGAGGGGCTGCCGGACCTGCACGCCACCTTCGACATGGGGCAGGTGCGTCCGGGCTGGGAGCCCAACACCGGCGTCGCGATCGCGGACATCTCGTTCCGGGACGAACCCGTCGACGTGTCGTCGCGCCATGCGCTGCGTCGCGCCGTCGCCGACTGGCAGGAGCTCGGCTACTCCCCGCAGGTGGGCATCGAGCTGGAGGCCTACATCCTGCAGCGTGGTGATGATGGTCGCTGGGTGCCGTGGGAGACCCCCGGGGGGTACGTCTACGGCACCGGCACGGCGGTCGACCCCGTCGGGGTGCTCGATGAGATCATGCGCGAGGCCGCAGATGCCGGGTTGCCGATCGAGTCGATCAACTCCGAGTACGACATCCCGCAGTTCGAGCTGACCCTGCACTACGACGACGCGCTCAGGGCCGTCGACGACGCCTTCCTGTTCAAGGTGCTCGCCCGTGAGATCGCGCACCGCCACGGGTTGCTGCTCACCTTCCTCGGCAAGCCCCTCGGCGATCGCGGAGGCTCCGGGCTGCACGTCAACGTCAGCGTCAACGACGCCGACGGCAACAACCTGCTGAACGACACCACGGCCGACGACGGGCTCTCCGAGGTGGCGCGCCAGATGATCGCCGGGATGCTCGCTCACCACCGGGGGATGACCGGGCTGCTCGCCCCGACCGTCAACGCGTACAAGCGGCTCGGTCCTGGGACCCTGACCGGGTACTGGGCGAACTGGGGTTACGACCACCGTGGGGTGACCGTCCGCGTCAGTCCCGAGCGGGGGAGCCCACTGCGGCTCGAGCACCGCATGGCCGACGGCGCGGCGAACATCTACACGGCCACCGCTGCCGTGCTCCAGGCCGCACGGCTCGGTGTCGTCCACGAGATGGAGCTGCAACCCGCCGAGACCCAGGATTGCCTGGAGAACACCGACGCGACGGTGACCAGCCCGCCGACGCTGCGGGACGCGCTCGACGTCCTCGAGGAGGACGACGAGCTGGTGGACGCCGTGGGTCGGGCCCTGGTCGAGCACCACATCATCATCAAGCGCGCCGAGTGGGAACGGTTCGCCAAGCACGTCACCGACTGGGAGCTCGACGAGTACCTGCCCTTCCACTGACAACCGACCGGCCCGTCCGTCAGCCGGGGGCGTGCCGCTCCAGCAGCTCACGCATCGCCTGGTGGGCGGCCTCGATCGCCCGGAGCGGGCGGAGCATCACCTTGAAGCCGACGATGGCTCCGTCGTCGTCGCAGGTGATCATGTCGACGCCGTTGACGTAGGTGTCGCCGATGGTCGACTCGAACTCCAGGACGGCGTCGTGCCCCTGGCGGACCTCCCGGACGTAGCGGAAGCGGTCCGGATCGGCGGCACCGACATCCCCGGCGAGCGGGCCGGACCCCGCGAACACGGCCGTCGCGGCGGTCAGGTACAGGGCCGTCAGGTCCTTGCCCCGCTGCGGGGTGAACACGATGGGCGAGCTGAACACGACCTCGTCGTGCAGGAGCGCGTCGAGCCGCTCCGGGGACGGCGACCGCACGTAGGCGTGCCAGCGTTCGAGGCAACGGTCGATCGGTGCGC
>CAYVJT010000183.1:0-7575 GCA_964451855.1 uncultured Actinomycetota bacterium
CCGGGTGGGGGATCGGCATGGTCGGCCCCGGGTGGGGGATCGGTGCCCGGCAGGTCGGGCGAGCACAGGCCTGTGGGCAGGTGGTGGGGCGGCAGAGGCTCGTTGCGCGGTCGCGCCGCAGCGTAGACCTGCCGGCGGCCTGGGTGAGCCCCGGAGGCCTCGGGTATGGTCGTGGCGAGACCCCCACCACGCCGCACGCAGCACAGCGAGCACGACGAGGAGCGTCCAGGTGAGCACGATCGACAGCTTCGGAGCACGCGACCTACTCGACGTCCAGGGCACGAGCTACGAGATCTTCCGCCTGGACGCCGTCGAGGGCGCCGACCGCCTGCCCTACAGCCTGAAGGTGCTGCTCGAGAACCTCCTGCGGACCGAGGACGGGACCCAGACCACGGCCGAGCACATCCGTGCGTTGGCGTCCTGGGACCCGACCGCCGAGCCTTCGACCGAGATCCAGTACTCGCCCGCCCGGGTCATCCTCCAGGACTTCACCGGGGTGCCGGCGATCGTCGACCTCGCCGCGATGCGTGAGGCGATGGTCGAACTCGGTGGCGAGGCCTCCCGGATCGACCCGCAGGTCCCGGTCGAGCTCGTGATCGACCACTCCGTGGTCGCCGACGTGTTCGGTGTCGACGACGCCCTCGCCCAGAACATCCAGCTCGAGTTCGAGCGCAACCGTGAGCGCTACCAGTTCCTGCGCTGGGGGCAGGAGGCCTTCGACGGGCTCAAGGTCGTCCCGCCGGGCACCGGCATCGTCCACCAGGTCAACATCGAGCACCTCGCCCGTGTCGTCTTCCCGAACGAGTCCCCGGATGGGACCCTGCAGGCCTACCCGGACACCCTCGTCGGCACCGACTCGCACACGCCGATGGTCAACGGTCTCGGGGTGTTGGGCTGGGGGGTCGGTGGCATCGAGGCCGAGGCCGCGATGCTCGACCAGCCCGTCTCGATGCTGATCCCGAAGGTGGTGGGCTTCAAGCTCTCCGGGGCCCTGCCGGAGGGCGCGACCGCGACCGACCTGGTCCTGACCATCACCGAGATGCTCCGCGAGCACGGGGTGGTCGGCAAGTTCGTCGAGTTCTACGGCCCCGGCGTGGGTGCGGTCCCCCTGGAGAACCGCGCCACGATCGGCAACATGTCGCCGGAGTACGGCTCCACGGTCGCGATCTTCCCGATCGACGACGAGACCCTGCGCTACCTGCGCTTCACGGGCCGGGACGAGGGCCAGATCGCGCTCGTCGAGGCCTACACCAAGGAGCAGGGGCTGTGGCACGACCCGGAGCGTGAGGCCGCGTACTCGGAGCAGCTCGAGCTCGACATGTCCACGGTCGAGCCGTCGCTCGCGGGCCCCAAGCGTCCACAGGACCGGGTCGCGCTCAGCGACGCCAAGCGGGCCTTCCGCGTCGCGCTCCGCGACTACACCGATGGCGAGATCCAGGGGCTCGACGAGGCGGTCGAGGCGACGTTCCCGGCGAGCGACCCCGTCTCCCCGTCGGAGAGTCCGCAGGACCGCTCCCCGGCACCCAGTAGCAGGGACGATCGTCACCCCCACGGCCGGCCGAGCGACCCGACCCCGGTGACGCTCTCGGACGGCTCCAGCTTCGAACTCGACCACGGGGCCGTCACGATCGCGGCGATCACCTCCTGCACGAACACCTCCAACCCGCAGGTGATGATCGCGGCCGCGCTGCTGGCCAAGAACGCTGTCGATCGGGGGCTGACGCGCAAGCCGTGGGTCAAGACCACCCTCGCTCCCGGATCCAAGGTCGTCACCGACTACTACGACCGGTCCGGGCTGACGCCCTACCTCGAGAAGCTGGGGTTCAACCTCGTCGGCTACGGCTGCACCACCTGCATCGGCAACTCCGGGCCGCTGATCCCGGAGGTCAGCCAGGCGGTGCACGACGAGGATCTCGCCGTCACCTCGGTGCTGTCTGGCAACCGCAACTTCGAGGGGCGCATCAACCCCGACGTCAAGATGAACTACCTCGCGTCGCCACCGTTGGTGATCGCGTACGCGCTCGCCGGGTCGATGGACGTCGACATCACGACCGAGCCGCTCGGCACGGGAGCCGACGGGCAGCCCGTGTACCTCGCGGACATCTGGCCCTCGACCGAGGAGGTCGAGGAGGTGATCCGCGAGTCGGTGTCGACCGAGATGTTCACGTCCAAGTACGCGGAGGTCTACGACGGCGACGAGGAGTGGACCTCCCTGCCGATCCCCGAGGGCGAGCTCTACGAGTGGGAGGACGCCTCCACCTACATCCGCAAGCCGCCCTTCTTCGACCGTATGGGCGCCGAGCCGGAGCCGCTCACCGACATCCAGGGTGCGCGGGTGCTGGCGAAGCTCGGGGACTCGGTCACCACCGACCACATCTCGCCAGCGGGTGCCATCCAGCTGGACAGCCCGGCGGGGGAGTACCTGCGCGCCAAGGGCGTCGAGCGCAAGGACTTCAACTCCTACGGCTCCCGCCGGGGCAACCACGAGGTGATGATCCGCGGGACCTTCGGCAACATCCGGCTCCGCAACCAGCTCGCGCCGGGGACCGAGGGCGGGTTCACCCGCGACTTCACCCGCGACGGCGAGGTGACCTCGATCTACGAGGCCGCGCAGAACTACGCGGAGCAGGGCACCCCCCTGGTCGTGCTGGCCGGCGCGGAGTACGGCTCCGGGTCCTCGCGGGACTGGGCGGCGAAGGGCACGTTGCTGCTGGGCGTGCGCGCGGCGCTCGCGGTCTCCTACGAGCGGATCCACCGCTCGAACCTGATCGGGATGGGTGTGCTGCCCCTGCAGTTCCTCGACGGCGACTCACCCGACTCGCTCGGGCTGAGCGGTGAGGAGATCTTCGACATCAGCGGCGTGACGGGGTTGTCCGACGGCGAGGTACCCGACACCCTGTCGGTGACCGCGACCGCCCCCGATGGCAGCACGACGGACTTCGACGTGCAGGTGCGGATCGACACCCCTGGCGAGGCGGCCTACTACCGCCACGGCGGGATCCTGCAGTACGTGTTGCGCCAGCTCAACCGCACCTGAACCGTGCCGCCGGTCACCGACCCACCGGCGACCCACCGGGAGGATCGACATGCTGTTCGGACGTGAGCCTGCGGGGATGGTGTCCCCCGACGAGGCGTTGCCAGGGCGTGACGAGCCGATCGCGGAGCAGCAACCCCACGCGGTGCACGGGCGTCGGATCGTCCCGCCGTGGCCGGAGGGCCACCAGCTCGCCGTCGTCGGGATGGGCTGCTTCTGGGGCGCGGAGCGCATCTACTGGCAGCTGCCCGGCGTCTTTACGACCTTCGTCGGCTACGCCGGCGGCTACACCCCGAACCCGACCTACCGCGAGGTCTGTTCCGGGCTCACCGGGCACGCAGAGGTCGCGGGGATCGTCTACGACCCGACGGTCATCGACCACGAGGGGCTCTTCGGTCCCTTCTGGGAGAACCACGATCCGACCCAGCTCAACCGGCAGGGCAACGACGTCGGCACCCAGTACCGCTCGTGCCTGCTGGTCACCGACGACGCGCAACGCCAGGCGGCGGAGGCCTCCCGGACCCGCTACCAGGCCAAGTTGGAGGAGAACGGGTTCGGGACGATCACCACGGTCATCGCGCCGCTCACGGAGGTCTACTGGGCCGAGCCGGAGCACCAGCAGTACCTGCACAAGCACCCTGGCGGCTACTGCAACCACGGTTTCTGCCAGGTCGCCTACGTGGGATGATGATCCCGGGTTGAGGCAGTTGCGTCACAGCGGTCCCTCGGGCCGCTAGCGTCGCACCTACGAGGTGGTGGGGCCGCTGGTGTCGGGGGGCCGCACCCCACAGCGCCTCGTGTGCCGCCCCCAACGTCCCGCCGTGTTCAGGACCGCCCGATGATCCCTCGTGACCTGCGGCTACCTCCGGAGCACATCTACCCGGCAGACGAGTGGCGCCTGGTCGAGAAGCAGTTCTCGCGGAGCTGGATGGGGAACGCGGAGACGGTGTTCTCGCTGTCGAACGGCTTCCTGGGCATCCGAGGCACCTTCGAGGAGGGCCGACCCGCCATCGAGGCCGGCACCTTCGTCAACGGCTTCCACGAGACGTGGCCGATCGTGCACGCCGAGGAGGCGTTCGGGTTCGCCCGGACCGGTCAGACGATCGTCAACGCTCCGGATGCGACGCTGCTGAAGCTCTACGTCGACGACGAGCCGCTGTACCTGCCAACGGCGCGCGTGACCGACTACGAGCGCGCGTTGGACCTACGCGACGGGGTGCTGCGGCGCGAGCTGAACTGGTCGACACCCAGCGGCAAGCAGGTGAAGGTCCGCTCGTCACGCCTGGTGTCCTTCGAGCACCGCCACCTCGCGGCCATCAGCTACGAGCTGGAGGTCGACAGCGACGCGCCGGTGGTGATCTCGTCGCAGCTGCTCAACCGGCAGGACGCCCGGGCGACCGACGAGCCCCGCAACGGCAACGGCGATCCACGTCGCGCGCCCTCCTTCGGGGACCGGGTCCTCAACGCCAAGGAGCACATCGAGGACGGTCACCGTCTCGTGACCGGCTACCGGACGACCAACTCGCGGATGAGCCTCGGGGTCGGGATCGATCACCTGATCGAGACCGACAACCCGTGGTACGCGACCTCGTCGTGGTCGGAGGACCTGAGCAAGGTCGTGTTCACCGTGGACGCGCAGGCGGGTGTCCCGCTTCGGATCACCAAGTTCGTCACCTACCACACCTCACGGACGGTGCCGTCGATCGAGCTCGTCGACCGGTCGACACGGACCCTGGACCGGGCGCTGCGGACCGGGTACTCGGCGCTCGAGGCCGCGCAGCGCGCCCACCTCGACGAGGCATGGGCACGTGCCGACATCGAGGTCGACGGACCACCCCGCGTGCAGCAGGCGGTGCGGTGGAACCTGTTCCAGCTCCTGCAGGCTTCGGCCCGCGCGGAGACCACGGGCATCCCGGCGAAGGGGTTGACCGGACAGGCCTACGAGGGCCACTACTTCTGGGACACCGAGGTCTACGTCACCCCGTTCCTGACCTACACGGAGCCGCGCATCACCCGCAACCTGCTGCGGTTCCGCCACTCGATGCTCGACCCCGCACGAGAGCGCGCCCAGGAGCTCTCGGAGGACGGCGCGCTGTTCCCGTGGCGCACGATCAACGGGGAGGAAGCCTCCTCCTACTACGCCGCCGGGACGGCGCAGTACCACATCAACGCCGACATCGCCTACGCGATCAAGCGCTACGTGGACGTGCGCGCCGACCGTGAGCTGCTCTGCGAGGTGGGCGGCGAGATCCTCGTCGAGACCGCCCGGATGTGGTCGGGCCTCGGTTTCTTCGGCCCACGATCCGAGTCCTTCCACATCCACGGGGTCACCGGACCGGACGAGTACACCACGGTGGTCAACGACAACGCGTTCACCAACCTCATGGCCCGAACGAACCTGCGGTACGCGGCCGAGGTCGCGCTGTGGATGCGTGAGGAGGCGCCCGAGGCCTACCGCCACCTCGTGCACCAGACCGGCCTGGAGCAGGAGGAGGTGCTCCGGTGGCAGCAGGCTGCCGACGCCATGCACATCCCCTACGACGCGGATCGCGGCATCCACCCGCAGGACGAGAACTTCCTCGAGAAGGAGACCTGGGACTTCGAAGGGACCCCCAAGGACCACTACCCGCTGCTGCTGAACTACCACCCACTGGTGATCTACCGCCACCAGGTGATCAAGCAGGCGGACGTCGTGTTGGCGATGGTGTTGCTCGGCGACCAGTTCTCCCTGGAGCAGAAGCGCCGGAACTTCGAGTACTACGACCCGCTGACCACCGGCGACTCCTCGCTCTCGGCCTGCGTCCAGTCGATCCTGGCTGCAGAGATCGGCTACGAGCGCAAGGCGTTGGAGTACTTCCAGTACGCCCTGCTGATGGATCTCGCCGACGTCGCGGGCAACGTCGTCGACGGCGTCCACATCGCCTCGACCGGGGGCGTGTGGATGGCGCTCGTGTACGGGTTCGCGGGCCTGCGCGACTTCGACGGCCACCTCGGTTTCGAACCTCGCCTGCCGAGCCCGTGGAACCGGCTGGCCTTCGGGCTGCGGTTCCAGCGCCGACAGTTGCGCATCACGCTCACCCACGAGGAGGAGACCTTCGAGCTGGTGGAGGGCGAGCCCCTGGAGATCACCGTCCGTGGCCACGCCGTGACCCTCGAGCCCGGTGAGCCCGTGAGCTTCCCTTCGCCGCCGGGAGACGGCACCCTCCCGTCGACAGCCGACGACACCGGCAGTGACGAAGGCCACCTGTCCATCGGCTCCACCACCCGGTGAGACGCGCGTGGCCCCGCCGGACGTCGGCGAGGCCCATCACCGATGAGGAGCGAGATCCGACGTGATCGTGCGCACCCGCAACCCCGAAGCGACCCATCAGCTCGACGGTCCGCTGACCGTCGCCGAGCTGCTGGACGAGCTGGATGTGGCGCCGCACACCGTGCTGGTGATCCAGGACGGCGAGCTCGTCACCGCCGAACACGAACTTCCCGACGACGCCGAGGTAGAGGTCCGACCGGTCATCTCGGGTGGCGCCGGCGCGCCCGGGTGCGTGGTGTGTCGCAAGCCTCCGGTGATCGAGGAGCCACGACACCGCGCGGCGTGGTGTGCGCAGCACTTCGTCGACCACGTGCACAACCAGATCCGCAAGGCGATCGACCGCGGGCACGGGCTGGCGAAGGGCGAGCGGATGTTCAGCTACGCCGATCGTCTGCTCGTCGCCGTGTCCGGCGGCAAGGACTCGCTCGCCCTGTGGGATGCGTTGCTGACCCTCGGGTACCGGGTCGACGGGCTCTACGTCGGGCTCGGCATCGGCGGCTACTCCACCCGCAGCCAACAGGTGTGCGAGGCGTTCGCCGAGGAACGGGGAGCGCACCTGCACGTGGTGGACCTCGCCGAGACCTACGGCTACACGACGGTCTCCGGCTCGGCCGCGTCCGGGCGTGCGGCCTGTGGGGTCTGCGGCCTGTCGAAGCGCTACGTGTTCAACCGCGTCGCGGTGGAGCACGGCTACGACGTGCTGCTGACCGGCCACAACCTCGACGACGAGGCCGCGACCCTGCTCGGCAACCTGGTGCACTGGCACGACGACTTCCTCGCCCGCCAGGGTCCCGTGCTCGGGGGCGAGCCCGGCCTGCAGGCCCGCAAGTGCAAGCCGGTGTACCGCCTCTCCGAACGCGAGACCGCCGCCTACTGCGTCGTTCGGGGCATCGACTACGTCGTGGAGGAGTGCCCGCTCGTCGAGGGCAACAGCGGGCACGAGCACAAGGCGGCGCTCGACCTGCTCGAGGCCGGCTCGCCCGGCGTCAAGGCCCAGTTGCTGTTCGGCTTCCTCGAACGGCAGGACCGCATCGCCCCGGATCAGCGTGAGGACGACGTCGAGGTGGTGGCCTGCGCCGAGTGCGGCATGCCGACGGTCACCGAGGTGTGCGCCTTCTGCCGCCAACGCGAGCGGATCCTGCAGGCGCTGCCCGTGTTCGGCGACCAGGCAGCCGTATGAGCGGCGGCGGAGGCCCCGTGGTGGGGTTGCAGGGGCCGGAGCCGGCCTCGG
>CAYVJT010000184.1:0-7539 GCA_964451855.1 uncultured Actinomycetota bacterium
CCTGCGCGCCGCCGGCAGGTCGGTGCCTGACACGCTCCCGGTACGGGAAGGCAGGCACGGCGGCTAGCATCTCTCGCCAGCCTGCCCGTCCCCGGCGAGGATCGTCCCGGTGCCCGACCGTGCTCCCTTCAAGCGTGTGCTCCTCAAGCTCTCCGGCGAGGCCTTCTCCGATCCTGCCGTCAAGGGCGGCATCGACCCCGGCATCGTCCTGCAGGTCGCACGCGAGATCGTCGAGCTCAAGTCCAGCGACGGCACGGAGATCGGCGTGGTCGTCGGTGGCGGCAACATCTTCCGGGGTACGTCGCCTGCCGCCGGCGGGATGGACCGCTCCAGCGCTGACCACATGGGCATGCTCGCCACGGTGATCAACGCGCTCGCGCTGCAGGACGCGATCGAGAAGGCCGGTCTCGAGACACGGGTGATGACCGCGATCGACATGCAGGCGATCGCGGAGCCCTACATCCGGCGCCGGGCTGTCCGCCACCTGGAGAAGGGCCGGGTCGTGATCTTCGCCGCCGGCCTCGGCGTCCCGTACTTCACGACCGACACCACCGCGGCCCAGCGTGCCCTGGAGATCGACGCCGAGGCGATCCTCAAGGGCACCGGCGTCGACGGTGTCTACGACCGTGACCCGCGCACCCACCCTGACGCGGAGCGCTACGAGCAGATCGACTTCCTCGCGGTCCTCAACCAGGGCCTCAAGGTGATGGACGCGACGGCGATCTCGCTGTGCATGGACAACCGCCTCCCGATCGTGGTGTTCGAGCTGCTCCAGGAGGGCAACATCCGGCGCGTCGTCCGCGGCGAAGCCGTCGGCACGCTCGTCCGCGCCGATAGCACCATCGACCCGACCGTTTGACCTGCACCCTGCCGGCAACCAGGAGGACGCCATGAGCCTCGACGAGATCACATCCGACGCTGCCCGCCGCATGGGACAGGCGGTCGAGAAGGTGTCCGAGGACTTCCAAGCCATCCGGACCGGTCGGGCGAACCCCCAGGTCCTCAACAAGGTGCTGGTGGACTACTACGGCAGCCCGACGCCCCTCCAGCAGCTCGCGAACTTCTCGGTCCCCGAACCCCGCATCCTGCTGGTCAACCCCTTCGACAAGGGGTCCTTGGGCGCGGTGGAGAAGGCGATCCGAGACGCCGACCTCGGCCTCAACCCCGCCAACGACGGCAACGTGATCCGGTGCGTGTTCCCCGAGCTCACGGAGGAACGCCGCAAGGACTACATCAAGCTCGCCAAGTCCGCGGCCGAGGAGGGTCGGGTCGCGGTGCGCAACGTGCGGCGCAGCGCACGGGACGCCATGCAGAAGCTCGAGGATCAGGGCGACGTCGGCAAGGACGAGCATGAGCGGTACGAGAAGAGGATCGAGGAGCTGACCAGCGAGCACGTCGCTCGGATCGACAGGGCCCTGGAGCAGAAGGAACAGGAACTGCTCGAGGTCTGACCCCTCCGACGCGGGGTCGTGACGGCCCGCCAGCGACCAGGAACCGTCACGTCCGGAGACATGCCAGACCAGTGGACGCCGAGCTGTACCGGGGTGGGGCGGCTTCAGTGCGGAGGCGGGGTCCACCCGATGAGGTGTGGGGGCCAGGACGATGACGGTCGAGCCGAACGAACCCGACGCGGAGGACGCCGAGGACGACACCTCGTCCTCCCGCGCGGTCGTCGGCGGACGGAACCTGCCGGTGGCGATCGCCGTCGGCGTGGTCATGGCCGGGGTGTTCCTCGGCACCCTGTTCTGGCACCCGGTGGCGTTCGCGGTGGCCGTGGGTGTGTTCGTGTGCGTCGCCTACCTCGAGTCGCACCGGGTGCTCGCCCCGCTCGGCACGCCGCTGCAGGTACCGGTCCTGATCGTCACGACGTTCATCATGCTGTTCGGGGCCTTCGACGCGCGCCACACCGGGCAGTTGATCGGCGTCGTCGCGCTCCTGCTCGGTGCGATCCTCTGGCAGTTGGGCGACCGCAACCGCGATGATGTCCTGCGACGGCTGTCGGTCACCGTGTTCTTCGGGCTCTGGGTCGGCTTCCCGGCCTCCTTCGCCATCCTGCTGGTGGCACGCACCGAAGCTGCGGCCATGGGGGTCCTGGCGGTCATCGGGTCGGCGATCCTCGCCGACATCGGCGGCTACGCCTTCGGGGTCACCCTCGGACGCAACAAGGTCGCGCCCTCGGTCAGCCCCAACAAGACCTGGGAAGGCCTGATCGGCGGGCTGGCCCTGGCGGGCGGGGGCGCCGCCGTCGCGCTGCCCCTGCTCGATCGCGGGTTCACGTGGCAACTCGGCGCCCTGATCGGCCTGGCCTGCGGGCTGGCGGGCTTCTTCGGCGACCTCATCGAATCGCTGATCAAACGCGACCTCGGGGTCAAGGACCTCGGTGGCCTGCTCCCCGGGCACGGCGGCGTCCTCGATCGCGTCGACGGCATCCTCATCGCCTTGCCGGTCGGGTACTTCGTCCTCGGGTTCCTCTACTGATCATCCGCCGACCGGTGGACGTCCCCGGTCGGTAGGTCAGGGTCACCTGCCGTACCCTTGTCGTCAGGCCCGCGGACCGTGACACCCGACCGGCACCGCGCCCTCGATCCCGATCCCGTTCCGGAGAGCCGTGCCCGCTCAGACCGTGCCCGTCGACCCGTACGCGCTCACGCGTGACGGGTTGGAAGCGCTCGTCGCGGAGTTGGACGAGCCGCGGTACCGGGCTGATCAGGTCCACGCGTGGCTGGTTCGGGGTGTGGACGTTCCCGACGAGATGACCGATCTACCCAAGGCGCTGCGGGCCACCCTCGGGGAGCGGTTCGCGCCCGCACGCCCGGAGCTCGTCGCGCATCAGGTCGCCGACGACGGCCACACCCACAAGCTCCTGCTGCGGTTCCCCGACGGCGAGGCGATCGAGACCGTCCTGATGCTCTACCCGCGACGGGCGACGGTGTGTATCTCCACCCAGGCCGGGTGCGCGCTCGGCTGTCCCTTCTGCGCCACCGGACAGGCCGGCTTCCGCCGTCAGCTCACCGCCGGCGAGGTGGTCCGCCAGGTCGTCGTTGCGGATGCGGCGCTGCGGTCCGGGATCATCGCCGACGAAGCCCTGCCGGAGGGCGCGCCCGACCACGTCACCAACGTGGTCTACATGGGGATGGGGGAGCCCCTCGCCAACCTGCCGGCGACGCTGGCGAGCGTCCGTTGGCTCCACGACCCGGACGGGTTCAACCTCTCCGCCCGCAGCATCACCGTCTCCACCGTCGGCCTCGTCCCGGGGATCCGCCGGCTGGCCGAGCTCGGCCTGCCCGTGACCCTGGCGGTCAGCCTCCACGCCGCGACCGACGACCTGCGCGACGAGCTCGTGCCGATCAACGTGACCCATCCGCTCGCTGAGCTCGAGCAGGCGGTCCGGGACTACCGCCGCACGACCAACCGGCGGGTGTCGATCGAGTGGTGCCTGATCGGTGACGTCAACGACGACGACCGCCAGGCCGACGCGCTGGCAGCGATCGCACGTCGTCTCCGTGCCCACGTCAACGTGATCCCCATGAACCCCACACCGGGTGTCCGGTGGAAGGAGCCCTCGCCGGCGAGGACCAGGGGCTTCGTCGATCGCGTCGGCAGCCGTGGCGTCGAGGTGACCCTGCGCGACACGCGCGGACGCGATGCCGACGCCGCCTGTGGGCAGCTGCTGGCGAGCTACACCCTCGGGGCGGGCACCCGGCTGCCCGCTGCGGTCGGTGCCGCCGAGCGGGTCACCGCGCTCGCCGCCTCGGCGCCGCAGGGTGGAGACGCCGAGGTGGCCCCTTGACCCGCCGGCGTGTGCTGGTGCTCGGCTCCACGGGCTCGATCGGGACCCAGACCCTCGAGGTGCTGGCCGCGCATCGCGAGCGCTTCGAGGTGGTGGGGCTCTCGGCAGGGACCGACGGCAACCGCCTCGCCGAGCAGGCCGATGCGTTCGGGGTGACCCGGGTCGCGCTCGGTGACCGACGGGCGGCGAAGGAGCTCGTGGCTGCTCGCCCCGACCTCGAGGTGCTGGACGGTCCGGAAGGCGTGGTGGCACTGGCGGGGGATACCGCGGGGCTGTGCGTGAACGGGATCACGGGCGCGATCGGGCTCGAACCGACGTTGGCCGCGCTGCATGCGGGCACCCCGGTGGCGTTGGCCAACAAGGAGAGCCTCATCGTGGGCGGCGACCTCGTCGTGCGGGCGGCAGAGGCCGCCGGCGGCAGGGACTCCCACCTGATCCCCGTCGACTCGGAGCACTCGGCGCTGCTGCAGTGCCTGCGAGGCGGCCGCCGCGACGAGGTGGCGCGGTTCGTGCTGACCGCGAGCGGCGGCCCCTTCCGCGGCTGGACCCGCGACCAGCTGCAACGGGCCACCCCCGAGCAGGCCCTGGCCCACCCCACCTGGAAGATGGGGCCGGTCATCACGATCAACTCGGCGTCGCTGATGAACAAGGGGCTCGAGCTGATCGAGGCGCACCTGCTGTTCGACTGCCCGTGGGATCGGCTGGACGTGGTCGTGCATCCCCAGTCGATCGTGCACTCACTGGTCGAGTTCATCGATGGCTCGTCGCTGGCACAGCTCTCACCGCCGGACATGCGGCTGCCGATCCAGGTCGCGCTGTCCTGGCCGGACCGGCTGCCGGAAGCGTTCGCCCCCTGTGACTGGACCAGGGCGCAGGAGCTGACCTTCGAGCCCGTGGACCGGAGGAACTTCCGCGCGCTCGACCTCGCGGCGGAGGCGGGACGGCGTCGCGGGACCTTCCCGGCGGTGCTCAACGCCGCCAACGAGGTCGCGGTCGATGCGTTCCTCGAGGGCGCGACGGGTTTCCTCGCGATCGCCGACGTCGTCGAAGCGACCCTCGAGGCCTGGGATGCGACCGGGCCGGGCCTTCCCTCCGACCTCGAGGACGTGCTGACCGCCGACCACTGGGCGCGCGCCCACGCGGCCGACCTCCTCGCGGCCTCGGAGGGAAGGACATGAGCGGCGCCGGAGGCCCCGTGGTGGGGTTGCAGGGGCCGGAGGCGGCCTCGGAGGGAAGGACATGAGCGGCGGAGTGGCCATCGCGGTGTTCGCGATCGCGATCATCGCGGCCGTCATGATCCATGAGCTCGGGCACCTGCTGTCCGCGCGCTGGACGGGCATGAAGGCCGACCGCTACTTCCTCGGCTTCGGTCCGACGTTGTGGTCGACCCGCAAGGGTGAGACGGAGTACGGGGTCAAGGCCTTCCCGCTCGGCGGCTTCGTCCGCATCTGTGGGATGTCCCCGTTGGACGAGCGTGACCGCTCGGTCATGGACGTGGTGTTCCCGGTCGGGAGCGCGGTCCCCGAGGATCCATGGGCCTCGCTCGATGCCGAGCTGCGCCGTCGGGGGACGCCGAGGCGCACGACCGAGCGCATCGTCCGTCGGACCCGGGCGACGGTCGAGTCCGACACCTCGCCGATCGAGGCGCGCGACGTGCTCCGCGAGGTCGTGATCACCGAGGTGGAGGACACCGGAAGGCCCGGTGATCTGCGACACCGCCTGCTGGAGGGCGACGAGGGTCGGTTCTTCCACGACCGCCCACCGTGGCAGCGCGCGATCGTGCTGGCGTCGGGCCCGGCGACCCACTTCCTGCTGGCGTTCGTCGTCCTGCTCGGCGCCTACGCCTTGCTACCGCAGTGGACCGGCGAGCACGACGCGGTCGTCTCCCAGGTGATCGAAGGCAGCCCCGCCGATGAGGCCGGCCTCGAGGCGGGCGATCGGCTCCTCCAGGTCGACGGCGTGCGGTCGACCGTGTACACCGAACTGCGCGACGCGATCCGTGATCGGCCTGGTGAGTCGACCAGCCTCGTCGTGGACCGTGCCGGCGAGGAACTCGTCCTGGAGATGGTCCCGGAGGTCAACGAGGACCCACGGACCGGTGAGCGCTTCGGCACGGTCGGGTTCGTTCCCGAGCTGCAGCGGGAGCGGTTCGGGCCGATCGAGGCCTTCGAGCGGGCGCTGATCGGCCAGCCCGACCCGACGATCGCCCATCCCGGTGGGTTGGTGCCGATGTTCATCGGCTCCATCGAGGCCTTCGTCACCGTCTTCAGCCCGGAGGGCCTGGGCAGCATCTTCGCGCAGGCGACCGGACAGGAGGATCGTGACCCCGAAGGTGCGGTCTCGCTGGTGGGCGCGGCGTCCATCGCGGGCCAGGTCGCCGACGGGGTGCTCGGCCTGATGATGTTCGTGGCGCTCTTCGCCGCGGTCAACGTCTTCCTCGGCATCTTCAACCTCGTGCCGCTGCCGCCGTTGGATGGCGGCCACCTCGCGGTGCTCGGCATCGAACGGGCCGTCAACGGCGTGCGGAGCCTGCGCGGCAAGCCCGCGGACTTCACCGTGGACCCCCGGGTGTTCGCCGCGATCGCGATCCCGGTGATCGCGGGGCTGTTGATGTTGATGGTGCTGTTGCTGTGGCTGGACATCACCGAGCCGATCCGCTTCTGATCGAGCCATCGGCGGTAGCCTTCCGTTGCGAACTCGAGGAGGGCCCGCCGTCCCCGGCCACCCCGCCCCGTGATCGCGACCTTCGGAGTCGTCCGTGACCACCTCCCTTCCCATCGTCCCCAGCGAGCCCGTGACGGCGGCGCCCGTGGAGGGTCCGACACGTCGTGCGACCCGGCAGATCCAACTCGGTCCGTTGGCCGTCGGTGGTGGTGCGCCGATCAGCGTCCAGACCATGACGGTCACCCCGACCCACGAGGCCGACCTGACCCTGCAGGCGATCGCGGCGGCCCAGGCATCGGGTGCCGACATCGTGCGGGTCGCCGTGCCGCGCCAACAGGACGCCGAGGCGCTGGCCTACATCGCAGAGCACGCCAGGATCCCCCTGATCGCCGACATCCACTTCCAGTGGAAGTACGCCGTGATGGCGATCGAGGCGGGGTGCGCGGGCGTCCGCATCAACCCGGGGAACATCAAGAAGCACGACAAGGTGGCCCTGCTCGGGCGTCTGGCCAACGAGGCCGGCGTCGCGATCCGCATCGGGGTCAACGGCGGCTCCCTTGAGGACGCGATCCTGGAGGAGTTCGGGGGGCCGACGCCCGAGGCGATGGTCGAGTCGGCGCTGCGTGAGGTCCGGCTGCTCGAGGACGTCGGGTTCCACAACACCAAGATCTCGGTCAAGCACTCGGATCCGTGGGTGATGATCCAGACCTACCGGCTCCTCGCCGATCGCACCGATTACCCGCTGCACCTCGGCGTCACCGAGGCGGGACCGCTCAAGTCGGGGTCGGTGAAGTCCGCGGTCGGGATCGGGGCCTTGCTCGCCGAGGGGATCGGTGACACGATCCGGGTGTCGCTGTCGGCCGACCCCGTCGAGGAGGTCAAGGCCGGCATCGCGATCCTGGAGTCCCTGCACCTGCGGGAACGCGGGCTCGACGTGGTGTCCTGCCCCTCCTGCGGACGTGCCCAGGTCGACGTGTGGACCCTCGCGGAGGACGTCCAGCGGGGCCTCGAGGGCCTCGACGCCCCGCTCCGCGTCGCGGTCATGGGCTGCGTGGTCAACGGCCCGGGCGAGGCCCGCGAGGCCG
>CAYVJT010000185.1:0-7506 GCA_964451855.1 uncultured Actinomycetota bacterium
TGCAGCGCCTGACGGATCCACCACACCGCGTAGGTGGAGAACTTGTAGCCCTTGGTGTGGTCGAACTTCTCCACCGCGCGCAGCAGACCGAGGTTGCCCTCCTGGATCAGCTCGATGAAGTCGAGGTCGCGGCCGGAGAACTTCCGGGCCTGGGGCACGACCAGGCGCAGGTTGGCCTGCACCATGCGCTCCTTGGCGCGCGCGCCGTCGACGCTGATGCGCCGCAGCTTGGCCTTGCGACTGCGGCTGATCGACTTGCCGAGCTCACGCAGGAG
The DNA here is from genome assembly GCA_964451855.1 of uncultured Actinomycetota bacterium. GTDB lineage: Bacteria > Actinomycetota > Nitriliruptoria > Nitriliruptorales > Nitriliruptoraceae > CSSed11-175R1. The sequence continues at coordinate 276 of CAYVJT010000185.1, forward strand.
CTGGTCGGCGTACAGCCCCGCCTGGTAGCGCTTCGCGAGGTCGGCCTCGTCCTCCTTGGTGAGCAGGTCGTGTCGACCCGCGTCGTTGAGGTACTGCCGCACGAGGTCGGTGGTCAGCGCCGCCGTCTGGTCGGCGACGACGTCCTCAGGGGCGTCGTCCGCGACGTCGTCGATGATCTCGACACCCTGGGCTCGGATCTCGGTGATCGTGTCCTCGACCCAGGTGTCACCCAGGAGCTCCGGGGAGTACAGCAGCTGCAGCTCGGAGAGCAGCACGAAGCCGCGCTCGGATGAGCGCTCGAGGAGCTCCTCGACGGCGAGTTCTGCGGTCGGAAGGTCGGTCGGGTTCACCTTGCCTCCTCACGGATCGGCGTGGTGGTGGGGAGCTTCGCGCCCCGTCGGGGGCGAACTCCTCATCGGATGGGACGGCTGGGGGCTCGGTGGGGTTGCGGTCCCGTCGTGGCCCCCTCTGATCGAGGGGTACGACGGGTCCCCTACGGCCCGGAACGACTAGCGTCGCACGGATGGTTCGGTGCCGTCACCTACCTGGTGCCGACGAACGGTCGGTCCCGGCCGCGATCACCGCCGGGAAGGTGGCCATCCGATCAGGTCGCGCTGGTGCGGATCGCCCTGGCTTCCGTCCAATCGTGCTCTCTTCGTCTGTAACGACAGGAGTCGGCCGGGACCGTCCATCGACAGCCGGTTCGTGCGCTCAGCGCTCATCGAGTGCGCGATGGACGCTCGACGTGCCCGTGGCGGCAGCGGTGGCCCTCGGCCCGCAGGAGCCGCGCGTGCTCGACCTCGCGCCCGGGGACGAGCCTGCCCCCGACGGTGACGACCCGCCACCAGGGCAGCCCCTCGCTGTTGGCCAGCACCCGGCCGACGGCGCGCGCCGAGCCGGGCGCGCCCGCTTCGCGTGCCACCTCGGCGTAGGTGAGCACGTCGCCCGGACGGGTCGCGGCCACGACACCGCACACCCGCTGCGCGAAGGGCGTCACGAACGCGGCGGGGCCGTCGTCGCGTCGCGCGGCAGGGTGACCGTCCCGGTCTCGGCGGTGGTCGAAGGCGTGGGCGCGCCCGCTCCTGGCTCGGTCCGTCGCGGGTACGGGATGCGCGGATGGTAGACCCCGACCAACGACTCGACGATCCGGTCCCGAGCGACCCTCAGGTCGTGGAAGGTCAGGTCCGACGCGGCGAACTGGTCGTCGGCGATCCGTTCCTCGAGCAGCCGATCGACGGTCTGCTCGATCTCCTCGCGCGGAAGGTTGCCGCGCGAGAGCGCCATCGAGCGCGTCGTGGCCTCGCAGCAGTCGGCGAACATCAGGATCGCGGCCTCCTTCGACCGCGGCCGTTGCCCCTTGTAGCGGTAGGCCTCCTCATCGACCCTGTCGGGGTCGCCACCGGCCTGCGCGACGGCCTGCTCGTAGAAGTAGGTCACCAGCATCGTGCCGTGGTGGCTGCCGATGCAGGCGACCACCTCCGGGGGCAGCTTGTACTCGCGGGCGATCTCGACACCGTCGGTGACGTGGTTCTGGATGATCACGGCGGAGATCTCGGGCTCGAGTTCGTCGTGGGGGTTGGCGATGCCCTGCTGGTTCTCGATGAAGTAGTGGGGCTGGCGCACCTTGCCGATGTCGTGGTAGAGCGCCGCGACGCTGCCGAGCAGCGGGTCGGCGCCGACGGCGCGACAGGTGCGTTCGGTCAGCGAGGCGACCATCACGGAGTGGTTGTAGGTGCCGAGCGCCTTCTCCTCGAGCTCGCGCAGCAGCGGATGGTTGCGGTCGGCGAGGTCGAGCAACGCGGTCACCGTCGGGATGCGGAACAGGTTCTCGAGGAAGGGCAACGCCCCCTGCACGGCGACCGCGGTCACGACACCGTTGATCGCACCAGCGGCGACCGCTGCGTACAGGTCCTCTCGGGGACCGAACACCGCCACGATCACCGCCACGAGCACCGGGAACGACAGCCCCGCCCGCAACGTCGCGGACCGCAGGTCGGAACGCGATGAGATCCGGGTCGTCAACGGGACACTGATCAGCACCGCCGCAGCAGCGAACAGCGCGACCGCCGGTGAGCCGGGCATGACGAGCAGCACGATGACCGATGCCGGGAGCATCATGGCGATGCCGACGACCGGGTGGATGAGCAGGGCGGTGAGCATCCCCAGTGCAGCCGCAGGGACCACGTAGGACCATCCAGCCGAGGTCGCCTCGGTCAGGACCGTGGTGGCCGCGACCAGCCCCGCGTAGGCGGTGATGAGCAGCGCCGAGAGCACCAGCTTCTTCCCACTCACCCACACGCGCGGCTGCATCCGTCCGAGGTAGATGCCACCGACCACGGTCACGAGCAGCATCGCCAGCACGGCGCGCAGGAGCAGCCGCACCGGCGAGGTGCCTGACTGACCGAGCCGTTCGATCGCCTGGAGCTGGAGCGGCCCAACGACCTCGTTCTCGCGCACGATCGCCTCGCCGCTGCGCCACGTCTGGGCGACCTCCTCCACCGCCTCGGCCGCGCGCTCGCGCTCGACCGCCGTCAGCTCCGGATCGACGACCACCGTCGGGCGCATCTTCGTCTCGATCACCGGCCGTGCGATCGTGTTGGCGGTGTCACGCGGGAACGAGCGCAGCGCCAGCTCGGTCGGCAGCGCCTCGGCAAGCAGCTCATCGAGCTCGTCCTCCTCGACGCGCTGTCGAGCCAGATCCTGCGCGACCGCGATCGTCTCGCGCTCGACCACCTCGAGGTCGGCGTTCGACAGGCCGACCAGACGCTCGACCGTCTCCGCCCGGAGCTCGTCCTGGGCGGCGGCGAGCTCCTCGATCTGCTCCTCCTGGGCCGGCGCCCGCAGGGCGGGATCCTCGCCCTCGTCTGTCCGGACGGGCTGACGCACCGCGCGGGTGTCCTCGAAGACCCGGCGGACCGCGCCGACGATCTCGGTCTGCGCATCGCGATCGAACGAGAGCACCGGATCGACCGACTCCGCAGCGACCCGACGGGCGTTGTCGGTCGCCTCCTCGTCCACCTCGCGGACCTCGCGATCGGCGATCACCGTGGTCGGGGCTGGTTCGCCGACACGCATCGCCTGATCGTCGAGCGCGGTGCTGCCCAGCACCACGAGGGGGACGAGCAGCACGATGATGGCCGCTGCCAGCAGTCGCTGGAGGACGATCCGCCGCGGGGAACCGGTGTCGCTCACGTGCCGCACTGCCTCCATCGAGTGGTCGGCCGGCGACCAAGGTACGCGAGGAGCCCCGTCCGTGGTGGCCTATCCCCGACCGCCGCCGGTGCAGGGCCCACCCGGTGCCGCCGGCGTGGGGATGCCACCTCGGCATCGCTACGCTCTGCACGCCGTCCCCACGTCCGCTGCTCGACGGGGTCGACCGGGAGGTTCCAGTGCCCCAGACGATGACCCCGTCACCGTGGGTCGAGCTGTCCCGGGAGGACTGGGCAGCACGTCGCTCCTCGACGCCGTTGTCGCTGACCGAGGAGGATCTCGCCCACCTCCGCGGGCTCAACGAGGACATCTCGCTCAACGAGGTCGCCGACATCTACCTCCCGTTGTCGCGCCTGCTCAACCTCTACGTGGCTGCGGTCCAGGAGCTGCACCGGGCCACCGGGACCTTCCTCGGCGCGGGGACGGCCAAGGTGCCCTTCGTGATCGGCATCGCGGGGTCGGTCGCGGTGGGCAAGTCCACCACCTCGAGGATCCTGCAGGCGCTGCTGGCCCGCTGGCCCGACCATCCCGAGGTCTCGCTGGTCACCACGGACGGGTTCCTGTACCCGAACGCGGAGCTCGAGCGACGTGGCCTCATGGAGCGCAAGGGTTTCCCCGAGTCCTACGACGTGGCGAACCTGGTGCGGTTCGTTGGTGCGGTCAAGTCGGGCGAGCCGGAGGTCGCGGCACCGGTCTACTCCCACCTGACCTACGACATCGTGCCCGGTGAGCAGGTCGTGGTGCGACAGCCGGATGTGCTCATCCTGGAGGGGCTCAACGTCCTGCAGACCGGCGGCGGGTCGTCCGACCGTCGGCTGTTCGTCTCGGACTTCTTCGACTTCTCGCTCTACGTCGATGCCGAGGAGGACGACGTCCTCCGCTGGTACGTCGAACGCTTCCGCACGCTGCGATCGACCGCCTTCGCCGACCCGCGCTCCTACTTCCACCAGTACGCCTCCCTCGACGACGAGGAGGCCGATCGCGTGGCGACCGACATCTGGCGACGCATCAACGGGCGCAACCTCGAACAGAACATCCTGCCGACGCGCTCACGCGCGGACCTGATCCTGCACAAGGGCCCGGATCACGGGGTGACCTCGGTCCACCTGCGCAAGATCTGACCAGCACCGACCGCGCACCCTGCTCCGCTCACCCTCCGCTCACCCTCCGCTCACCGGGGACGACGTCGGCAGGGCCCCTGCCCACCGGGTGCCAGCTCGCCAGCACCGCGCGGACCGCGGTCACCACCGCGAGGGGCTGGTCGAGCAGCAGGTGGTGCCGTGCCTCCGGTACCTCGACGAACGGGACCCCCGCGACCGCCGCAGGCGAGTCGGCGAGCAGTTCGGCCATGTAGGAGCGCACCTCGTCGTCGACGATGTCGGAACGCTCACCGTTGACGATCGCGATCCGGCACGACGCGGAGGCCAGGGCGTCGGCGTACGCGCTGGGTGAGGCGGGACCCTCCCGGCGGGTGAACAGGTGCCGATCGAAGCGCCAGGTCCAGCCGTCGGGGACCTCGTGGAGGCTGTGCTCGGCGATGTAGCGCACGAGCCAGGGGTTGTCGCAGGGCTGCGGCGGGACGAGGTGGAAGTGCTCCATCGCGGTCGCCAGGTCCGGGTAGGTCTTGGGCGTGCGGAACATGCGACCGCCGCGGCCCTCGCTCGACTCGGGATCCGGCCGACGGATCGGCGCATCGAGCACCATGGCCCCGCTGAGCTCGGCGCCGTGCTTGGCCGCGGTGACGATCGTGACGAACCCGCCCATCGAGTGGCCGACGACCACGGGAGGGTCGCCGGAACCCGCGGCCCGCGCGACCGCGAGGACCTCCTCCGCCCAGAGCTCGGGGCGGTAGCGCTCGCGGTGGTCGCTCCTGCCGTGGCCGCTGAGGTCGATGGCCACCACCCGATGGTGCAGCGCGAGGAAGGGGGCGATGGCGGTCCACCAGCGCGCGTGGGCAGCGCCGCCGTGGACGAGCACCATCGTCGGGTCGGCGACGTCCCCCCAGGCGAGCCAGGCCACCTCGGCACCTTCGACGACGGTGCGACCGGCCTCGGGGGCGACCGCGACCACCCGCTCGAACCACTCGGGCGCACTGCCGTCCATCCTGGGTTCCTCCGTCGTGGGGCTCCGACGTGCGCATCCGTGGCCGACCCCGTTCGGGTCTCCGTCGCCACCGGCAGCCGGAGCGCCGTCGCGGACCGAGCGTAGTCCGCGTGACGACGACACCCTGCCAGCCGGACGCGTCGGTCGGTCGACCGGACGTTGGTACGGTGCGGACCGCTGGCGTCCGGCCGCCGGTGGCCGCGGGACTCCGCGGCGCTTCGCTGCAGGAGTTCGCCCTGACCCCGACGACCGCGCGGCGGTTCGGACCCCCCGAGACCGCCCTGCTGCTGCTCCTGGCCTCCATGTGGGGCCTGTCCTTCCTGTTCGTCGAGGTGGCGCTCACCGCCGTGCCACCGATCTGGATCGTGGCGACCCGTGTCACCGTCGGTGCCACGACGCTGCTGATCATCGTCACCGCGCTGCGGGTCCCCCTGCCCCGCGAAGCGCGGATGTGGCGCCACCTCGCCCTGCTCGGGGTGCTCAACAACGCCGTGCCCTGGACCGCGGTTGCCTTCGCCCAACAGGCGCTGCCGTCCGGCCTGACCGCCCTGCTGATGGCGATGGTCCCGATGAGCACGTTGCTCGTGTCGGTCGCCGTCCGCCTGGAGCGGCTCACACCGCTGCGTCTGGTCGGGCTGCTGGTCTCGCTCAGCGGGGTGGCGCTCATCGTGGCCGGTGACGTCGACGATGTCGGTCGGCTGCTCGCGGTCGCGGTCGTGCTCGCCGCGACCCTGCTGTACGCCCTCGGCACCGTCTACGCGAAGCGCAACGTCTCGGGCGCGCTTCCGCCCCTGGCGCTCGCGACCGGACAGGTGCTCTCGACGAGCCTGATCATGCTCCCCATCGCCCTGTTCCTCGAACCGCTGCCCGACGTCACCTCGCTGTCCGCTGCGGTCGTGGGGTCGCTGTCGGCGCTCGGCGCGCTCGGCACCGGGATCGCCTTCCTGGTGTTCTACACGCTGATCGAACGGGTCGGTGCGACCAACGCGACGATGGTCACCTACCTGGTGCCGGTGGTCGCCGTGATCGCAGGCGTCGTCGTGCTCGACGAGCGCCTCAGCTGGGTGGCGCTCCTCGGCGGCGCGGTGGTCGTGCTCGGCATCTACCTGACCCAGCGGGCGCTGCCCAAGACCCCGGCCGAGGCCTTCGAGCGTGCACATCGGTGAGGCCGATGGGCCGTAGGCTCGACCTCCCCGAGCCCATCGGTCCGTACGTCGAGGGCGGTCCCGAGGGCGGTCTTCACGTCGAGGTTGCCGTGCCCGATGCCCCCGCGATCCGCCGCCTCCAGCGGCTGTGGCTGGTGTTCGTCGTCGTGGCGGTCGGCATCCTGGCGGCGCTGCCGCTGTTGGACGCAGAGCCGTCGGACATCCCCGTCGCCCTGCCGGCGACCCTCGCAGCCGCGGGAGGTGTCGGGGCGTTCATCGCGATCGTGGCGATCGACCTGACGTTCGCCGGCACGCCGCCGGCGAGCGACGTCCGCGCCCTGCAGGAGTACCAAGCCAGGACGACCCTCGGCTTCGTGCTCGGGCAGGCTCCTGCGGTGCTCGGGTTCGCCCTGGCGTTCGCGTTCGGCCAACTGCTGCCCGCAGCGCTCGGCGGCGCGTTCGCGCTGGCGTGTCTGCTCCGCGCTCGGCCCAGCGTCGCCCGTCTGCGACGCCTGGAGACGGCGTGGTCCGATGCCGGCCACGACGTGTCCGCCCTCCGGGCCGCTGCGGCGCAGCCCGACCGGGATCCCCCACAGGAGTCGCCACAGGAGCCGTCGATCCCGGAAGCCGGGGCGGCTTCCGACGACCCCGCCGACGGCACCGACGCAGGACCGGTCGACCCACCCGATGACGGCCGCGGCACCGAACGGCACGGCACCGAACCGGACGACCCGACGACCCGCTGACCATCCCCTGCGACGAGGAGCCCGCA
>CAYVJT010000186.1:0-7489 GCA_964451855.1 uncultured Actinomycetota bacterium
TCGGCCCGCGGCGGATCCTCGTCGGCCTGTACGCCGGTTCGCTGGTCTCGCTCGTCGTGTTCGCGCTGGCAGGGACCTTCAGCGTGCTGCTGGTGGCCCTCGCGTTCTCTGGCATCGCGATGTCGTTGTCGAACCCCGTCACGAACGCCTTGATCGCTCGGCTCATCGAACCGGGACGCCGTGGCGCCGTGATGGGGTTGAAGCAGTCGGGCGTGCCGATGGGGCAGTTCCTGGCGGGGGCCTCTCTGCCGGTCGGCGCGCTGCTGTGGGGATGGCGCGGGATGATGCTCGCCGTAGCCGTCCTGCCCCTCGCGGGCATCGTCACCTCGCTGCGGTCGCTGCCTCGGGATCCGCCACCGGTGGCGGCGGGCCCGCTCGTTCGGCCCGGTGGTGTCGTGGCCAACGTGTGGATCCTGAGCCTCTACAGCTTCCTGATCGCGGTCGTGCTCCAGGCGGTCGGGGTGTACGTCTCCCTGTACGCCTTCGAGGAGGTCGCGATGACCTCCACGCGCGCGGGCTTGGTCGTCGGCGTGTTCGGTGCCGTCGGCATCGTCGCCCGGATCCTCTGGGGCCGCGTGGCGGAAGGCTGTCGGACCGTCTCCGCACCTCTGACGCTGCTGGCGGGACTGGCTGCGCTCTCTGTGGCGGGGTTCCTCGTCGCTCAGCAACTGGGCGCGTGGCTGGTGTGGGTCGCGGCCGCAGGGTTCGGCGCGAGCGCGGTGTCGGTCAACGTGGTCGCGATGCTGGCCACCTTCCGGATGGCGTCCCCGGAGAACACCGGGCGCGCGACCGGGGTGATCGTCCTCGGCATGTACTCGGGCTTCCTCGCCGGCCCACCGATCTTCGGCGCGGTGACCGACGCCCTCGGCTCCTACACGGTGGCCTGGAGCGGTGCGATCGGGTTGTGCGTCTTGGCGATGCTCGTCAGCCTGTGGCTGCGGCGACAGGGCGCGTGACCTGGGTAGGGTGAGCCGGCCGGGTAGGCGCCGTCCGGCGCGGCCTGATGCTTCGGTCCGGAACCTCTCGGGTCCCGTCACGGCGCAGGGAGCCCCAGCAGGGCCGCCGTGCGCGGTCGATCAGGAGCCTCGAAGGTGACGACGCAACCGGTGACGCCCCCGTCGATGGTCAGCGCCTTCGACCTGTTCGCGATCGGTGTCGGGCCATCGAGCTCGCACACGGTCGGTCCGATGCGCGCCGCTGCCACCTTCGTGTCGTCGCTCGAGGCCGACGGCCTCGCCCAGGACGTCGACCGCATCACGATCGCGCTGTACGGCGCCCTCGCTGCGACGGGACCTGGTCACGGCACGGTCGCTGCCGTGCTCGCGGGGCTCGCGGGCGAGGATCCAGCCACCGTCGACCCGGATGGGCTGCGCCGGCTCCCGGAGCTGGTCCGTCGCGATGACGCGCTCACCCTCGCCACGGGCCACGTGGTCGCTGTCGACCTCGACGGTGACCTCCACCTCGACGTCGCCCCGCTGTCCTTCCATCCCAACGGCATCGTGCTCAGCGCGCTCGATCGGGACGCGCGGACCATCCGGTCGGCGACCTCGTACTCGGTGGGCGGGGGCGCGGTGGTGCACGAGGGTGACGCGGGCATCGCCGAACCCACGGTCCAGGTCCCCCACCCCTTCGCCACCGCCGGCGAGTTGATCGAGCGCTGCGACGAGCTGGGGATGTCGATCAGCGACCTCGTCCTCCGCAACGAGGTGGCGCTGCGTCCCGAAGAGGAGGTCCGTCGCGGACTGCTCGTCCGGTGGGAGGCGATGCGGACCTGCATCGCTGCTGGTCTGTCCACCGACGGCACCCTGCCCGGTGTGCTGCAGGTCAAGCGCCGTGCCCCGGAGCTGCTCCGCCGGCTCGAGCGTGTCGGCGACACCGACCCCTTCGCAGCTCTCGATCGGGTGACCGTGGTCGCCATGGCGGTCAACGAGGAGAACGCGGCCGGTGGTCGGGTCGTGACGGCGCCGACCAACGGTGCCGCCGGGATCGTGCCGGCCGTGCTCGACCATCACCTGCGGACGGTGACGGATGCCAGCGATGACGAGGTGGTCCGCTTCCTGGCGGCGGCGACCGCCGTCGGGTGGCTGTGCAAGCGCAACGCGTCGATCTCGGGCGCCGAGGTGGGCTGCCAGGGTGAGGTCGGCTCGGCCTGCGCCATGGCGGCCGCCGGGCTCGCGGAGGTGCTCGGCGGCACCCCCAGGCAGGTCGAGAACGCCGCGGAGATCGGCCTCGAACACAACCTCGGTCTGACCTGCGACCCGATCGCCGGACTGGTGCAGATCCCGTGCATCGAGCGCAACGGCATCGCGGCGGTCAAGGCGATCGCGGCGGCGCGGATCGCGTTGGGAGGCGACGGTGACCACCGGGTCTCGCTCGACCAGGCGATCGCGACGATGCGCTCGACCGGCGCCGACATGGCCGACGCGTACAAGGAGACCTCCCGGGCCGGGCTCGCCGTCAACGTCCCGGAGTGCTGATCGCCGTGATCGCTCCGGCTGCCTGCGTGGTGGTCAGCCCGTCACCTCGATGGCCGCACAGAACGCCTCCTCGGCGTCGGCCGTGCAGACGCGGTAGCTGCCCGGGTCGGCCACGTGGGGGATCTGGATCCAGTTGGGTCCGGGGCCGTCGACCTCCACGTCGGGCCAGCGGTGGCCGTCCGAGGTGGCCGGTCGCCGCCAGCTCGGCGAGGCCCCGGCGTCCTCGGCTGCGGTGAGCAGGTAGCGCAGCTCCCAGGCGTCATCCACCTCGGCCTCCAGGACGAAGCCGATCCCACGCCGGGTCTGCTCGGGGAAGCGCAGGGTGACCACCTCACCCGGCCTGGCCTCCTCAGGGTCGACCGTCATGAGGTCGGGCCGCAGCTCGGCCGCTGCGTCGTAGGGCCCGGCGGTCCCGTCGGCGTCGTCGTTCTCCTCGCCCGCGCATGCTGCCAGCGGTCCGACCGCCAGCAGTCCGACCGCGATGAGCCCTGCAGCGAGTCGCTGTACGCCTGTCACGATGGTCGCTCCCCGATCGCTCTGCCCGTGGTCATCGGTCACCGGTGGTGCCATCGGTCACCGCTGGAACGCCTCGCTGTTCGGAACGCCTCGATCGTGCCCGCTCGTTCCCGTCACGGCGATCTCGATCGGCGGCTCGTGGGATCCTGGGAGGTTCGCTTCGCCCGACGACTGTGACACGATGCGTACGCCCGTGGACGGCGCCCGGTCCGTGCTCGGGGCTGTCTTCGTGCCGCCAACCCCTCGGAGGTCAGGACGTGGAGGACGCCAGCAGCCAGGTACAGGTCGAGGTCAGCGACGGGGTCGCCGTGATCACGCTCCAGGCGCCCAAGCGCCGCAACGCGCTGACCGAGGCGATGGCCCGCGAGCTGATCGACGTGTGCGAGCGCATCGATGCCGACGAGGCGATCGGTGCGGCCGTGGTGCAGGGATCGGGTGGTCACTTCTGCGCGGGTGCGCACCGGGACGTGCTCGATGGTGCCGGCGACGACCCGGCCGACCCCGACGCCTACGCCGCGATCGGTAGCGTCTACCACGCCTTCCAGCGGGTCGGTCGCCTGGCGGTCCCCACCGTCGCCGCCGTCCGTGGGGCGGCCGTGGGGGCCGGGGTCAACCTGATGATGGCCACGGACCTGCGCGTCGTCAGCGACACGGTGCGCATCATCGCCGGCTTCCTGCGCATCGGACTGCACCCGGGCGGCGGGCACTTCACCCTGCTCGGACGCACCGCCGGTCGCGAGGCCACCTCGGCGATGGCGCTGTTCAGCGAGGAGGTCGGCGGTCAGCGTGCCGTCGAACTCGGGCTCGCGTGGGAGTCCCTGGCCGACGACGAGGTGGAGGCGAGGGCCTTCGAGCTGGCGCGCCGCCCCGCGAAGGACCCCGGCCTGGCGCGGGTCGCCGTGGCCTCGTTCCGCAGTGAGGTGGATCCACCCGGGGCCACGTGGGAGGTCGCGTCCCAGGCGGAGCGCGCGTCGCAGATGTGGTCGCTGCGCCGTCGCGCCCTCGCCTCCGACGAGGGCTGACACCCTGCGACGTCGCCACGTCGACCCTGTCTCGTGGGGAGGGCCGTGGGGTGGGGAAGGCCGCGGGGTTCAGAGCTGTGCCAGCACCTGGTCGCGGAGCTCGGCGCCGATCGCCAGTGATGCCGTCGCCGCCGGCGACGGGGCGTTGAGCACGTGCAGGACCCGGCCGGAGCGACGCAGCTCGAAGTCGTCGATGAGCTGTCCGTCGCGGCCCATGAGCTGGGCCCGGATGCCCCACGGTCCCCGCTCGACGTCGCCCACCTCGATGTCGGGGACGTAGCGCTGCACCTCTCGGACCGTGGCGCGCAGGACCCGGTCGCGCCACAGCTCGCCGACGGCGGTGCCGAGGTGCTGCCGAGCCAGTCGGTACAGGCCGGGGAAGCCGAGGGCGTCGCGCAGGTCGCGTGCCGATGGGGACCAGGGCGATCGCCCCTCACGGGCGAGGGCGAGCACGGCGTTGGGTCCGATCCAGACCTCGCCGTCGATGCGCCGGGTCAGGTGGACGCCCAGGAACGGCAGCCCGCCCTGGGGGACCGGATAGATGTTGCCGCGGACCAGGTGGCTGAGGCTCGGACGCAGCCGCAGCCACGCGCCACGGAAGGGCACGATCCGCTCGGTCAACTCCAAGCCGGACAGCCGCGCGAACCGGTCGGCCTGCAGTCCCGCGCAGACCACGACCGCGCGTGCCTCCAGGTCCCCCTCGGCGGTCACCAGTCTGACGGGATCGGTGCGAGCGTCGAGGTCGAGCACCTCGGTGTCGGTGCGGACCTCGCCGCCGTCGTGCCGGACGCGCTCGGCCAGCGCGTGGCACACCGCGCCGAAGTCGGTCACGGCCGTGGCCGGCGACCACAGCCCGGCGAGCGCGCGCAGGTGCGGCTCGTGGTCCAGCACGCCGTCCGGGCCGAGCTCCTCCACCTCGACGCCGTTGGTGCGTGCCCGCTCGGCGAGCGCCTGCAGGCCCGGCAACTCGTCCCTGCTGACGGCAGCGACCACCTTGCCGGTGCGCTCCAGCGGGACCCCGTGCTCGTCGCAGAAGCGTTCGAGCTGCGCCTTGCCCGCGACGCACCACCTCGCCTTCGCCGAGCCGGGCTGGTAGTACAGCCCGGCATGCAGCACCCCCGAGTTCCGGGAGGACTGCTGCTGCCCGACGTCCGATCCGCGCTCGAGCACGGTGACGGCGAGGTCGGGTCGGGCCTCCAGCAGCCGGTGGGCGGTCGCCAGCCCCACGATCCCGCCACCAACGACCACGACGTCGACGTGCTGCGCCACGATGCTCCCTTCGGGACGGTCAGGTGCGGTCGGCTGTCCCCTGCTCGGGATGGTGCCGCGCGGTGAGGAGCAGCCATCCCGCGACCGCGATGCAGAGCACCGCGGAGGGCACGAACACGTCCAGACCCGGTGTGGCCTCGGCAGCCCAGCCGACGATGGGTGGCCCCACCGCCAGTCCCAGGCTGAAGGCGACGTTGAACAGGCCGAAGGCACGGCCCCGGGTCGCATCGGAGGCGATCAGCGAGGTGGTCCCGGTCACCGCGGGGAAGACCAGCCCGTAGCCCGCGCCGAACACCGCGCTCGCCACGACGGCCACCCACAGCGCACCGGCGAAGGCCAGCAGCGTCAGGGACGCGGCGAGCACGAGCAGCCCGACGGCGGCGGTCGCCAGCGCCCGCCCCCGATCGACCCGGCCCGACAGGGGGGAGAGCATGATCCCGGCAGCCACCACGGCGTAGGCGGTGAACAGCAGCCCGACGAGGCTCGGGTCGGCGCCGAGCCCCTCCGCCAGCCCAGGGAGGAAGCCCGCGAGGACCCCGACGGCGACGGTGAGCGTCGCGGTCGCGGCCAGTGCCCGGCGCAACCGGCTGTCCGCCAGCAACGCCCGCATCGCGCGCTCGACCTGCTGGCCCCCGCTGGCCACCACCTCGGCGGGTGGAGGCACCCGGTCGAAGACGCCCCACCAGGCGATGAGCAGCGCCACGGCCAGCAGGGCGGCGACACCGAGGAAGACCGCCTCGGTGCTGATGGCCTGGCGGACCACGCCGGCGGTGGCCGGAGCGACGACGGCGGCCGCGCCGATGAGGGCGCCCAAGCGGCCGAAGGAGCGTCCCGTGCGACCGGGATCGGCCCGGTCGCCCGCAGCGGCGAACACGGCCGGGATCAGCACGCCGCCCGCGATCCCGTGCAGCAGCCGGGTGCCGACGAAGGCCGCCACCGTCCCAGCCAGTACGTAGGCGGCGACCGCGAGCGCTGCCAACCCGAGGCCGAGCAGCAGGACGCGACGGCGACCCCACCGGTCCACGAGGATCCCGCCGACCACGTTGGCCGGCAGGTTGCTCGCTGAGTAGGCGCCGACGGCCAGCCCGATCGCCGCGTCGCCACCCCCGAGGGCGCCGACGTGGGGTGCCACGGTCGGCAGCAGCGCGAAGATGTCCACGAAGGACAGGAACAGCACGATGCCGGCCGCGCGCCGCGTTCGCAGAGCACGCACCCGGGCCCGATCCTCGCGCTGCGTCCGTGCCACGGTCACCTCGAGGTCGATCGTCCGGCCTGCGCCCCGCCGTACGCCCGGCCCTTGTGGCGAAGCTCAGCGAACCCTATGCCCCGTGCGGACGCTCGTCCGCGTCCGGGGTCCCCGGGGGCACACCTGCAATCTCGCCGGCCTCACCAGCGTCCTTGGCAGTGAAGGAGGAACCCACGAGAGGGAGGATCCATCATGGCAACCACCCAGGAACTCACCGTCGATCCCGAGGTGCTCCGCGCCTCGGTCCGCGAGAAGTACGGCGAGGTGGCCACCGACCCTGACAGGGAGTTCCACTTCCACACCGGACGACCGCTGGCGCAGCGGCTCGGCTACGACCCGTCGTTGGTCGACGACCTCCCGGACCGGGCGGTCGAGTCCTTCGCCGGGGTGGCCAACCCGTTCTCGATGTTCCCGCTCGGCCAGGGCGACCGGGTGGTGGACGTCGGCTCCGGTGGTGGCTTCGACACGTTCGTGGCGGCCAGGCTCGTCGGGCCCGAGGGGCGGGTCACCGGCGTGGACATGACCCCTGAGATGCTGGAGAAGGCCCGGGACGTCGCCGATGCGCTGGGGTTCGACCACGTCGGGTTCCGTGAGGGCATCGCCGAGGAGCTGCCGGTCGAGGACGGCTGGGCCGACGTGGTGATCTCCAACGGGGTGCTGAACCTGATGGCTGACAAGCCGCGGGTGTTCGCCGAGATCGAGCGGGTGCTGCGCCCCGGCGGGCGACTGCAGTTCGCCGACATCGCGATCGGCAGGGAGGTCCCGGGCGAGGCGCGGTGCAACGTGGACCTGTGGACCGACTGCATCGCCGGGGCCCTGTCGATCGACGACTGGCGGGCCACCCTGGATCAGGCCGGCTTCGTCGACGTCGAGGTGGGCGCGGCTGTGGACACCTTCGGTGGCGCTGCGGGGGAGCCCAACGCCCGCAGCTACGAGGTCTACGGCTACCCGTTCCTCGC
>CAYVJT010000187.1:0-7476 GCA_964451855.1 uncultured Actinomycetota bacterium
GGCGGGACTCATCTCCTACGAGCACACGGGTCCACCCGTCGACGCGGTGCACAGCACCTTCAGCTGGCTGCTGCGTCCGATGCTGGACGTGACGGGCTTCGACATCGTCGAGGCGACCGGCACCGCCACCTTCGGTGCGTACACCTGCCGCAGGCGCTGAGCCCGGGGAGCTGCCCCTCAGGCGACCGGTTGCACCTCGTCCTCGTCCCGCCTGCTCGCGCGGCGGCTGACCCGGCCCTCGAGCCGGCGTCCCATCGCGACCACCGCTGGGAGCAGTGCGAGGCAGATGGCCGCGGCGACCACGAGCTCGACCCACACGTCCCCGAGGGTGGCGCCCTCGACGCTGGCCCGGTGGACGGGCTCCAGGAAGTAGAAGGTCGGACCGAACCGGGCCGGCCACGTCGGCAGGTCGGGCCAGATGAAGAAGATCACCGGGTAGAACAGGATCAGCCCGCCGCTCTTCCACGCGGCGAACATGGTGTTGATGTCACGCGCCCAGCTCCCGAGGATCAGCCCGACCTGCGCCATCATCACGGCACCGAGCACGACGGCTACCAGCATGACGCTGGGCGAGACCCCGATGACGCCGTTGATCGTGAGCGTGACCGTCCCCGCCACGACGGCGAGGAGCATCCCGAGCAGGCCCTTCGCGCCGAGCATCTCGCTCATCCGGGTCGGTGTCACGAGCAGGGCTGCCAGCGTGCCCGCCTGCTTCTCCTCGATCAGGCCCGCAGCCGGGATCATCACCCCGGCCAGGGCGACGGCCATGATGACGAACAACGGCAGCACGGTCACCTCGAGGGGGAGGGCCTCGTCACCGATCGTGATGAGGTCGACCTCGACCGGCGCGGCCGCGTCGTCGAGCCCGCGCACCAGATCGAGGGTCGTCACCGCGACGACGATGCGTGTCGACGCGAGGCTCTCGCCGCCGACGAACAGGTCGAGCTGCGGACGCTCACCGTCACGGACCGCGGCGTCGAACCCGGGCTGCAGGATCCAGCCAGCGTCGAGGTCGTTGCGTTCCACCTGCTCGCGCAGTTCCGTTGGGTCGTCGAGGAGCGTCACCTCGATCCCATCGAGCTCTGAAGCGACGGCGACCAGCTCCGACGCTCCCTGATCGACGATGCCCAACCGCGGCTCTGCGGTGAACAGCCCACCGAAGACCCCGCGGACGAGCAGCGTCAGGACGAAGGGGATGATCAGGGCCCACAGCACCAAGGGCGAGCGCGGTCCGAGCCTGAGGTCCTTCCTCAGCAGGATCCCGATCCGTGCGAGGCTCACCCGTGTCCGCCCGGTCATGCGTGTCATCCCGGTCATAGCCGCACCACGCGACGTCGCAGCAGGACGACCCCGAGGACGAACACCAGCCCACACCATGCCGCGAGCATCCCGAGGTAGGGGAACGCTTCGGTGAAGCCCTCGCCGTAGGCGGTCGTGCGGACCATGACCTCCACGAGGCCGTGACCGGGGAGCACCTGGATCCATCCCGGTGCGCTTCCGGGGAACAGGGCGCCGAACGCCGGGATCATCACCGGGAGCCCGATCAGGAAGCTCCAGAACACCACCTCGACGAAGTCCTTGCCGAGCGAACCCGCGATCAGCCCGACCCCGGTGACCAGGATCGCACCGAGCAGCAGGGCGACCGCGAGCAGCATCGGACCTCGCGTCGCCGCGCCGGTCGCCACCACGATGATCGCGGCCTGCGAGAACGCCAGCAGCATCCCGATCACGGTCTTGGCGGCCAGCACGTCGCTGATCCTGGCTGGCGTGGTGAGGACGGCGGTGATCGTCCGCTGCTGGATCTCCCCCGCCACCAGCGACGCCAAGGCGAACATCTCGACGAACAGCGCAAGCACCACGAAGACGGGCCGCAGCTGATCGCGCAGGGACAGCTGCTCGCCCGCGCGGTCGACGCCGAGCACGGCCGTCTCCAGGTCCGGCGCCGTCACGGGAGGTTGCTCACCGACCAGCACGAAGGCCAACTCGCGGACCATGCCCGACAGCGCAGGCCTCAGCTCCTCGGGAGCGTCGGCACGCAGCAGGACCCGGACGGTGACGTCGTCGCCGGCCGCGATGGCCTGCAGGAAGCCCGCCGGGAGGTCCAAGCCGGCGACGACCGGATCCCCCGCGTCCACCGCGTCCTCCAGGTCGTCGGCGGAGCCGAAGGACGTGACCTCGAAGCCCTCTGCGTCGCCGACGAGATCCGTGAGCGCCTCCGCCGGTGCATCCTGGACGTGGACGCCGAGGTGCAGCGTCTCGTCCACGCTGTCCGGGAGCAACCAGAACACGCCGATGTAGAACACCAGCCCGACGATCGTGACGACCACGTAGAAGCGGTCGCGCGCGTGGATGCGCAGGTCCTTCGCGAGGAAGGCCCGGACCACCCCCGCACGCGAGGTCACGTCAGGCCCCGTCCCGCGAACTCGACGAAGACGTCCTCGAGCGTCGCCTCCTCGGTGTGGATCGTGAGCACGTCGCCGCCGTGGACCAGGTCCCGCAGGCGCTCAGCTGCTGCCTCGCCGTCCAGTTCGACCACGTGCTCCTCGACGCCGGACCCGCCACGCAACCGCACGCGGACCGATCGTGTGCCGTGGACGAGCTTGAGCGCTTCCGGTGTGTCCATGGCGAGGACCCGGCCCCGGTCGATGAACGCGACCCTGTCGGACAGCTCGTCGGCCTCGTACATGTCGTGGGTGGTGAGCAGCACCGCGGCGCCACGCTCGGCCTCGTCGCGGACCAGCCGACGGATCGTGCGTGCGGAGACCGGGTCGAGCCCGTCGGTCGGCTCGTCGAGGAAGAGCACGTCGGGCTCGTTGAGCAGCGTCCGGGCGATCATCAGGCGCTGACGCATGCCCTTCGAGTAGTTGCTGACCCGATCGCGTCCCCGCTCCTGCAGCCCGACGCGGGCCAGCAGACCGTCGAGGTCGATGTCGCGGAGCCCGAACAGTCGGGCGAAGAAGGCGAGGTTCTCCCGCCCGGACAGGGTCGGGTAGACGTTCTTCTCCTCGAAGCAGACGCCGATGCGTGCCTGGATCGCGTCGCGGTGGCGTTGCAGGTCCAGGCCGAGGACCGAGATCCGCCCGCTCCGCGGCTCGAGCTGACCGGTGAGCATCTTGATCGTGGTCGACTTGCCTGCGCCGTTGGGCCCGAGGACCCCCAGCACCTCCCCAGGTCCCAGATCGAAGGACACGTCATCGACCGCGACCGTGTCGCCGTAGGCGTAGCTGATCCCCTCAACGACGAGCACACGGTCCATCGCCGTTCCTCCGGTCGCGACCGGCGACCCTCTCGATCGCGACCACCAGTCTCCGTGAACTGCGAGATCCGCGCCAGAGCTGAGTGGCCCTGTGCTCCATCGCGCCGTCCGCACGAGGGCACCCACCGAGGGCATCCGCGGCCATGGCCGACTACAACTGGGCGTCATGGAGGCTCCCGCATGATCGACAGCACCCGTCCAGACGCTGCCCACCTCGATGACGTCGCGACACCGATCCCGGTCGTCCACCTCGAGCTGCTGCGGTCCAACCTCGCGAGCTGGGCCGAGGCGATCGCCGCCCACGGCGTCCGTCTGCGCCCGCACGCGAAGACCCACAAGACCGTCGAGGTGGCCCGCATGCAGCTGGAGCACGGGGCCGCGGGGTTGACGGTGGCCAAGCCGAGCGAGGGCCTCGCCCTGCTGCGGTCCGGTGTGTCGGACGTGTTCGTCGCCTACCCGGTCGTCGGCAACGTGCGGACGGCGCAGCTGCTCGAGCTCGCTCGCCACGTCCGCGTGTCGTGCTGCATCGACGACCTCGGTGCAGCGACCGCCCTGTCCGAGGCGGCGGTCGATGTCGGGACGAGCATCGATGTGCTCGTCGACGTGGAGAGCGGCCTGCGGCGCACCGGGTTGCCGCCGGAGGTCGCGGTCGAGCTCGGCGTCGCGGCCGCGACACTCCCTGGGGCGAACGTCACGGGGGTCTTCACCTACGCCGGCTACCCCTCGATGAACCCCGAGGCAGCCGAGCGGCGGGCGTGGGCACACCAGGAGGCGCGGACCGCCGTCGAGGTCTCGGACGAGCTGCGCGAGGCGGGCGTCGCGATCGACACCGTGAGCGTCGGGGGGACACCGACCGCGAGGTTCGCCGCCGAGGTCGCCGGCGTCACGGAGGTGCGCCCCGGGATCTACGCCTTCGGCGATGCGAACTACGGCCGTGTCGGTGCCACCCGGTTGGAGGACTGCGCGCTGCGGATCCTCGCGACCGTCGTCAGCCGGCCGTCTCCCGACCACGCGGTGGTCGACGCCGGGACGAAGGCGCTCGCCGCGGACGCCGGTCTGGACGGGACCTTCGGCTACCTCCCGGCGCATCCCCGCGTCCAACTCACCAGGGTCTGGGAGGAGCACGGCGTCCTGGAGCTCCCGCCGGCCGACGGTGCGTCCGGCAACGCTCCCGGGCAGAGCTCGGGCGGGGCCGGACAGACGTCGGCTCGGGTCGACCTGCAGGTGGGGGACCGGGTCGAGATCGTGCCCAACCACGTGTGTCCGGCGGTCAACCTCGCGCAGCAGCTCGTCTGCCTGGAGGCAGGGCAGATCGTCGGGACCTGGGAGGTCGTCGCCCGCTGACCCCCTGGCGAGGGTCAAGCCGACCGGCGGCCATCGTCGTGTGGTCACCTGCGGTCCTGGCCGTACTCGCCTCGGTGCTGACCGTGCGCTGCACCTATGGTCCCGGAGGACCCTCGTCCCAGGTGTTGGCGACGATCCTGGCCGACGAGCGCTCGGCCACCGGCCGCCTTGCCCATCCGGAGGCCGGAAACCTCGACACAGGGAGACGCACGGGGATGACCGGTGAGAGCCTGAGGATCGACGGTGGGACCGTCGTCACCCCCGAGGGGCCACGCGACCTGCAGGTGCTGGTCGCTGACGGACGCGTCGCCGCCCTCCGCCCGCGAGACGAACCCGATGTTGCGCCCTCCTGGGACGCGTCAGGACTGATCGTGGCGCCAGGGTTCATCGACCTCCAGGTCAACGGTGGGCACGGGATCGACCTGACCGCGGACCTCGACGACCACCCCGAGCGGCTGTGGCAGCTGGCGGAACACCTCCCCGGCCAGGGCGTGACGGCGTTCGTGCCGACCGTGGTGTCCTCACCGCCCGGGTCGATCGCGGCAGCCCTCCTCGCCTCCCGGCTCCGGCCCACCGACCACCTCGGCGCGGAGCCACTGGGTGTGCACGCCGAAGGACCGATGCTGGCACCGGCCAAGCGGGGGACCCACGACCCGCTCCAGCTGCGCGATCCGGATCCGTCGGTGGTCGCGACGTGGTCACGCGCGGACGGCGTCGCCATGGCGACGATCGCCCCCGAGCTCCCTGGCGCCCTCGAGGTGATCCGCACGCTCGTCCACCGCGACGTGGTCGTCTCGCTCGGCCACACCGAGGCCAGCTACGAGCAGGCGATCGCTGCCCTGGATGCAGGTGCCCGGGCCGGGACGCACCTGTTCAACGCGATGTCCGGCTGGTCGGCACGCGAACCCGGTGTCGTCGGCGCACTGCTCGAGGACCCTCGTGCCATCGTCGGGATGATCGTCGACGAGGTCCACCTGCATCCCGCGACGGTCGCGGCTGCCTGGCGGCTGCTCGGGCCGGAGCGGGTGGCGTTGGTGACCGATGCGATCGCCGCGGCGGGGCTCGGCGACGGCGCAGCGTCGTTGGGTGGCCGACGGCTCACCGTGCAGGACGGCGTCGTCCGTGACGAGGACGGTGCACTCGCAGGCAGCGTCGTCACCCTCGACCGCGCTCTCCGCAACCTCGTCGCTGCCACCGGCGTGGACCCGTCCACGGCGCTGCGTGCGGTGACCTCCACACCAGCATCGTTGCTCGGCGAACGGGAGCGTGGCCGGTTGGCTCCCGGGGCCCGCGCCGACCTGGTCGTCCTCACCCAGAACCTCGAGGTGGTCGCGACCTTCGTGGCCGGGAAGCTCGCGGCGCATCCCCGCCCTGACCTGCTGCCGCTGCCGACCTCCGCTTGATACGCCGGGCCAGTCCACGTTCGCCCCGCTCGCCCTGCTCGCCCCGCTCGTCCCGCTCGCCCACACCTGGAGCCCCCATGACCCTCCTCGACGAGATCAACGAGCAGCCCGATGTGCTCGCGCGTCTGTTCGCATCCCAGCGCGAGGTCGCTGCGGACATCGCCGACCGGTGGCACCAGCTGTCGCCGACCCACGTGCTCATCGCCGCCCGTGGCACCTCCGACAACGCCGGGCGGTACGCGCAGTACCTCTGGGGCCAGCGGGCCGGGCTCACCGTCGGCCTGGCGGCACCCTCCCTGTTCGGCCACGACACCACCCCGCCCCGGCTGACCGGCGCTGCGGTCGTCGGTATCTCGCAGTCCGGCGCGTCGCCCGACCTGGTCGCGGTGCTCGAGGAAGCTGGTCGGCAGGGTCGCCCGACGCTGGCGATCACCAACGAGCCCGGCTCCGCCCTGGCCGCCGCGGCCGACCAGGTCCTCGCGCTGGGGGCGGGACCAGAGCGTGCGGTGGCCGCGACCAAGACCTACACGGCACAGCTCGGCGCCGTCGCGCTGATCGCCAGCGCTCTGGCACCCGAGGAGCAGGACGATGCCGCGTTCGACGCCGTGCCCGGTGCGGTCTCCGCGGCGCTGGGCGGTCATGACGAGATCACCGCGGTCTCGGACCGCTGGCGCGACGTCGACCGTTGCGCGGTGCTTGGCCGCGGTACGGGGCTGGCCACCGCCCACGAGTGGGCGCTCAAGCTGCAGGAGCTGGCCTACGCCCTGGCCCAACCCGCCTCCACGGCGGACTTCGCGCACGGACCTCGAGCGGTGGTGGAGGAGGGGTTCCCGGTGCTCGGGGTCGCGACCCACGGACCCTGGTTGGCGGATGTCCTGCGGACCGTCACCGAGCTGCGGGAGATCGGCGCCAGGACGCTCCTGCTGACCGACCGCCCCGATGAGGTCGACGACGTGGCTGACGACGTCCTGAGTATCCCCGCGGAGGTCCCCGACTGGCTGGCGCCGCTCGTCTCGATCGTGCCGGCGCAGCTGTGGTGCCGCGAGGTCGCTGTTGCCAGGGGCCACGATCCCGAGCAGCCCCGCGGGCTGACGAAGGTCACGCTGACCCACTGAAGGGACCTGACTGAACGGACCTGATCGTTGCGCCTCGGAGACCCGCGCAGCAGCGCGTCCGGTGGGCACCGTCCTGCTGGAGCACCACGCCCACCGCCCCCTGTGGGCTCCATCCGGTCCAGCTTGCTCCTCCTGGAGCGCTCCGCCTTCGACCAGCCCAAGTAGTTGCAGCACAGCCCGAGCAGCCACAGCACACCCCGGGCAGCCGCGGCAGACGTTAGCTGTCACACCCCCTCCCTACGGTGATGGGTGCGCCGAAGGGCGCAGCGACGCTGTGGTCGCAGCGGTGGTGGCCACCGTGCCGGTCAGCCGACCATGACCGGGCACCGCGACGTCGGTCAGCCAACCGAACCTGACG
>CAYVJT010000188.1:0-7433 GCA_964451855.1 uncultured Actinomycetota bacterium
GAGGATCGGACATGAGCCGGATCCTGGACGCTCTGGCGCGGGCCGTGACCCGGGTGCCCGTGCTGACGTTGACGGTCCTGCTGGCGGTCACGATCGGGTTCGGCGCGGCCACCACCCTGCTGGAGGTCGACACCAGCGTCGAGAGCTTCGCGCCGGCCGGCGGTCGGGCCGAGACCCTCACGCAGATCGAGGACCGGTTCACCACGACCACCTCGGTGCAGGTCCTGGTCGATGCCGGTCCCGGGGGCAACGTCATCGCCCCGTCGGCCATCGCCGACGTGGAGGCGCTCGCAGAGGCGATCGAGGACCACCCGGACGTCGCGGGCGTGTTGGCGCCCGAGGCGATCGACCAGCCCCCGGTGGTCAGCTTCGCGCTGCCGTTCAGCGCGGCCGGCGAGGTCCTGGACCGCTCGATCGAGGACCTCGACCGGGCGACCTTCGCGTCCCTCGCGGTCGGTGTCGTGGACGACGGCGGCGACGAGGTCGCGGGCCTGTTCTCCGACGACCTCCAGGCCGATCCCCCGAAGGCGCGGGCGGGGTTGTTGGTCGTGGAGCTGGACGCGACCGCAGACCGGACCGACCGGGAGGCGGCGTCCCGGGCGATCGGGGAGCTGGTCGACACCACCGACGTCGGTGACGCCCGCCGCTCCACGCTGTCGATGCTCGAGATCGAGGAGGGCATCGAAGCCGCCCTGGAACGTGACCTGCCGGTCCTGGTCTCGGTCTCGCTGCTGCTGGTCGTGCTGGTCCTCGCGCTGCTGTTCCGTTCGGTGGTGGACGTCACCGTCGGGCTCTTCGGCCTCCTCGCCAGCATCGTGTGGATGACCGGGCTGGCGGCGCTGCTCGGACCCGGGGGCCTGGACCTGACCGGGCCCTTCAACCAGGTCTCGGTCGCGGTGCCGGTGCTGCTGGTGGGGCTCGGGATCGACTACTCGGTGCACCTGACGACGAGGTACCGCGAGCAACGCCGGCGGGGCGACGACGCGGTGCGCTCCTCGCGGGTGGCGCTGGCGACCGTCGGCGTCGCGCTCGTCCTGGCGACGCTGGCCTCCGTCGCGGGGTTCCTGGCCAACATCGTCACGCCGCTGCCCCCGATCCGCGACTTCGGCGTCTTCGCCGCGCTCGGGATCGTCAGCGCGTTCGTGATCCTCTCGACGGCGGTCCCCGCGGCCCGCGCCCTCGTCGATCGTCGCCGTGATCGTCGCGGCGGCGTCGCCGCCGACGTCCCGGGCGCGACCGGTCCCGGCGACGACGACCACCGGACCTCGCCCGCGTGGGTGCGGGCGACCACGGCGGTGGCGACCCGTCATCCCGGCACGGCGCTGGCGGTCACGGCGGTGCTGTTGGTCGGTGCCGGCTACGCCGCCAGCGGGCTGTCCACCGAGTTCGACGAGCGCGACTTCCTCCCCGAGGGCGAGCCGGTGCTCGCGACGATCGACCGGCTCGACGCCAGGTTCGGTGGCGACGTCAGCGAGCGGACCTACCTGCTCGTCGACGGCGATCCGCAGGACCCGGACCTGCTCGCGGCGGTCGCCGAGGTGGAGGAGCAGCTACCGACGGTCGACGACGTGCGCACCTACGAGGACGTCGCCGACCGCCGTTCCCCGTCGGAGCTGCGTGAGCGCGTCGTGCGTCGCGGCGAGGTGGTCCGTGAGGGACTGGCCGACGATCTGCGGGCCTGGGAGGACCCCGAGGCAGCGGCCCAGGACGTGGCACTGCCCGAACCCTTGGACGTCGGATCCTTCCTCGATCAGCTGTCCGAGGGCGAGGTGCCCGACGAGCTCCGCGACGCCCTCGGCGCGCGCCTGCCGGCCGGGCGTGACCCGCTCGTCGCCCTGCTGGCCACCGCCGACCCCGCGGAGCTCGAGGCCACGATCCGCGAGGAGCTGGCCGCAGGCTTCGCCGAGGAGCGTCCCGATGACCTCAGCGACGGGGCCCTCGACGAGCTGGTCGTGCTCGAGCCGGACGAGCTCACCCTCGAGCGCCTCGCGACGGCAGGGTTCCCCCTCGACGCGCTGAGCGCATCGGACCGCGAACGGCTGGAGCAGCTCGAGGCGCTGGAGGCCGTCGGTCCGGTCGAGTCCGCCGACGGCGCGGTGCTGCGCGGCCACCTCGACGTCCTGGCGGAGGTGGCGACCACGGACCTGGCCCGCGTGCTCGACGACGACGGGTTGCTGATCGCGGTCGGCACCCAGGGCGGGCAGGACGCCGAGCCCCTCGCCGCCGACCTGGCACGGGTCGCGGCACCGGTCGAGGCAGCCGGCGGCAGCGTCACGATCGTCAGCGACCCGCTGGTCAACGCCGAGATCATCGAGGAGCTGTCGGCGGCGCAGCTGACCGCCATCGCGATCAGCCTCGCGGCCGCTGCGGCGCTGCTGGTGATCGCGACCCTGGCGAGCGCACGGGTCGTTGGCCTCGGACTGATCGGGATCGTGCCGAGCGTGGTCGCGCTGGTGCTGGTCCTGGGCGCGATGCGTGGCATCGGGCTGGCCTTCAACGCGCTGACCGCCACGGTGGCGTCGATCGCGGTCGGGATCGGGGTGCCCTACGGCATCCACCTGACCAACCGTTTCCGCGAGGGGATCGCCCGCGGACTCGGCCCCGACGGATCGGTGCGCGACGCCCTGACCAACACCGGTCCTGCGCTGATCGGCTCCGCGGTCACCACCGGCCTGGCGTTCGCGGTGCTGATGCTCTCCAACAGCGTGCCGATCCAGCAGTTCGGCATCGTGAGCACGATGATGATCGTCCTGGCGCTGGTGGCGTGCCTGCTCGTCCAGCCCGCGCTGCTGGTGCTGTGGGCCCGGCGGCGGCTGGTGACCGGGGGTCGACGCGGTCGACGTCCCGAACGCATCGCGGAGCCCGTCCCGACGGGCTGAGGGCCGTGCGGCGACGAGCGGTACCGTCACGGCCCACCCCACCTCGGTCCGCCGAGGTCCCTGTCCGCCGAGGTCGTCCCGTGCCCGATGCCGACGCGATCCGCGCCCGCCACGCCGATGGCCCCTTCCTGCGTGCCTGCCGCGGCGAGCCCCACGACACCGTCCCGGTGTGGTTCATGCGTCAGGCGGGCCGCGCCCTGGCCGAGTACCGGGCGATCCGCGAGCGCCACGACTTCGAGGAGGTGATCCACACCCCCGAGCTGGCCGCCGAGGTCACGCTGCAGCCGATCCGGCGCTACGGGGTGGACGCGGCGATCCTCTTCTCGGACATCGTGACGCCGTTGGCGGGCCTCGGGATCGGCGTGACGATCGAACCGGGTGTCGGCCCGGTGGTGGCCGACCCGATCCGCAGCCGTCCCGACCTCGAGCGGATCAGACGCCTGGAGCCCGACGAGGACGTGCCGCACGTGCTGCGCACCGTCGAGATGCTCGTCGCCGAGCTCGACGTCCCGCTGATCGGGTTCGCCGGTGCGCCCTTCACCCTGGCCAGCTACCTGGTCGAGGGCGGCCCCTCGCGGTCCTACGCCCGCACGAAGGCGCTGATGTTCACCGACGAGCTCACCTGGCACCGGCTGATGGACCTGCTCGCCGAGGTGACCCTCGCCAGCCTGCGGGCCCAGGTCGCCCACGGCGCCGCCGCCGTGCAGCTGTTCGACTCGTGGGCCGGCGCGCTGGCCCCCGACGACTACGAGCGGTACGTGCTGCCCCACAGCCAGCGCATCATGGAGGGGCTGGAGGACCTCGAGGTGCCACGGATCCACTTCGGGGTGGCGACCGGTGAGCTGCTGACGTTGATGGCGCGGGCGGGCGCGGACGTCGTGGGCGTGGACTGGCGGGTCCCGCTCGCCGAGGGTCGCCGCCGCATCCCGGAAGGGGTCGGGTTCCAGGGCAACCTCGAACCCGCCGTCTGCCTCGCGCCCTGGGAGCGCGTCGCCGAACGGGTCCGCGACGTGCTCGGCCAGGCCGGTGGTCGGCCCGACCACGTCTTCAACCTCGGGCACGGCGTGCTGCCCGAGACCGACCCGGCGATCCTGCGCCAGGTGGTCGAGCTGGTCCACGAGGAGGGACGCGTCCGGACGCCCGGCGAGGTCGCTGCCGACGACGAGGCAGCGGCGTCCTCGTCTCGTCCGCCGGCCGAGACCCCGGCGCAGGTCATGGAGGACGTGGCACCGAGGCTGCGACGTGGCTGAGGAGCTCGCGGTCGCGCTGCTCGGCGATCCGCGCACCGCGGCCGCGCTCGAGGAGCGCCTGGGGTGGCAGGTCGCCGCGACCTCAGGGGACGACCACCTCGACGTCGCCGCCGCGCTGGAGGCGGAGCTGATCGTCGGCCTCGCCGCGGTGCCCTGGCCCACCGCGGAGGCGCTGCACGCCCAGGGCTCGGCCGACCTCGGCGCCTACACCGGTGTGGTGTCCTGGCACGCCCTGCCTGCCCTGCACGACCGCATCGCGGAGGCGGCCGCCCCCGGGGTGGACGCCGGCGCGCACCTGCTGGTCACGGCACCGGACCCGGGGCCCGACGCCGAACCCGGCGACGTCGCCTTCCTGCGGGAGGTCGCCGAGGCCCTGTCCATGCGGCTGCGACCCGGCTCGCGGTCGATCGCCTGGCGGGGGACCACGCGGACGCCGACGGCGGCCGACGCGCTGACCAGCCTCGTCGAGGCCCACGGTCGCGCCGACGTGGTGGAGGCACCCGTCGCGCCGGGCACCTCGTCGGACCCGGAGCTGCTGGCGCTGGCGGAGCGGCTCGGGATCCGGCTGACCTGCGCCGACCTCGGCACGGCCACCCGGATCGAGCTCCTCGCCGAGGTCGTGCGTACCGTCGCCGGGCACGAGGGGGTCGCATGAGCGGCGTCGGAGGCCCCGTGGTGGGGTTGGAGGGGCCGGAGGCGGCCTCGGAGATCGTGCTGAGCGGCGCCGGAGGCCCCGTGGTGGGGTTGGTGGGGCCGGAGGCGGCCTCGGAGGAGGAGAGGTGAGCCGCACGGAGCGATCGACCACCACCGGGACGGGCACGTCGCAGCGAGCGCACCGGGTCGTGGTCGTCGGCGCCGGGCTGACCGGGCTGGCCACGGCGTGGCGGGTCCGCGACGACGTCGAGGTGACCGTGCTGGAGGCCGCCGACCGGGTCGGCGGCGAGATCCACACGGTGCCCCTCGCCGGGACACGGTTCGACGTCGGCGCGGACGCCTTCCTCGCCCGCCAACCCGAGGCCGAGCGGTTGGCACGCGACGCCGGGTTCGGCGACGACGACCTCGTCGCCCCGGCGAGCGGCCAGGTGCAGCTGTGGATCGACGGACGGCTGCGGCCGCTCCCGGACGGCACGGTCCTCGGGGCGCCGACCGACCCGCTCGCCGTGGCCCGGTCGGGGGTGCTCGGACCGGTGGCGCTGGCGCGCGCGGCGATCGAGCCCCTGCTGCCTCGGCGTCACAGCGTCGGCGACCGCAGCGTCGCGGAGCTCATCGGCGAGCGCTTCGGCCGTGACGTGGTCGACCGCATGGTGGAACCCCTGCTCGGTGGCGTGTACGCCGGCCACTCCGACCGTCTGAGCGCGCAGATGGCCGCTGCACCCGTGTGGGCGGTGGCCCAGGAGCACCGGTCCCTGACGATCGGGCTGGCGCGCCGGCGCGCCGCGATGGAGGACGATGCCCGGCCGGTGTTCCTCACCCTCCGGGGCGGGTTGGGGCGGCTGGTGGACCGCCTCGCCGACGAGCTGGGTCCACGCGTGCGGACCCGCGCGTCGGTGACCTCGATCTCGCGCGACGGTGGCACGTGGCGGGTGGCGACCGCGGACGGTGCTCGACACGGTGCAGACACGCTCGTGCTGGCGGTCCCGGCCCCCGTCGCCGCCGAGCTGTTGGCGCCCGTGTCCGCCGAGGCGGCACGGGAGTTCGCCGGTATCCCCACGGCCTCGGTCGGGGTGGTGGCCCTGGCCTACCCGCGTCCCGCCGGGGGAGGACCGCAGGGCAGCGGTGTCCTCGTCCCGCCGACCGAGGGCCGCACCGTCAAGGCGATGACCTTCGCGTCGAACAAGTGGCCGCACCACGCGGAGCATGGCCGCTTCCTGCTCCGCGCCAGCGTCGGGCGGATCGACGACGACCGCGCCCTTGCCTGGGAGGACGAGGAGCTGGTGTCGAGGGTCGACGGCGAGGTCCGCGAGATGACCGGGCTGGTCGGCCCGCCCGTGGAGCACCACGTCCAACGGTGGTGGGACGGCCTGCCCCAGCACGAGGTCGGGCACCGCGCGAGGATCGACCGGATCCACCACGCGCTGCGGCAGGACGCCCCGTCGCTGTTCGTGGGTGGCGCGGCACTCGACGGGCTCGGGCTCGCCGCCCGGGCTCGCGATGCCGCGCGCCTGGCGCACGAGGTGCGGTTCGCGGCCGGCCAGGTTCCGGCCACCTGACCGTGGGGTCGAGGCCGGACGCCGGGGCGGGTCTCAGTCGTCGACGGTCCCCGGTTCGAGCAGCTCGGGACCGTCGTTGCGCACCGAGTTGACGCGGTCGCTGATCTCGGTGGCGACCAGCCGTGGGGCGCCGAGCGCGGTGACCGTCTCCGCCAGATGTGGCGCCTGGTCCTCGCCACTGGCCAGCCACTCCGCCCACAGGGTCTCGGGCAGGATCAGCGGCATCCGGTGGTGGATCCGCTCCATCTCGCCACGCGCCTCGGTGGTGATGATCGCGGTGGTCGCCAGCGGCTCGGCGTCCGGGTCCTCCGGATCGCGCCACAGCGACCAGATCCCGGCGAAGGCCAGCGGCTGTCCGTCCGGGTCGGCGATGTGGAAGGGCTGCTTGGATCGTCCCTTCCCACGGTCGAGCCACTCGTAGAAGCCGTCGGCCGGCAGGATGCAACGGTGCCGCTTGAAGGCGGGGCCGAACATCCGGTTGGTCGCGACGGTCTCGACACGAGCGTTGATCGGCTGCGGGTTGCCCTTGAGCTGCTTCGCCCAGCGAGGCACGAACCCCCAACGCATGGCCCCGAGGCGTCGTTCACCCTGGTGATCGATGACCGCGGGGACGAAGGTCGACGGTGCGACGTTGTACCGAGGCGTCGATGCCTCCAGGCGGACCTCGTCGACCTGGAAGCGCTCGGCCAGGTCGTCTGGCGAGGACAGGGACAGGTAACGACCGCACATGGTGGCAGACTATCGGGGTGGCGTTCCCCGGACGGGTGCCCACGCGCATGACCCGGAGGTGAGTCGGATGGTCGCGACGGACGACGCCCGAGCGTGGGCCCGTCGTATCGTCGAGGAGGCCCTGCGCGACGCTGGCCTCCACGTACCGGCTGCCGGCGGATCCTCGCTCCCGGTCGACGGAGCCATCCCGGCCGATGAGGCGAGGGGTGCGAACGGGGCGCGTCCGGCCGGCGCCGGTCGGCAGCCGGCGTCGGAGGCAGCCGAGCGGGCGCGTCGGATCGTCGCGGAGGTGGTGGCGGACGAGAAGCACCGCCTCGCGGAGGAGGAGCGTCGACAAGCCGAGGAGCAACGTCAGGCGGAGGAGC
>CAYVJT010000189.1:0-2433 GCA_964451855.1 uncultured Actinomycetota bacterium
TACTACGCGACGGTCAACCTCGTGACCTACCTCCACGAAGGCGAGCGCATCGTCTCCATCTCGATCGTGCAGACCGGTGAGGACGACGACTTCCTCACCCTCGGCAAGGCGATCGGTGCCGCCGTCGAGGAGTCGGACCGACGCGTCGTCGTGCTCGCGAGCGGTGGTCTGAGCCACACCTTCCACCGCCTCAAGGACCTCTCCGACCACGAGGCGTCCGACCCGCAGCACATCATCACACCCGAAGCGCGACAGGCGGACGAGGAACGCATCGCCTGGATGGAGTCCGGCGACCACGCACGCATCATCGACGAGATGGACGCCTACCACCCCCACAACCCGGAGGGCGGGTTCGGCCACTACCTCGCGATGGTCGCGGCCGTCGGGGGACGCGACTGCACTGCAGCAGGTGAGCGGTTCTCCGACTACGAGAACGCCACCGGCACGGGCCAGGTCCACGTCTGGTTCGAGCGCCCCGAGGGGGGATGGACGGTCGAAGGAGGAACGGGATGAGCCAGCACCCCGCACGCATCGACGGCCGCGAGGTGACCGCCGACACCTCGATGCGGATCCTCGCGCCCTACGACGGGCAGCTGATCGGCGAGGTGCCACGATGCTCGTCGTCGCACGTCGACGAGGCTGTCGCCGCTGCCAAGCGCGCGATGGACGGCGAGCCCTTCCCCGCGTGGCGGCGTGCGGAGGTGCTCGACCGCGCCGCAGAGCTCGTCGCGGAGGAGGACACCTTCGAGGACCTCGCCCGCACGATCGCGCTGGAGTCAGCCAAGCCGATCCAGACCGCCCGTGTCGAGGTGTCCCGCTGCATCTCGACGTTGCGGTTCTCGGCTGCCGAGTGCCGGACCCTGGCGGGGGAGATGTTGCCGCTGGATGCCGCGCAGGCGGGGGAGGGCCGGCTGGGGTTCACCCTCCGGGTCCCCGTCGGGGTGATCGGCGCCATCACGCCGTTCAACTTCCCCCTCAACCTCGTCGCCCACAAGCTCGCCCCCGCGATCGCCGCAGGATGTGCGGTGGTCCTCAAGCCAGCGGGCCAGACCCCCTTCTCCGGGCTCAAGCTCGCCGAGCTGCTGCTGGACCGCTGCGGGTTGCCGGACGGCTGGCTGCACACGGTCACGGGTTCGGGCAGCGAGGTCGGTGCGGCGCTCGTCGAACACGACGATGTCGCGATGATCACCTTCACGGGCTCACCCGAGGTCGGCTGGGGGATCCGCGCGACGGCGGCGCGCAAGAAGGTCTCGCTGGAGCTCGGCAACAACGCGCCGATCATCGTCGAGCCGGACGGCGACTGGCGGTCGGCGGCGAAGAAGATCGCGGCGGCCGGTTACAGCCATGCGGGACAGTCCTGCATCTCCGTGCAGCGGGTGTTCGTACACGATGAGGTCGCCGAAGGGTTCACCTCCGAACTGGTGGAGGCGGTCGCCGCGTTGAAGGTCGGCGATCCGTTGGACGACGACACGCAGGTCTCGTCGTTGATCGACGAGGACAACCGTGACCGTGTCACGGCCTGGATCGAGGAAGCGGTGGCCGGAGGTGCCAAGGTCGCGACCGGCGGCGACGTCCGGGAGGACGGCACGCTCGCGCCCACGGTCCTGACCGACGTCACTGCCGAGATGCAGGTCTGCCGCGACGAGGTGTTCGGCCCACTGGTCGGCGTGCAGACCTACGCCGAGGTGGAGGACGCCTTCGCGCGGGCCAACGACACGCGGTACGGGCTGCACGCGGGGATCTTCACCGGCTCACTGGCGACGGCCAAGCGTGCGGTCGAGGCGCTGGACTTCGGCGGGGTCATCGTCAACGACGTGCCGACCTGGCGTGCCGACCAGATGCCGTACGGCGGCCTGCGCGACTCGGGCAACACGCGTGAGGGCCCGGCCTACGCCGTCCGCGAGATGACCGAGATCCGATCCGCGGTGATCGCCGGCTGACGACGTCGCGCCAGCCGCCTGCGGTCGCGCGCAGCGCGAACCCGACGATCAGCCCGCCCGGGCGACGATCGGGCGGCGCATCACCGTCGTGACGAGGTCGTTGGCATCGACGTCTACCTCGTGGTCGAGGTCGTCGGTGGTGACCTCGCCGATCCGGAACACCACGACGCCGGCGGCCACGGCCTCCTCGACGGCTCGCAGCAGGTGTCCGGCGTCGAGGGGGCGTGGCTCGCGCATGCGGAAGCCGTCGCTGTAGCGGATCGCGTCCTCGGGCTGCACGAGGCCGTGGTAGACCTGCCCGGGTCGTGCGTTGTAGGCCGCGACCTCGGCCTCGACGCGCGCGGTGAGGATCTCGCGCAGCGAAGCGCGCGCGGGGAGGCCGTCGATGGTCCTGCCGCTGAGCACGTGGCCGCCCGGCGAGACGTCACGCATCTCGATCGCGGCCACCGACGGCTCCTCGCTGCCCCTTCGCTGCCTCCTCCCCGCCTCCTCC
>CAYVJT010000189.1:2533-7423 GCA_964451855.1 uncultured Actinomycetota bacterium
CGCTGCCTCCTCCCCGCCTCCTCCAGGGGGAGCAGGTGGCGATCAGTTCTCGTAGGTGCCGATCAGCCGGTTCTGTTCGATGATGGCATCGGCGTACTGCGTGACGAACTCCGCGCGGCTGGGAGCGCCGTCGACCGCCCGAGACAGGGCGTAGACCCAGAAGTAGTAGTGGTGCTTGCCGTGCCCCGGCGGCGGCATCGGTCCGCCGTAGCCCGTGTCCCCGAAGTCGTTCGGACCGGGGCGGTGGGTCGCATCGGCGTCAGGGCCCAGCTCGGTCGTGTCCGCGGGGATGCCGTAGAGGGTCCAGTGGGTGAACCCGTCCGGCAGCGGCGCGTCGGGATCGTGGCAGATGATCGCGAGCTCCACCGTCCCGTCGGGTACCCCGGAGATCGTGAGCCGGGGCGCCTCGTTGCCCTTGTCGTAGGCGTGGCGATCGTCGATCGCTGCGAGGTGCTCGAGGTCCGGGCTCGTGATGGCCAGGTCCTGGATGTTGAGGCCCATCGGTGCTCCTTGCGGTCGGGTACGGCACAACCCTAGCTGTCGCGGGCGTCCGACCGGATGCGTGCGATCCACGCGAGCCGGCTCCGCTCGATATCGCCCCGCGGAGCGCCGCTGCGGGGCGATCCACGCCCGTGGAGCGCTGCGATGCGCGCGCGTTCGTCCACAACCGCAGTTGTGGGATCCACAACTATGCTTGGGGAGAATCGGGCGTTCCGACGAGATACGGACCTTCGGCTTGTCGGGGAGCCAACCTAGGGTGGCGATGACCGTCTGGGGAGCCAGACGCGACATGGGAGAGGAGACGAGCATGGCTCGCGTACGCCTTCGTGCCGTCCTTGCCGCCGTCGGAGCGAGCGCGCTTGTGCTCGCGGCGTGCAACGGCGCAGAGACCGACATCGACACCGAAGAGACCGCCGAGACCGAACCGGCGGAAGCCGCCGAGGAACCCGCCGACGACGAGGAACCGGCCGAGGCACCGCCTGAGGCGGAGGGTGAGCCGATCCGGGTCGGGATCATCACCTCGACGTCCGGCTTCCTGGGCACCTACGGCAACGCCTACCTCGACGGGCTCGAGGCCGGCCTCGACCACGCCACCGATGGCACCGGCGCCGTCGACGGCCGACCGATCGAGTTCGAGATCGTGGATGACGGTGGTGAGCCGGACCAGGCCATCTCGGCCGCCGTCGATCTCGTGGGGCAGGGCATCACGATCCTGGCGGGATCGGTGTCGTCAGGCGTGGCCGTGCAGATGGCGCCCTTCGCCGAGGAGAACCAGGTCCTGTTCATCTCCGGTCCCGCCGCGACCGACGCGGTCACCGGGATCAACGAGTACACCTTCCGTTCGGGACGGCAGAGCTACCAGGACGTCGCGGCTGCGGCGAGCCTCGTCGATGACATCGACGGCTCGACCGTGCTGGCCTTCGTCCAGGACTCGGAGTTCGGCGCGGCCAACATCGCCGCCGTCGACTCCGTCCTCGGGGACGAAGGCGCGACCATCGAGGCGGTGGAGGTGCCGTTGTCCGCGACGGAGTTCACCCCCTTCGTCCAGCAGGTCTCCGACGTTGACCCCGACCTGGTCTTCGTCGCCTGGGCCGGGGACACCACCCCAGCGATGTGGGAGACGATGGAGCAGCAGGGCGTCTTCGAGAACTACACCGTCACCACCGGCCTCGGCGACGTGGCGACGTGGCCGCTGTACGGCCCCGCCGGTCCGGACATCCTGTTCCTCAGCCACTACTACTCGACCGCACCGGACAACCCGGTCAACGACGCCATGGTGGACGCGGTCGGTGCCGACAGCGTCGACCTGTTCACCCCTGACGGGTTCGTGGCCGCGCAGATGATCGTTCAGGCGATCTCCGAGGCGGGTGCGGATGACGTCGAGGGGATGATCTCGGCGCTCGAGGGCTGGACCTTCGACGCCCCCAAGGGGACCACGACGATCCGTGCGAGCGACCACGCGATGCTGCAGCCGATGTTCACCGCGTCGATGCTCAACATGGACGACGACCCCGCCAACATCGACGTGGACACGATCGAGGTCCTGCCGCCGGAGGCCACCGAGCCACCTGAGGCCGGCTGAGCCCTCCGACCGACAGGCAAGCGAACGACGAGGCAGGTCGGTGCCGCGGCCCCCGTGGCACCGACCCCTCGCCCACACCGGCCACACGGCGTGCCGGGGACCGCACGGGGTCCGACGGAGCGGCGTCGCGCCGCCTCGACGCACGAGTGACCGTTCGAGCAGGAGCGCAGCGGTGGATGACCAGACAGCCGGGCCAGCGGAGGAACCGACGCCTGAGCCGACGCAGGTCGCAAGCTCGGGGCGCACTGCGGGGACCACGGTCCTGACCACGCGCGGGCTCGGGTGGGGGGTCGGTGGCTTCACGATCCTGGAGGACATCGACCTCGAGGTCCACGAGGGCGAGTTCCTGTCGGTGATCGGGCCGAACGGGGCGGGCAAGACGAGCCTGCTCAACGTGATCGCCGGCGTGAACGACGCGCGGAGCGGCTCGGTCGAGCTGCTCGGTGAGGACGTGACGCGGCTGCGGCCTGCGGCCCGCGTCCGACGGGGCCTGGGACGGACCTTCCAGACCTCGAGCCTCTTCCCGAACCTGACCGTCGTCGAGAACACACGCCTCGCGGCGCAGGCAGCGCGAGGCGGCAGCCTGTCGCTCTTCTCGCGTCCCCGGTGGGGCGATGAGGCGACCCAGGCCGGTCTCGAGGCGCTCACCGAGGTGGGCCTCGGCAACCGGGCATCCGACCCGGTGGCCGACCTGTCGCACGGTGACAAGCGCAAGCTCGAGATCGCGCTGTTGCTGTGCTCCTCGCCGCAGGTGCTGCTGCTGGACGAGCCCACCGCCGGGGTCAGCGTGGAGGAGGTCGAGCCACTCGTGCGGGTCATCCGTGACGTCCACGACCGCGGCCGGACCGTGGTCATGGTCGAGCACCGCATGGAGCTCGTCGTCGACGTCTCGGATCGCATCGCCGTGCTGCACAACGGACGGCTGCTGACGGTGGGTCCACCAGAGGCCGTGATGGCCGACCCGACGGTGCAGTCGGCCTACCTCGGTGAGGCGGCCTGACGCACCGGCTGGTCGTCGCAGACGTACGGGAGAGGGAGGACAGGATGGAGGTCCGGGAGGACGCCGCGTCGCACGCCGCCCCTGGTGGCGCGGCGGGCGGCCCAGCCGATGGCCGTTCCGCACCGCTGCTGCGGGTCGAGGGACTGCACGTCCACCGGGGCGAAGCGCACATCCTGCACGGGCTCGACTTCGAGGTGGCGCCCAACCAGGTGACGGCGCTGCTCGGGCGCAACGGTGTGGGCAAGACCACGACCTTGCTGTCGCTGCTCGGACTGCTGCCCTCCAGCGGCCGCATCGAGTTCGACGGGGCCGAGATCGGCGAGCTGCCGACCCATCAACGCGTCCAGCGGGGCCTGGCCTACGTGCCCGAGGACCGCGAGGTCTTCACCCAGCTCACCGTGGAGGAGAACCTCCGACTCGCGATGCAGTGGCCGGAGGCGGCTGAGCGGTTGCCGACGGTGCACGAGCTGTTCCCCGAGCTGGAGAAGCGTGCGGCCCAGAAGGCGGGCTCGCTCTCCGGCGGCCAGCAGCAGATGCTCGCGCTCGGCCGCGCGCTGCTGCACCCCGCCAAGCTCCTGCTGATCGACGAGCCGACGAAGGGGCTGGCCCCGATCATCATCACCGAGGTGGTCGCGGCCCTGTCCCGGGCCACAGCGGATGCGACGGTGCTCCTCGTCGAGCAGAACCTGCGGGTCGCCGAGGAGCTCGCAACCGACGCGGTCGTCCTCGACGAGGGGCAGGTCGCCTGGCAGGGGCCGATGGACCGCCTGCTCACCGACGAGAGCCTCAAGCAGAGCCTGCTGGGCGTCGGACGGTCCCGGACCGACGACGGTGGAGCCAACGTCGATCGCGACCCGGAGGATGGATCGTGAGCCTGCAGGTCTTCGTGCTGTTGTCGGTCACGGGCCTCGGCCTGGCTGGTGTCTACTTCCTCATCGCCAGCGGCCTGTCGCTGATCTTCGGGCTGATGGACGTGCTCAACCTCGCTCACGGCCTGTTCTTCACCGTCGGCAGCTACGCGACGTGGTGGGTGATGACACGGTTCGGCTTCATCGAGCTGCTCGCCCTGCGCTTCGCCGTCGCGGTGATGGTCGCCGGCGTCGCGGGTCTGGCCGTCGGATGGGTGACCGAGCGGTTCTTCGTCCGACGGTTCTACGGTGATCACGTCACCCAGATCCTGATCACGCTCGGGCTGAGCATCGCCGGTGTCGCGCTGATCGGAGGGTGGTTCAGCTACGACCCGCAGACCTTCCCCCTGCCTGAGATCTTCCGCCGTGTCGTGGTCATCGCCGGCGCCAGGATCCCCGTCAGCCGCCTGCTGATCCTGATGATCTCCGTGGTGCTGCTGGTCGCCCTGTTGACCTTCCTACGACGGACCCGTCACGGCCTCATCATCCGCGCTGGGGTGGAGAACCGGTCCATGGTCCAGGCCATGGGGATCGACGTCGCCAAGAGCTTCACGCTGGTCTTCGCGGTCGGTGGGTTGCTCGCGGCGATCGGCGGGGTGCTCGGCGCGGTGTTCTTCGCTGGGGTCACCCCCGAGTTCGGGCTCAACATCCTGATCTTCGCCTTCATCGTCGTGGTGATCGGTGGGCTCGGCAGCGTCGAGGGGACCGCGCTCGCCGCCGTGCTCGTCGGACTCACCCAGCAGTTCGTGAACTTCTTCGCGGGGGCAGGTATCGGTGATCTGACGGTGGTCTTCCTGCTGGCGGCGACGTTGCTGTTGCGACCCCAGGGACTCCTCGGGGAGGTGGCGCGATGAGCGGCGCCGGAGGCCCCGTGGTGGGGTTGGAGGGGCCGGAGGCGG
>CAYVJT010000190.1:0-7404 GCA_964451855.1 uncultured Actinomycetota bacterium
GCTGGCCGCACGAAGTGCCCGAACCTCATGGGAGCACCCGGTGCGGGCAGCCGGACGAGGTGTGGTGGCCTGGGTCGCAAGGTGGGGCGCAGCATGGTCGGCGGGGCGCGAAGTGTGTCATCATCGTCCTTCCAGAGAACGAGGATGTCCATGGGGGCGCAAGGCGCACGGGCAGCCGGAGGCGACGCGCAGGGCCCGCTCGCTCCGCGCATCTCCTTGCTCGGAGGGTTCGGCCTGTCGGACGGACGCGTCGACATCGCGATCGCGGAGGGTCCGCAGCGGCTGCTTGCGTTCCTCGCGCTGCGAAAGCGCCCGGTGCGGCGCACGCTCGCGGCTGGTGCCCTGTGGCCCGACGTCAGTCAGGAGCAGGCGAGTTCCAGCCTGCGTTCCACGCTGGCACGGCTCGACGAGGGAGCGCGGTCGGCACTGGCCGTCACGACCTCGCAACTGGCCGTCGCCGACCAGATCACGGTCGACCTGTGGGAGTCCGAAGCGCTCGCGCGTCGTCTGGCCGGTCCGCACGAGTCGCTGACGGTCGACCGGTCGTCCTCGGCCGAGGTCGATGCACTCTCCTCCGACATCCTTCCGGACTGGTACGAGGACTGGGTGATCGTGGAGGCGGAAACCTGGCGCCAGCGGCGCCTGCACGCACTCGAGACGCTGGCCGACGACCTGCGGGGTGAGGGCTCCTTCGCGCAGGCTGCCTCGGCCGCGCAGGCGGCGATCAACGCCGACCCGCTGCGGGAGAGTCCGCGGGCGGCCCTGATGCGCGTGCACATGGCCGAAGGCAACGTCTCGGACGCGATCCGGGAGTTCTCGCGCTACCGGGAGTTGCTGCTGCGCGAGCTCGGGCTCGCGCCAACACCCCGGTTGCAGGCGCTGCTGGACGAGGGGCCGTGACGCCACCGTCACGGTCGACGGGCACGATGGCAGCATGAACCGACATCAGACCGGCCTCATGGTGCTCCGGGTGTGGACCGAAGAGGGCTCGACCGCGCCACTCCGGGTCGACGTCCGCCAGACCTCCGACCTGTCGTCCGGGTTCCGCCGGACCTTGACGCTCACCGACATCGACCTGGTCCTCGCCGCCGTGCGAACGTTCCTCGAGACCGGCCGTTCCGTCGGCGTCGCCGACACGGACGGAGCCGGGTGACCCGAGGGTGGCTGACGTCACGCCACCGTCACGGCCTGGTCACGGGGCCGCGGCACCATCGGAACTGAGTCTGCCGCTGAGAGTCAGCCGGTCACCCGACCGATCGCAGGTTCGACGGAGAGTGGGCAATGCGTATAGGTGTCAGCGTCTTCCTGATCGCCCTCGGGGCGATCCTGCGGTTCGCGCTGGAGACCTCGGTCGACGGCATCAACCTCGGCGTGACCGGTGTGATCCTTATGGTGGTCGGTGTCATCGGGCTGCTGGTCTCGCTCGTGTTCTGGAGCAGCCTCAGCCCCTCACGTCGCCGAGCGCGTGTCACCAGCACCGAAGTGGTGGGCAACGCCGAGACCGCTCCGGCCCGTGACCCCGAGAACGTCTGACCGCCCTCGCCCTGTCCCTGGCCAGCCTGCACCGTTCAGACCTCGCCTTGAACGCTCACTCCCCGACCACCCCTCGTGGCACGCCATCTCGATCACGGAAGGAGGCAGTCATGGGTATCGGCATCGGACTCGGAACACTCATCATCATCGTCATCCTGGTTGTCGTGTTCGTCCTGTAGACAGGGCTCACGCACTCACTCCCTCATGACCAGCGCCACCAGCAAGCTCGGAGAACGCCTTGAGCACCACCGGTTGGATCATCCTCATCGTCGTCCTGCTCCTCGTCTTCGGGGGTGGTGGCTACGGCTACAGCCGTCGAGGCAGGTAGCGACGATCAGGATCGCCGACACACCACTTCTCGTGGGGTCGAGCCCTTCTCCAGCCACGGCCGCCTCTCCGGCCCGGCCTGCTGGGTGCGGGCCCGGCTCCGCGGCGCCTTCACCTCGACCCGACACGTATGACGGTCGTGGTCGCCGTCCTCGCAGTCGCGGCAACCACGGAGGGAGCGCTCGCTTCCGAGCATCTCGCGACGGCACCTCTCGCGCTGCCACCGCACCACTGCCTCAGGTGTCTCAGCACCGGCGATGAGCCCCGCCACACCCCGGTCTCGACCTACAAGGATCTGGCGGTCCCGCACGCTCACACACCGACGTGCGACCGGACATGACCGAGCACGGCTTCCGGGATGGCTGGCCCGCCATCCAACTGCAGGTGCTCGGCGCCGACATCCTCGTGCTCATCACGCCGAGCTCGCTCGGCGAGAGGGCATCGGCAGCCGCCCGGGGGATCGAGCGGCTCTACAGCTACTCGGGCGAACCCAACGCCGGCGGCCGATGCGACTACTCCGGCCACGTCGGCGGTTGCCGGATCACCGGCAACGAGGACAGCATCGAACACGTCGCGATGGGAACCCTCTACGCGCTCCAACACCTCGGCCTCGCTGTTCGACCCCAAGCCGACGCCGGCTGGATCGGCGAGGTCGGCCCTGGCACGTCCTACGGCGTCGAACTCGACGACGGCACCCGCGCCCGATCCGACAACGCCTTCACCCCGAAGAACACGACCTTCATGACCTGGACCTGCTCCACCTCGCCCGCACCCTCAGCGGCGCCGGCGGTATCCCGGCCCACGGCAACCTCTGGTAGCGCACGGCACCCTGTCGCACCATCGGCCGTCACTACCGGCCTCACCGTTGCACGGTCACAGCCCGGTCAAGGGATCCGAGACACAGCCGTGCCCGTCGGAGCCTGGGAAGGCGCGCAATCCGGAACCTGAAACCGTGAGAACGGCGCACCAGAGCTAGGTAGCGGGCCGTTCTCGAGCAGCGCGCTGGGAGGGACTCGAACCCCCGGCCGCCTGATCCGTAGTCGCATGTCTTTACGCAAACTGAGCGAATTCAGGGGAACAGAGCGAATAGAGCGTCGTTGAGGGTGTGGACGGTGGGCACGTTTGGGCATGACTTGGGTTCGGGCCCAGCGTCACCGATACGTGCCATCTCCGGGCGAAGGATGGCTCCGATGGCGAACGTCAGTAGACTCGTATCGCGCACGTTTCAATCCTCTACTTGCGCAGGTTACTAACCTCAAACTGCGCAGCGAGCAGAGGAGCGACCGTGAGCGGCGCACGAGTCGAGCGGCACGTCACCCGCAGGATCGAGCCGGTCATCCGATCGCGGATGCTGGATGAGCCCGTTGTCGCCCTGCAGGGACCTCGAGCCGTCGGCAAGACCACGCTGCTACGCGCCGTTGCCCAGGCGTCCAACAGCATGGTCCTCGACCTCGATGATCCCGCAACCCGCGCGGCCGTCGAGGCCGATCCGGCCACCTTCGTCTCCGGTCCCGGGCCGGTGTTCATCGACGAGTATCAACACGTGCCGATGGTCCTGGATGCGATCAAGTCGGAGCTCAACCGGGACGGGTCTCCGGGCCGCTTCGTGATCTCTGGCTCCACCCGTCACGATGCGCTCCCGCGGGCAGCACAGGCGCTCACGGGTCGGCTGCACCTGATGGACATCCTCCCACTGGCGCAAGGTGAGATCGATGGGACACCGGACACGTTGGTTGCTCGCCTGTTCGCTGCCCCTGACTCAACCGTCGACGCCCGTCCATCGACGACCACAAGAGAGCAGTACATCGCTCGTGTGACCGACGGCGGCTTCCCGCCGGCGTTGCGTCGGGCCAGGCCCGGGGCACGTAGTCGGTGGTTCGACGACTACCTCGCGCTCTGTCTTGAACGTGACGTCGCCGAGTTGGCGCGGATCCAGCAGAAGGCCGCTTTGCCCGATCTTCTCGCACGCCTGTCCGGCCAGACCGCCCAGATGCTCAACATCGCGAGCGCAGGCGAGGCAGCGGGGCTCAAGGCCCGGACGGCCGAGAACTACACGAAGCTGCTGGAGGCGCTGTTCCTCGTTCAGCGCCTCCCTGCCTGGGGCACGACACTGCGTGCCCGGGCCGTCGCCATGCCCAAGCTCCACGTGATCGATGCGGGGCTCGCCGCACACCTTCTGCGCCTCACTCCTGAGAAGCTCGCACGCCGTGACGCCACCGCCATGCAGGAGTTCGGCCACCTCCTCGAGACCTTCGTCGTCGCCGAGGTCATGAAACAGCTGTCTTGGATGGACGACATCGCCGGACTCGGACATTGGCGAACCCACGATGGCGCTGAGGTGGACCTCATTGCCGAACGGCGCGACGGAACCCTCGTCGCGATCGAGGTCAAGGCCGCAACACGCGTCACGGCGAAAGATCTCACCGGACTCCGCGCTATCCGCGACGCACTCGGCGACGCGTTCGTCGCAGGCGTTGTCCTCAACACCGGACCCCAGGCCTACCGCGCAGACGACCGCATCCAGGTCCTCCCCATCGACCGACTCTGGACCGCGCCTTGATCCACTCCGGCACACAGTTCCTCAACGACATCCTCCAGGATCAGGTGCAGACACTCCCGCGTGGCTTCGTCATCCCCCTCCCCACCGGCGTCCATAACCTGGCCGCACAGCTCGTTGCGGTCCGCCTCCAGCACCTCGAACAGCGATAGCTCCCCGAGCACAGGGACGAGCCGATGCTCGAGCTGTGTCGCAAACCGCGTCCGGTCCGACGCGTCATCGATGAACCCCGCCAACCAGCCCTCGGCGTAGACGGCGAACGTCACCGACCCAGCACCCTGGCGCTTGACCACGGCGGCACGGGTCTCGACCTCCCACAGATCGGCATCCGCCTCGGTCGACAACGTTGCCGTGTAGCGCTGCCCATCGATCATCAGCCGAGCCCGAAAGCTGCCCGACGGCAACCGATCGATCGCCACCGCTCCCTCCCCGTCTGTGGAGAACCACGCTACTCACGCCCACCGATTCGTCACGATCTGGGCATGACCCCCTGTGGACAGCCGCTTCGCCGAGAACCTACAAACACGAAATTCGGCCTCCCAGATGGTCCTCAGAGGCCGAATTCACGTTGCGCGCTGGGAGGGATTCGAACCGCCGGCCGCCTGATCCGTAGTCGCATGTCTTCACTGCAACTGAGCGAATACGGACGAACTGAGCGAATACAGCGTCGTTGAGGCGATAGTTGGTGGGTTCGGTTGGGCATGACCTGGGTTCGGCATCTCGCTCGGCAAGCCGAGGCGCGTTTCATGCATGTGGGGTGGTGAGCAACTGCCGGGCAGCTCGGGCGGCAGCCCGCTCGCCGGGATCGTTCAGCACCTCCCAGGTGGGCTCCGCGGTGTCCCGCAGCCGCTTGCGATCCTTGGCGGTCGGGGCGAGTGCCGAGGGATCGGCCACGAGTCGGTAGAGGCGCGCGAGGTCTTCGAGGTGACGTTGTGGACCCCGAACATGGTCGCCAGCAGCGGCACAGGACTTGACCACCAGCGCGCCCAGCAGGTCGGGACGCGGAAGCGCCGCAACGCGGCCACCGAGGTTGACTGCGACCCGCCTTGTTCGGTCCAGGGCCTGGCGGGTTCCCGCGAGCTGGGGCGCCCGCAGTGGAGGGACGGTGGTCAGATCGGCGCGCCCGCCCATGCCCTCAGGAGCGATTACGTCGAACTCGAGCCCGTCTCGGACGAACCTGTACCCGTGCCCGTCGACGTCGACGTGGCCGGTGGCGAGCTCCCAGCCTTGGGCCTGCAGGAGCGTCGCCATGATGCGGGTGGCACCGGTTGCGCCTCGCGCGTCGACAACAGCATCCGCATCCGCGGTGGCCGGCCGTGTCGGCCTACTGGCCTCGTGTTCGTGCAGCATGACCATGAGCGCGCCGATGAGTGTCCATCCCTGTGCATGCTGGTCCGCGACATCGACCACGGCTGCCCACAGCCGACCGATGCTGCCGAGGTGGGGCAACACGACAGGGTCGTCGGCTCGCAGGACCTCAGCGGTCACGGAAGGTCTCGAGCGCCTCGGCGAACATCCGTTGCCCCTCTTCACAGGCACGTGCGTCGCCGGACTCCCACAGGTCGAGGCCCACCACAGGACCGGCCGCCACCCCCGACCAGCGGGGGACCTGCGCCGCGTCATCCACGAGACACAGGATCACGTTGGCAACCTCGTCGGCATCGACCAACCCATACGCCGCGTACAGCCCAGCGATGTCGCCCTCGGCGACATAGCCCTCAACTTCGACGGTGTCAGCCGCCACGAGGCGGGCGCCAGCGCGTTCGGCTGCCAAAAGGCCGGTCAGTACCACGCGAGGGTCGGCAGTCAGCGCCTGGAGCATCGAAGGGTGCGCATACACGAGCCTGCGACTGGCGCGCCGCCCGAGGCGTGCCGCGAACTCATCGATGTCCGCATCGAGGAGGTGCCGTCGCAGTTGGGATCTGCGAGGCGGCGACAGGCCCGCCGGATCGTCACCCGACAGCATCGTGAGCAGCGCCCAGGCGGGCCCTGGGGAGAACGGGCGCCCCACCGGCTGCGGCAACCGCTGGAGGCGACGGACCTCGGACATGGGAACGAACCAGCGACCCGCCCGACGATGCGCACAGACCTGGCCAGAACGAAGTAGACGCCGCAGCTCGTGCGGCGAACGGTCCAACCGCTCCGCGGCAACATCGGCCGCCACGCTGTCCCGCAGGTCCTGCACCGAAGCCGTCTCCCGATGGGTTTCCTAAATAGTACCGTTGACGTGCCTATTCACGCAACCGGGTGGCCTGGCGGACGCTGCCGGACCTCCGCGACGACAGCGACGGCGCGG
This sequence comes from uncultured Actinomycetota bacterium, assembly GCA_964451855.1. Taxonomy (GTDB): domain Bacteria; phylum Actinomycetota; class Nitriliruptoria; order Nitriliruptorales; family Nitriliruptoraceae; genus CSSed11-175R1. Next base: position 6,714 of record CAYVJT010000190.1, read on the forward strand.
CGCGCCAGTCCTCGGCGGCATCTTCAAGGATCAGGTCCAGGCACTCCCGCGCCGCATCGTCTGTCCCGGTCGCACGGGCGTTCACCAGTCGGCGGTACAGCTCGTCGCGGTCGGCTTCGAGCACATCGAGCAACGGCAGTTCCCCGAGCACAGGGAGGAGCCGGTGCTCGAGCGCTGACTCGAAGCGCGCGCGATCCGGCGCGTCGTCGATGAACCCCGCCAACCAGCCCTCCGTATAGACGCCGAAAGTCAGCGACGCGGCCCGGCGGCACCCAGCCGCGGCAGCATGCGTCTCGATCTCCCAGACCCTGGCGTCGGCCTCCGTCGGCAACGTCGCCGTGAAGCGCCGCCCATCGATCATCAGCCGCGCTCGAAACCTCCCCGAGGGCAACCGATCGATCGCCACAGCAACCTCCCCGTCTGGGGAAAACCACGCTACGCACGCCCGGCGATTCGTCACGATCTGGGCATGACGCCCTGTGGACAGCCGCTTCGCCGAGAACCTACAAACACGAAATTCGGCCTCCCAGATGGTCCTCAGAGGCCGAATTCACGTTGCGCGCTGGGAGGGATTCGAACCCCCGGCCGCCTGATCCGTAGTCGCATGTCCTAACTGAAACTGAGCGAATACGGACGAACTGAGCGAATACAGCGTCGTTGAGGTGATAGTTGGTGGGTTCGTTTGGGCATG
>CAYVJT010000191.1:0-2288 GCA_964451855.1 uncultured Actinomycetota bacterium
GGGGTGGGTGTGCGCTGGCGGCTACGAGGCCGGGCCCCAGCCACCGCCGCCGGGGGTGCGCACCAGGAGGCGGTCTCCCGGTTGCACGTCGAAGGTCACCTTGCCCGGCAGGCGTTCGCGGCCACCACCTCGAGGTAGGAGCCAGTCCTCACCGCTGGCGCCCGGCCCGCCACCCTGCAGGCCCCAGGGGCGCGTCCGTCGCCGTTCACCGATCAGCGAGACGGTGGCGGGTTCGAGGAACTCGAGCTCCCGTTCGATGCCGTCGCCGCCGCGGAAGCGCCCCTCGCCGCCGCTGGTCCACAGTGTCGTGCGCCGCACCTTGAAGGGGTAGTGCGCCTCCAACGACTCGATCGGGGTGTTGCGCGTGTTGGTCATACCGGTCTGCAGCCCCGACTGGCCGTGGCGGCCCTTCCTGGCCCCCTGGCCGCCGGCCACGGTCTCGTAGTAGGCGGTGCGCGCCGAGCCGATCAGGATGTTGTTCATCGTCCCCTGGGAGGCGGCGGGGACACGGTCGGGGCTGGCGGGCGCCAGCGCGCCGAGCAGGACGTCGGCGATGCGCTGGCTCGTCTCGACGTTGCCGGCGGCCACCGCGGCGGGCGGCTCCGCGTCGACGATCGTCCCCGGGGTGGTCGTCAGCGACAGCGGTCGGTAGCAACCGCCGTTGGCCGGGATCGAGGGGTCGGTCGCGACGCGGACGGCGTAGTACAGGCACGACCTGGTCACCGCCTCGACGGCGTTGAAGTTGGCGGCGACCTGCGGGGACGATCCGGTGAGGTCGGCGTGCAGCTCACCACCGGCGAGCTCGATCGTCACGGTGATCGGGTGCAGCTCGTCCTGGCCCTCCATGTGGTCGGTGAAGCGGTAGGTCCCCGCGGGCAGCTCTGCCAGGGCCGCCCGCATCCGCCGCTCGCCGTAGTCGAGCACCGCGTCCGAGAGCCGGCCGAACGCGGTGGGGCCGAGCTGCCGGGCCAGCTCGATCATCCGTTGGGCACCGACCTCGTTGGCGCCCAGCTGCGCGGAGAGATCACCCAGGCGCTCCTCCGGCGTGCGGGTCGCCGCCAGGAACGGCTGGACGAAGGCGTCCAACCAGGTGCCGTCGACCACGGCGGACATCGGCGCGACACGGTGACCTTCCTGATCGATGTGGGTGGCGCGGGCCGGCATCGAGCCGGGCGCGTCACCTCCGACGTCGGCGTGGTGGGCCCGGTTGGCGACGAAGCCGATGAGCTCGCCCTCCACCTCGACCGGCCGCACCAGCGTGAGGTCGTTGAGGTGGGTGCCGCCGGCGAAGGGGTCGTTGACCGCGTACTGGGTGTCTCCGTCGAGCTCACCGCCGAAGGCGTCGAGCACGGCCCGCACCGACGCGGGCATGGAGCCGAGGTGGACCGGGATGTGCTCGGCCTGGGCGAGCATCTCACCCGACGGGACGAAGATCGCGGCCGAGCAGTCGATCCGTTCCTTGATGTTGGGCGAGTAGGCGGTGCGGCGCAGCACCGTGCCCATCTCCTCCGCGATCGCCGCGAACCGGTTGCGGGCCACCTCGAGGGTGACGGCATCGACCTCGATGGTTCCCACGTCGCGGTCCTCGGTCCTGGCCGGGTCCTGGCCGGTGGTGGCGCGCTGGTGGCGCGGTGGTGCTGGGGTGGGGTCAGCTGGGCTCGTTGCCCGGGGCCCACTTGATCGAACAGCCCATCGACGGCTGCTGGTCCTCGGGGACCGGTCGGCCCTCGAGCAACGCGTCGAGCGCGGCACGCAGATCGGCGCCGTCGGGCTCGCCCTTCCCCGGCCGGCTGGCGTCGAACTGTCCTCGGTAGGCGAGCCGCCGGTCACGATCGAACACGAACAGGTCCGGGGTGCAGGCCGCACCGTAGGCCTTGGCGACGCTCTGGTCTGCGTCGAAGAGGTACGGGAAGGTGAAGCCGACCTCTCGCTTCTGCTGTGCGAGACCCTCGGGGGTGTCGTCTGGGGAGACCCCCGGATCGTTCGGGCCGATACCGACGACGCTGACCCCGCGTTGCTGGTACTCGCGGGCGACAGCCGCGAACTCGTCCTGCACGTGCACCACGTAGGGGCAGTGCTTGCAGATGAAGGCGACCACCAGCGCGGGGGCGTCCGCGAGGTCGTGCAGCGCAACCGTGCTGCCGTCGCTCACCTCCTCCAGCGTGAAGTCGGGCGCCGGAGTGCCGAGGTCCATCATCATCGAGGAGGTTGCCACATCGCTGCCTTGTGTCCGGGGCAGGGTCGCCACCGCACGGTACCCCGACCCACGTGCCGCCCCCCACGTGCCG
>CAYVJT010000191.1:2388-7401 GCA_964451855.1 uncultured Actinomycetota bacterium
GTCACGGTGTCCGGGGCGAGGTGGTGGGTCAGCCGCTCACCAGGTGATCCGCAGGGCGCCGGAGGCGTGGACCACGGCGCGTTCGCCGGGCGCGACGAAGGTGGTGGCCTCGCGCTCCTCGATGATGGCGGGGCCGACGACCTCGTCATCGGCAGCGAGGCCTGCCCGCCACCACACGTCGGCGGTGACCGGCCCGTCGGTGGTCGTGACCTCGCGGTGTCCGCGGTGGGCCGAGCCCGTCGGGCTGACCTCGGGCAGCCGGTCCCACGTCAGTCCAGGCGGGGCGGTCGCCTCTGCACGGACCGTCACGATCTCGATCGGGTCCTCCGGCCGGGCGAAGCCGTTGCGTTGCCGATGGGCGACGTGGAACCGCTCCGCGATCGTCGTCGCGTCGTCGCCGGGCTCGTAGGGCACCGGCGTCTCGTGCGCCTGGCCGAGGTAGCGGACATCGACCCGCACGGCCACCTCGACGTCGCTGTCCGAGAGCTCCTCACGGGCGTCACCGGCGACGGCGTCGGCGAGCCGAGCCAACGCGTCCGGGTCGTCGAGATCCACCTCGGCGCTGCGGGCCCGGTCGGTGCGCCGAGGGCTCAGCAGCAGTCCGACGGCCGAGAACACCCCGGCGTAGGGCGGGACGACGACCCCGGCCATCTCCAGGTTGCGGGCCAGCGCACTGGCGTGCAGGCCGCCCGCTCCACCGAACGAGACGAGGGTGGCCTCGCGGGGGTCGCTGCCCTCCTCGACCGACACGACACGGATCGCCCGGGCCATGTGCTCCTCGGCGACACGCACGATGCCGAGCGCGGTCTCGACCGGGCCCAACCCGATCCGCTCGCCGAGTTCGGTGACGGCGCGACGGGCCGCCTCGGCGTCCAGGTCGACGGTGCCGGCCAGCCGGCCCTGCGGATCGATGCGGCCGAGGACGAGGTTGGCGTCGGTGACCGTGGCCTCGGTGCCGCCACGTGCGTAGCAGGCGGGGCCCGGTTGGGCACCGGCGCTCTGCGGTCCGACGCGCAACGCGCCGCCCCCGTCGACCCAGGCGATGCTGCCGCCGCCGGCGCCGACGGTGTGCACGGCGACGGAGGGCAGCCGGCACGGCAGTCCGTCGATCGCGCGCTCGTAGGAGACCTCGGGGCGGCCGTCGTCGATGCGGCAGACGTCGGTGGAGGTGCCGCCCATGTCGAACGACACGACGTGCGCGAGATCGAGCGCGCGGCCGAGCTCGGCGGAGGCGACCACCCCGCCCGCCGGCCCCGACAGCAGCACCGCGGCGGGGAGCTCGCAGGCCGACTCCACCGACATCAACCCGCCCGATGACCGCATCACCTCGAGGCGTTCGGGCAGGCCGGCGTCGGCGGCTCGGGTGCGCAGGCTGCGGAGGTAGCGTTCGACCACCGGTGTGAGGTAGGCGTTCAGGATCGTGGTCGACAGGCGTTCGAACTCGCGGAACTCACCCGACACCGCGCTCGATCGGGAGACGGGGACGTCGAGGTGGTCCGTGATCAGCTCGGCGATCCGCTCCTCGTGCTCCGGGTGCGCGTAGCCGTACAGCAGGCACACCGCGACCGCCTCAGGGGCGTAGCTGACGAGCGAGGTCAGGAGCTCGTCCGCCGGACCGTCGGAGGCGGCGTCCCGCTCGCCGGTGGGAGCCCGGTCCTCGGGGCCGTCGGCGGCGACCTCCTCCCGCCCCTCTCGTGCCACCTCGAAGCGCCCGTCGCGCGGTACCAGCGGGATCGCACGGTCCGCGAAGCTGTCGTAGAGCGCCGGCCGGTCCTGGCGTCCGATCTCGATCAGATCACGGAAGCCGCGGTCGGTGACCAACGCGGTCCGGGCTCCGCGCCGCTCCAGGAGGGCGTTGGTGGCCACGGTCGTGCCGTGCAGGAAGGCGCTCACCCGACGATCGCCGAGCAGCTCACGGGCTCCGGCGACCACACCCTCGCTCTGGTCGGTGGTGGTGGACGTCTTGCCGATGTGCAGGCGGTTGCCATCCCAGACCGCGAGGTCCGTGAACGTCCCACCGACGTCGACGCCCAAGGTCACCGCGCAACTCCTCTCCGAGCGGGGATCCGAGCGGGAGGGGACCCTACGCGGTGGTTCGGGTCAGTCCCCGAAGTCGTCGCCCTCCGAGGTCGGTGGGACCACGACGACGGGGCAGTGGGCGTGCTCGACGCAGGCCCGCGACACCGACCCGAGCAGCCGCCCCGCGACGGCACCACGACCGCGCGATCCGACGACCAACAGCGAGGCACCGCGGGACAGCTCGATCAGCGCGTACTCGGGGTGCACCCCGGTGACGGCGTGCTTCTCGACCTGGACCTTCGAGGTGTCGACCCCGACCCGCTCCAGGGCCTTGTTGACCCGACCGAGCGCCTGGTTGTGCGCGTCACGGTACTCCTCGTCGCGACGGCGCTGCAGCCCCTCCATGTCGACCCCGCTCAGTCCGCTGTACGCGCCGCTGGCCAGCGCGCTGCGTTCCTCCTCGCGCCGGTACGGGGGCTTGTACGCGTGGACCACGTCGAGCAGCGCACCGCTCTTCTCGGCCTCCGAAGCGGCCCAGGCCAGGGCCTTGCGCGCGGTCGCGGATCCGTCGACCCCGACGACGATGCGGTCCATGCTCGTTCCTCCGTTGGGTCCTCGACCACGCAGCTTCCTGCGGGACGCTCACTGCACAGTGTGTTGGCAAGGTGCCGGGATGGCACCGCTCGATGGCCCACTCGGGGCGGGACCTCCGTCCCTGGGCTACCCCGGCTGGCTACCGGGCAGCTCGTGTCACGCGCCGTCCCGACCCCGCCGGCTCCCGGAGCAGCATAGGTCCCCGGGCTGCGCGACGTCGTGTGTCGTGATGATGTGGACCCGATCGGATTCGAACCGACGACTTCTGCCATGCAAGGGCAGCGCTCTGCCAGGCTGAGCTACGGGCCCTGGCGACGCGCAGCTTATGGCAGACGGTCGACCGCACGTGCGCGGGGCCGGGATCCACGGTCCCGCCGTGACGGGTGCGCGCCCGTTCGGCGCGAGGACGCGCTGGCGGGCACACTGCCGCAGCCGGCGGTCCCCGCCGGCCTTCGTACGAGCCATCGGTAGCCGACGTGTCCCGTCCGCCCTCCTCCGCCTCGCCGGGCCACGAGCCACCTCGTGGTGTGGTGGCCGGAGGCCACCCGGCGACGGTCGCCGCTGCCGTCGAGCTCCTCCAGGCGGGTGGCAACGCCTACGACGCCGCGGTCGCGGCGGGGTTCGCCGCAGCGGTCGCGGAGCCGGGCCTGTCGAGCCTCGCCGGCGGCGGGTTCCTCCTCGCGCGGACCAGCGACGCCGAGGAGGTCGTGTTCGACTTCTTCGTCGACACGCCCGGCCGTGCCCGCACCAGCGATGCTCCCGTCCCCCACCTCCAACCGGTGACCCTCCGGTTCAAGGGAGCCGACCAGGTCTTCCACGTCGGTCACGGGTCCGTCGCCGTCCCGGGTTGCCTCCCCGGCTACCTCCACGTCCACCGGCGCCTGGGTCGAGTCCCGTTGCGCGAGGTGGTCGGTCCCGCAGCCGCCTTGGCGCGTGAGGGCGTCGTCCTCGCCGCGCAACAGGCCGGGGTGGTCCGCCTCCTCGAACCGATACTCACGCTCAGCGACGAGGGACGCGAGCGCTACCTCGTCGACGGTGGCCCCTTCACCGACGGGTCGGTCATGGTCAACCTGCCGCTGGCCCGCTTCCTCGACGCCATCGCGGACGGCGACGTCACCGGGTTCGGTGACCCCGATCTCGCCCGGGTGATCGCCGATGACATGGCGGAGCACGGTGGGGCGGTCACCGTCGAGGACCTCACCGCCTACCAGGTGATCGAACGTGTGCCGCTCACCGCCTGGCACCGTGGCGCCCGGCTGCTCACCAACCCGCCGCCGTCGTTCGGGGGCACGCTGATCGTGCGGGCCCTGAGCAGGCTGTCGGCGCGAGGCGATCGCCTGCCACCCTGCGGGTCGGGGGCCGCGCTCGAACAGCTCGCCGAGGTGCTCGACGAGGTGGCCCGCTACCACACGGCGCCACGGCCGCTCAGCAGCAGGGGGACCACCCAGGTCAGCATCGCCGACGACGAGGGCAACCTCGCGTCGATGACCACCTCCAACGGCAGTTGCAGCGGGGTGATCCTGCCCGGCACCGGGATCATGGCCAACAACATCATGGGTGAGGAGGACCTCCACCCGGCCGGCTTCCACACCGCCGCGCCGGGCGAACGGGTCGGCTCGATGATGGCGCCGAGCATCCTGTTGCCGTCCGACGACGATCCGGTCGTGCTGGGATCCGGGGGGAGCGAGCGCATCCGCAGCGCGTTGACCCAGGTGCTCGTCGGGCTCCTCGACCACGGACTGCCTCTGGCACCGGCGATCCGCTCCCCCCGGATCCACTGGGACGGCACCACCGTCCAGGTCGAACCCGGCTTCGACGCCGATGCGGTCGCTCACCTCGCCGAGCACCGACCGGTCAACGTGTGGCACGAGACGGACCTGTACTTCGGCGGGGTACATGCGGTGCGGCCATCGGGCGAACGGGTGGGCGACGCTCGGCGCGGCGGGAGCACCGGGCTGGCGTGATCCACCCCGGTCGACAGCTCGGGACTACCGTTCGCACGACCGCGACAGGAGCCGACGTGCCCGGAGCCGAGGAGGACCTCGACGGCAACCGGCGGGCGCTCGAGCCCGTCCTGCTCGCAGACCCGTTCGCGGAGAGCCTCGGCGCCGAGGTGACCGGTTGGGGTGGCGGCTGGGCGCGGGCGCAGCTGCGCGTGGGCGCACAGCACACCAACCTCGCCGGGATCGTCCACGGTGGGGTGACCTTCGCCCTCGGTGACGTGGTGTTCGGTGTGTCCTCGAACTCGTGGGGACGGCTGGCGGTCGCGCTCACCGTCGAGGTGCAGTACCTCAACGCCGTCGCGGCCGGTGCGCTCCTGATCGCGGAGTCCCGGGAGCGCCACCGCACCAAGCGCACCGCCGCGTACCTGTTGGAGGTGCGCTCGCCTTCGAGCGACAT
>CAYVJT010000192.1:0-7364 GCA_964451855.1 uncultured Actinomycetota bacterium
CGAGCGCATCGCGTAGGGCGCGGTACGGTGAGATGGCCGTGGAGGCAGGTCGCAGGCTCGTCCCCACCTTCGGTACCGGTGTGTGGTTGCTGGTCGCGGCGCCAAGCGGCGCAGACGAGCGAAGCGGATGACATGGAGTCGATGATGGAGTCGCTGATCCTGCTGTTCGGTCTGGTCATCCTCGTCGCCATCCTCGTGGGGACCTGGAAGCGTGGACGGCGGCGTCAGGCTGACTCGACGAGCCGGATGCAGCAGGACATCCACACCTTCCACGAGAACCTGCACAACGCGCCGGGGCGCAACCGGCCGGGGCGCTACCGAGGCCCCGGTCAGGGATGGCGCTAGGGACGGCGGCCGCCGGTCGGTGACCCTGCTGACGACCCCTCAGCTGAGGCGTCCATCGTGGCGCCGATCGCCTGACCGGGCGCACGGGGAGCGAGGCTCGTGAGGCCACACGACGGGCAGCTCCTCGGAGGCGTGGGTCAGCCTCCCGATGCTCGATGTCGCGAGGAGGCCTGACGGTGGGGGTCGATCCGTCGTGGGCGCACGAGGTAGGCGCCGACGAAGAGGATCGCTGCCACGAGCGCGAGGGAGAGGATGACCGACGTGGCGTCGGTCAGCGCACCCGTCACCCCGGCAGCGATCGGTCGCGAGCCCAGGAACGCGATACCCCAGAGGGCCATCACCCGGCCACGGAGCTCCTCGGGCACCTGCTGCTGGATCAGGGTCGTCAGTGAGGCGAGCGCGAAGGCCATCCCGAGCCCGCCGATCCCGATCGCCAGGATCGCCGACAGGGGAGTGGGAGCGAACGCGAGCATCGCCATGCCGAACCCGAGGCCGAGCAGTCCCGTGACCGCCAGACGGGGCAGTCCGAGCCAGACCTGCATCCGCGAGAGGGCCAGGAACCCGATCGCGGCACCGATGCCGAAGGCGGAGGCGAGGGTGCCGATGAAGCTCGACGGTTGTCCGAGCTGGTCAGCCACCGCCGGGGTCAGGGTGATGACGGGATCGGCTCCGATGCCGATCGTGACGACCCCGAGCATCAGCGCGGACATGCTCGCGTCCGCGCGCAGGTAGCGCCAGCCGGCCCGGACCGAGGTATCGCTGGACGCTGGTCGGGGGACGGCACGGATGTGGATCGTGGCGATGATGATGGTGAAGGTCAGACCGAGCGCTGCCGCGACGGCGAAGGTCGCGGACGGTCCGGCCGTCGCGATCAGGAGCGCGCCCAGGGCGGGTCCGGCCGACCGGGCGATGGTCATCGGCAGCGCGCCGAGGGAGATCGCGGAGGGCAGCTCCTCGGGCCGCACCAACGCAGGCAGCAGGGCGTTCATCGCCGGCGCACCGAGCGCGAACCCGATGCCGACGATCGTCGCGGCGGTGATGACCGCGACCGCCCCGGAGATCCCTTCGACGCCGAACACCGCGATCCACACGGCCAGCCCGCCCGACCCGATCACGGTCACCACGCGTCCGAAGATCAGCTGCTTGCGGCGGTCGCCGCGGTCGGCCATCGCGCCGCTCCAGGGCGCGAGGAAGAACTGCGGGAGGAACTGACCGACGCTGACCGCACCGACGAGCAGGGTGGAGCGGGTCAGTTCCCACACCAGGATCGCTGCCGCGATGTTGTGGATCCACACGCCGATCGTGGACAGCAGCTTGCCGAAGAAGTACGGACCGAAGGTCCTGTCGCGCAGCAGCGCGAGGTTGCGGCGCGCGGCCGGGGGGCCCTCATCCTCGGTGTCGACATCGACGTCGTCGTCGCGCGACGGTTCGGTCACCTGGTCGTCGGCGGTCTCCGTGCGTGGCCGTCGGGAGGTGGCAGGGGCCTCGGTCGTTCGGGTCGATGGGGTGATGGGGGAGGGGCGGGTCATGTCTGGCTCTCGAGCTGGTGGAAGTCCTCGGCGAGCAGGGTGAGCAGATCGCTGAGGCGTTCGAGGTCGTCGGGTGCCCAGTCGGCGGTCACGTCGGCGAGCAGCTCCCGCCGCGCTGCGGTGACCCCCGCGAGCAGTTCCTTCCCCGCGTCGGTGAGCACGAGCTGGCTGCGTCGTCGATCGTCGGGGTGGCGTTGACGGGTGAGGTAGCCGGCGTCGACCTGCTGGTCGACGAAGCGACTCGCGGTCGAGGGATCCACCATCATCCGGTCCGCCACGTCGCCGACGCAGGGGGTGTCGGTACCGGCGCGTTCGACGGCACGCAGGACCCGCACGGTGCTGAGCTCGACCTGGTTGCCGAGCTTCTCGAGCAGCTTGGCGCGGTAGCCGGGACGCCGCACGAGGCGCTGGAGATCGAACAGCGCTTCGTCGAGCGTGGTCAACGGAGAGGTTCGGGTGGAGGTCATGAGATGTGTGTACCACACATGTATCTGCCACGCCAAGCTGCGGTCCCTCAGCGTGACCACCCTGTCACGCAACGAGCGCCCGGAGCGTTAGCCTGACGTCGATGTCGCGACGAGTGGGACTCCTCGGAGGGACCTTCGATCCTCCGCACCTCGGCCACCTTGTGGTTGCCGAGTGTGCTCGCGTGGACCTGCAGCTCGACGAGGTCCGTCTGCTGGTCGCGGGTGATCCCTGGATGAAGGAGCGGATCACGCCGGCGCCGACGCGGGTCCGACTGGCGGAGGCTGCGGTCGGCCAGGACCCGCACCTGTGGGTCGACGATCGCGAGGTCGGCCGGGAGGGTCCCACCTTCACCGCCGATACCCTCGAGGACCTCGTCGATGAGGAACCGGACACGCGATGGTGGTTCCTGACCGGTGCCGACGCCGCCAGCGCTGTCGATCGCTGGGAACGGGTCGATGCCGCGTTCGCGCTCGCGACCTTCGTCGTCGTACCGCGACCCGGCCACGCGCCCGAGATACCCGCGCCCTACACGTCCCAGGTGGAATGGCTGACGGTCCCGATGGTCGATATCTCCTCGAGCGAGCTCCGCGAGCGGTACCGGACGGGGCGAGCGACGCGTTACCTCGTCCCTGATGCGGTCGACGCCTTGGTGCGCGCTGAGCAGCTCTACGGGGACGCACATGGCTGATCGCCGCCGACGTAGCCGAGAGGCCCACGACGACGCAGGTGATCCGGGGACCGGACGCCAGCGGCGCAGCGAGATGTCGAGGCGTGAGCGACGTCAGCGCAAGCGTCGGGCCGCGAAGGCTGCCCGCAACGGTGGCCGGGCGGTCCGTGAGGACGGCCGGGGCTCCGACGCTCCCGACGCCAGCCCCGAGCTCGACCGCTCCGCGGTTGCTGAGGCAACGGAGGGGGCGCAACCCGAGGGGGGCGGTGTCGAGCCGTCTCCCGACGCGGGCGAGGAGGTGCTGCTGCCCGCGAGGGGGCGGCGTCGCGGGAAGCGCCGTGATGGTAACGGCGTCGTGGTGCAGGAACTCGACCCTGCGGGGTCGGACGAGGTCCGTGACCGGACGACCTCGGAGTTGCTGTTCGGTGACGGCTCGGAAGATCACGAACGCGCTGATCGAGCTGACCCGACCGACCCCGCGGCGTCGGACGTCCTCCCAGCGGCCAAGGAGCGCGCAGGACCTCAGCAGACCGAGGACCGGGAGGAGCAGACGGAGGAGGAGTCACGGTCGGAGGGGGCCAGGACGCAGCCGTTCTCGAGGAGCCCCGCCACGGCATCCCCCCCGGCTGGTCGGCGGCGCGGTGCGATCATCGCCCTGCTCGCCGTGGCTCTCGCCGGGGTGCTCGGGCTCGTCGCGCTGCAGCTCGGATGGCTCGACCTGGCACGTGACATCGTGGTGCCGGCCGACGACGAGGACGAGGCGCGCGAACCGCCCGACGACGGCTGGCAACCCGCCTTCCTCCTCGCGTCTGTGGACGATCGCGCCTCCGGTGGTGAGCTACGCAGCCTCGCGGTCCTCGCGACGGACCGTCGCGAGGAGCGTGGCACCGTCCTGCTCCTGCCGACCACGATCGTCGCCGACGTGCCCGGGTTCGGGTCGTTCACCCTGCGTGAGGCGTGGGACCTCGGCGGCTCCTCGCTCGTCGCGGTGACCGTGGACAACCTGCTCGGGCTGCACCTCGACGGCGTGCTCGCCGTCGACAGCGACGGCTGGGCGTCCTGGTTCGGCCCGACGGAGGGAGCAACCCTCACCGTCGGGTCGCGTATCGTGCCGCGGGACGGCTCGGACGCCGTGCCGTTCGAGCCGGGGGAGCGGATGCTGGGTCCCGAGGAGGTGGCCCGGTACGTCTCGATCCACGGTCAGGGCGAATCCGAGCTCGACGTCCTGCCGCGGACCCGCCAGGTGCTCGACGCCCTGTTCACCGCGATCGCCGACGATCCCGCCGTGCTGGACGCCGTCGTCGATGCTGCGAGGACCTTCGCTGGGACCGCGACCCCGGATCGGATCCGGACGGTGATGGGCGAACTGGCCGAGGCACGGGAGCAGGACGAGCTGACCTCGGTCACGCTGCCCGTGGTGCCCCTCGGCTCGGGCGAGGTGGACCTGTACCGCACCGACGACGAGCGCGTTGACGGGTTGATCGACGACCGGTTCGCGGCCTCCCGGGACGACCGTGCCGCAGCCGACCGCTGGGCGGTGCAGATCCTCAACGGCAACGGACGTCCGGGGGTCGGCCGGGAGGTCGCTGAGGAGCTCGCGGACGGCAACTACCGCATCATGCTGACGGGCAACGCAGATCACTTCAACTACGCCGCCACCCGGATCGTCGTGTACACGGAGGAGCGCGACATCCTGGAGGCCGCTCAGGACGTGCAGGAGCGGCTCGGCGGGATCGGGACGATCGAGAGGTCCGGGACGCCGCAGTCGGTGGTCGACCTCACGATCGTGGTCGGTCACGACTTCCCGCCGTGATCGGCCTATCTCGCGTCGTCTGCCCGGCTGTGGTTCCCTTGCCTGCATCCCAGAGGTGAGGTAGTCGTGCCCGCAACCGAAGAGGCGATCGCGCTCGCCGTCTCCGCAGCCGAGGGGGCGGACGACGTGAAGGCGACCGATCTGGCGCTGCTCGACGTTGCCGACCTGCTCGCGATCGTCGACCTCTTCCTGTTGGTCACCGCCTCCTCCGACCGGCAGCTCAAGGCGGCCGCCGACCGCATCGAGCAGCGCCTGCGTGCAGAAGACCGCAAGCCGTTGCGTCGCGAAGGCTCCGCGGAGGCCGGCTGGGTGCTGCTCGACTACGGCGAGCTCGTGTGCCACCTGTTCCTGCCCGAACAGCGGCAGCTCTACGCGCTCGAGCGGCTGTGGGCGGACGTGCCCCACCTCGACCCCCGGTCCGGAGAGGGGCTCGGTGGCCCCCGGACGACCCTGCCGGCCAGTGACGCCGGGACCTCCGCGTGAGGCGGCTGATCCTGGTCCGTCACGGCGAGTCGGTCTACAACGCGGACGCGCGGATCCAGGGGCAGCGCTGCGAGGGGTTGTCCGAGCTCGGCCACTCCCAGGCCAAGGCCACGGCGGCGGCACTTGCAGCGACCTACCCGGATGCCCGACTCGTCATGTCGGACCTCCAGCGCACCCGCGAGACGATGGCGCCGCTGGCCGCCGCACTCGCCCGTGAACCGGATGAGGATGCACGCCTCCGTGAGCGGAGCTTCGGTGACTGGGAAGGTCGGCTCCGCGTCGAGGTGGAACGTGACGATCCCGACCGCTGGGCACGTTGGGTCGGCGGCGAGGACGTGATCGGCGAGATCGGTGGCGAGTCCCGGACGCAGCTCATCGACCGCGTCGTGCCGGTGTTCGAGCGGCTGCTGCTCGGCATGGCCGACGACGAGGTGACGATCGCGGTCACCCACGGCGGTCCGGTATGGCACGGCCTGCACCGCATGCTCGGGCTCGATCAGCCGATCCTCGGCGGCGTCAGGAACTGCTCGATCACCGAACTCGGTGCCGACGTCGGCGCGGAGCGCCCGCTCTTGCGCAGCTGGAACGAGGTTGGCCATCTCCCGCCGGAGCTGCGGGAGGGCTGGCGTACACGTCCGACGTCCACGGATGGGCCGCCGGTCGGGCACTGAGATCGTCCCGTGCTGAGACCGTCCAGTGCCGACACCGGGTTCAGACGCGACCGACCGAACCGCTCATCACCGCTGGCGAGCGGTGGAGACTGTTGTCGATCGCGGCGAAGGTGTTCGGGTCGATGGAGCGCGCGATCGCCAGGACCGCTTCGGCCTCGCGCCGACGGACGGTCGAGAGCACCATGTCCACAGGTCCAGCGAGCCCGGAGCCGCGGAAGACCGTCGCACCGTGCCCCTCACGTCGGATCGCCTCCGCGATCACCTGGCCGAGTTCGCGTCCGTGCTCGTCGAGCTGGGACGCATCCGCGTAGATGCGCACCGTGGTCATGCCGAGGCGGAGGCGACGTGCGACCTCGATACCGATCGCGGTCCCGGAGGCGACACCAACCACGAACCCGCCGATGCGGATCGGTGTCATGTCCGCGAAGACGATGCCGGCGGCGGCGAGCCAGATCGAGGCTTCGGTCCCGGCGACGAGCGCAGCGAGCAGGCGCCGCTCCTGGACGACGAACACGGTGCGGAAGACGTTCAGCGACACGTCGCAGATCCGCAGCAGAGCGATGGTCATCGCCGGCCACACGACGGCAGCGACGGAGGTGACATCTGCGAGCAGCGACTCGAACACGGTGGTCTCTTCAGGCGCCGAAGGGGCGGGAGCGGAGGGCGGATCGGGGCGGCATCGGCACACCACCTCATCCTCATCATCGGCTATCCGGGCCCGCTCGGGAGCGTCCGGACCTGTCCTTCGGGAGACCATCTCGGTGGGTGGCTCGTTCGCCGTCCGCCTTGTGGTCGCGGTGGGAAGAAGGGGCCGCCCACTACCGTGGCCCAACCGAGGGCGCTGCCGATCACCGAGCCAGGACGAGCTCAGCGCACCTAGTCACAGCAACGGCCCAGTCGGGCGGGTGGCACCAGCAGGAGGTACGGGTAGGTCTTGGGCCGCGGTTCCTGCGGTCTCGACGCGGTCGTCGGGTCGGATTGGCCTACCGACGTCGCGAGATCGCGGTCGGTCTGGCGACCGTGCGCAAGCGCCAGACCTACACGGTCACGACCACCGTTCGCCCCGTGCCTCGACCGTGACCACGGGCGGCACCAGCACACGGCCAGCGCCCGCCCGGCGCAGGACCTCCATCACCGCCAACAACTGACGCGGAGGCCGATGCTCAGCCCAAGCGTGCAGGCCGGCGCGATCGAGCACCACGGTCACACTCACGGCAAGCTCACTCCGGCGCGCTCAGCCATCTCCGCCACCTCGTCCTCCGAGGGGCGGGCGGCGGGATGCGCTTCGTAGATGGCATCGAGTCGCATGCCGACGATCACCGTGTGAAGTGCCTCCTCGAGCGCATGCGTCGTCGCCTCCGACACGCTGTCGATGAGTCCCGCATCCA
>CAYVJT010000193.1:0-7363 GCA_964451855.1 uncultured Actinomycetota bacterium
GAAGCGACCGAGCGCGTGGTCGTCCCGGGTGTCGGGTGCCGCGGCGAGTGCGGGACCGACCAGGGAGATGGACAGCAGGACAGCGAGCAGGAGGGCGAACATCGCACCCGTCCTGCGTTGCAGCGTGTGTGTCAAGGGACGTGCCTCTCGTGAGCGATCCGTGACGAGAAGCCCGTACGGCCCTCACGAACGACGAAACCCTCCGTGTGCACGGATGCACAGGAGGGCGGGCGCTCGGACGGGTGACGTCCGGGCTCCGCCCCGCAGACCTCGGCGGTGACTAGGAGCCGCTCGCCACGTCCCAGGTGTCCCGGCTCATCGTCTGGCACGTCCTCCGCATGGCGGACGACGTGGACGACCTACGGTTGCGGGTCAGCGCCGGATTCCGACCGGCTTCCCCCACGACGTGGCATTCGGTTGTCCACCGGCACGCTCGGTGCCGATCCGCCCAGCTGAGCACATGCCCGTCACCGACGTCAACGAGGCGTGCCGCCCCCGTCCCCGCGCCTCGCTCAGCGCGCGTCGCGCTTGGCGAGCATGGCCCGGGCAACCCGTGAGACCGGCGCGCGCTCCAGCTGCTCGGCCATCCACGCCGTGGTGTCGACGAGCCGCTCCAGGTCGACCCCGGTCGCGACGCCCGAGCCGTGCAGGGCGTAGACGAGGTCCTCGGTGGCGAGGTTGCCCGTGGCGCCGGGAGCGAAGGGACACCCACCCAGACCACCGGCCGAGGTGTCCGCGATGGTCACACCGGCCTCGAACGCAGCCAGGGTGTTGGCCAGCCCCTGCCCGTAGGTGTCGTGGAGGTGGACGGCGATCCGCTCGAGGCCGACGTCGGCCGCCACCGCCTCGACCAGCTCCTGCACCTGCCGCGCGGTCCCCACACCGATCGTGTCCCCGAGGGATACCTCGGCGCAGCCGAGCTCGAGCAACGCCGAGGTGACCCGGCGGACGTCGTCGACGGGTACCTCACCCTGGTAGGGACACCCGCAGACCGTGGAGACGTAGCCACGGACGCGCAGTCCCGCGTCCGTGGCGCGGTGCACCACCGGCGCGAACATCTCCAGGCTCGCATCGACGCCTCGGCCGAGGTTGCGTTCGCTGAAGGTCTCCGACGCGGCGCCGAACACCGCCACCTCGCCGACGTCGGCCTCCAGGGCGCGGTCCAGCCCGCGTTCGTTCGGGACCAGCACCGGGTAGCGCACGCCGGGGACCGGATCGATGCCCGCCAGCACCTCCGCTGCGTCGGCCAGCTGCGGCACCCACTCCGGGTGCACGAACGAGGTCGCCTCCACCACCGACAGCCCGGTGCGTGCCAGCCGGTCGATGAAGCCGACCTTGACCTCGGTGGGGACCACGCCGGGCTCGTTCTGCAGCCCGTCGCGTGGACCGACCTCGACGATCGTCACCTGCTCGGGGAGGTTCATGGTGCGGCCGTGAACGACACCAGCGGGGTGCCGGCTTCGACCCGGTCGCCGGCGCGGACGTGCACGTCGGCAACCGCGCCGTCGGTCGGTGCGGTGATCGGGTGTTCCATCTTCATCGCCTCCACGACCACCAGTGTGGCCCCCGCCATGACCTCGTCGCCAGCCTCGACGGCAACCTCCAGGACCGACCCCGGCATCGGTGCGGAGAACGCCGCCGCACCACCCGCTGCTGCGACGTCACCGTGTCTGGTCGCCGGCACCAGGAGCAACCCCCGCGTCACGCCGGAGCGGTGGATCCAGACCGTCCGCTCGCCGATGTGGGTGAGCGCCCCCAGATCGTCGTCGACGCCGACCCGCGTCACGCCGGCCGCGCTCGCCGCGTCGACGTCGTCCCCGCCGCTGACGTCGTCCCCGCCACCGACGTCGTCCCCGCCGCTGACGTCGCCGCCGACCTCGGCGTGGCGCTCCACCTCGACGTCGCCGCTCGACAGGACCCGGACGTGCCGGAGGTGCTCGTGCTCACCGTCGAGCAGCCGTACCGGGGTGCCGCCGACCCCGCCCATCCGGAAGGGCCCCAGGTGATCGAACGGGTCGAGGTGCCCGCCGGTCCCGGCGGCGCGACGCCAGGTCCTGGCCAGCGCTGCCGCGGCGGCGTCCACCACCTCGGGGTCGAGGTTGTCCGGCTGCCAGTCACCGAGGTGGTCGGTCAGGAACCCGGTGGTGAGCTCCCCGGCGCGGAAGACGGCGGTCGCGGCGATCGCCCGCAGCAGTGCGAGGTTGGTGATGACCCCGAACACCGCGGTGTCGTCGAGCGCGGCGGAGAGTCGGTCGCAGGCCTGGTCACGATCGTCGCCGTGGACGCACACCTTGGCGAGCATCGGGTCGTAGTAGGGGGTGACGTCGCTGCCGTGCTCGATGCCGGAGTCGATGCGCACCCCGGGTGTGCTGGGCCAGACCACCCGCTCGACCGGACCGATCTGCGGCAGGTGGGTGACGGGGTCCTCGGCGTAGAGGCGCACCTCGATCGCGTGGCCCGCTGCCTCGACGTCGCCTTGGTCGATGCTCAGCGGCTCGCCGGCGGCGACGCGCAGCTGCAGCTCCACCAGGTCGAGCCCGGTGACCAGCTCGGTGACGGGGTGTTCGACCTGCAGGCGCGTGTTCATCTCGAGGAAGGCGAAGGACGGCTCGTCGTCGCCCAAGGTCGCGGCGTCCAGCAGGAACTCCACGGTGCCGGCCCCCTCGTAGTCGACGGAGCGAGCAGCGGTCACGGCGGCATCGCCCAGCCGCTGGCGCAACGCCGGATCGACCGCGGGGGAGGGGCACTCCTCGACGATCTTCTGGTGGCGGCGCTGGATCGAGCACTCACGCTCGAGCAGGTGGATCACGTTGCCGTGTCGGTCGCCCATGACCTGCACCTCGATGTGCCGCGGCTCCGCGACGAGGCGCTCCAGCATCACCCGGCCGTCTCCGAAGGCGGCGGCCGCTTCGCGCCTGGCGGCGGCGATCGCAGCGGGCAGGTCGGCGAGGTCCAGGACGTTGCGCATGCCCTTGCCCCCGCCACCGGCCACGGCCTTGACCAGCACCGGTGCGCCGAGCTCCTCGGCTGCGGCGAGCAGGGCGTCATCGTCCAGGTCGGCCTCGGAGGTGCCCGGGATCAGCGGGACCCCAGCAGCGCCGAGGTGGCGCTTGGCCGCGCCCTTGTCGCCCATCAGCCGGATCACCTCGGGGCTGGGTCCGATGAACACCAGACCGGCCTCGCGGACCGCGTCGGCGAAGGCCGGCGCCTCCGACAGGAAGCCGTAACCGGGGTGGATCGCCTGGACGTCGCGTTCGCGGGCGGCCCGGACGATCGCATCGATGTCGAGGTAGCTCTGACCGGCCGGGGCCGGTCCGATCCGGACCACCTCGTCGACCGCGCGGGCGTGGGGCTCATCGAGGTCGACATCGCTGGCGATCCCGACCGTGGTGATGCCCAGCCGCCGACACGTCCGCGCCACGCGACAGGCGATCTCTCCACGGTTGGCGATCAGGATGCGGTCGAACATCAGCGCATCCCGTCGAGGAAGGCGCGGATGCGTCCCTGCGCCTCGTCCGAGGTGCGCAGACGGCTGATGAGCTCCACGCGGTGCCGCTCGCTGTCGTCGGGCCCGGTGGTGGCGTTGATGGCGCGGACCAGCGCCTTGGTCTCGCGCTGTGCCTGCGGACCGGCGCCGAGCACCTCGTCCACGACCTCGGCGAAGGTGGTGTCGAGGTCGTCGGGGTCGCAGACCTCGTGGACGAGGCCCATCTGCTTGGCACGGTCGGCGTCGAAGATGCCGCCGGTCAGGAAGTAGCGGTTGGCGTTCGACAGACCGATGCGCGGCTGGACGTAGGCGCTGATCATCGCGGGCGCGAGCCCGAGCCTCGTCTCGGTGAAACCGATCTTCGCCCCGCGCACGGCCACCGCGATGTCGACGCAGCCGAGGATCCCCGCTGCGCCACCTAGCGCGTGACCGTTGACGCGGGCGATGACCGGCATGGGTGCGTCGTAGACGGCCCGGAGCATCCGCTCGAAGCCGCGGGAATCCTCGACGTTCTCCTCGAAGGTGTTGTCCACGATCGTGGACATCCAGGTCAGGTCCGCGCCGGCGGAGAAGGCCTTGCCGGCGCCGGTCAGCACGACGGCGCGCACCGTGTCGTCACCGCCGAGTCGCTCCATCGCGTCGATCAGGCCGCGCATCAGCTCCGGGTCGAAGGCGTTGCGCACCTCCGGGCGGTTCATCGTCAGCGTCACGACCCCGCGGTCGTCGCGCTCGACCAGCAGGTGCTCGTTGTGCGCCATGCCCGGATCGTCCTCCCTCGCCGAGCCCTGTGGCGCTCGGGCGTCGCTGGTTGACCGTGCTGGATCGTTGACCGTGTTCCTGTGCGCGGCGGTGGGTCGCCGCCGGTCCCAATCTAGTTGGCCGCGGCCTCGGACCCGTCGCGCAGCGTCACCCGCGCGGCGCGCGATAGCCGCACGACCGAGGTGTGGGGTGTCACGCTGACGGGTCCCCACACGTGAGCATGGTGCAGGTCCAACGGGCGAGCTGACGTCACCGCGGTCACGCCCTCGGCCTGCTGACGCTACGAGGACGCTACGAGGACGTCGCGAGGACGTCGCGAGGAGGAGCTGAGCGTGGACACCCCCGCCGAGCTCGTCGCGTTCATCGAACGCGAGCAGCCCCGGCTCGTCCGCGCGGCGAACCTGCTCGTCGGTGATCGGGCGGTGGCGGAGGAGATCGCGCAGGAGGCGCTGCTGCGGGCCTCGAGCCGGTGGGGCAAGGTGAGCCGGTTGGCCTCCCCTGGAGGTTGGGTCCACCGCGTCACCGTGAACCTCGCGACCTCCCAGTTGCGTCGCTGGCGGGTCGAGCGTCGCGCTCGGGCTCGGCTGGCTCCGGGCGATGCCGCTGTGGACCCGAGCGGTCCACCGGACACGGCAGCGGCGGTCGAGGTACGCAAGGCCCTCGCCACGCTCCCCGAGTCGGGTCGACGTCGCCTCGTCCTGCGCTACGTCCTGGACTGGACCGCGGAGGAGATCGGCGAGTTCGAGGGGGCCAGCGCGGCGACGGTCCGGCAGCGGTTGCTGCGATCGCGGGCCGCGCTGCGTGAGGCGCTGGGCCCGGGGTTCGACATCGCGGACGAGCCTGCTGAGACGACCGGTTCGAACCACACCACCGGTGAGACGACGGCGTCACGGACGGCGTCGTATCGCGTCACCGGTGGGCCACACGACGAGGAGGGCAGCGATGTCCGTTGACCTTGGCGACCTGCTCCGGCAGGCGGGCGGCGATCCGAGCGAGCCGTCGGATCCCGATGACATCTGGCGACGGGGCCGTCGCCGACGCAGGGCGCGGACCGTCGTGGCCTCGGCCGCGGGCGTCGTGGTCGTCGCCGCGTTGGCTGTGGTCCCGTTGACGGCGAGCGGGGGACTGCAACCGGTGATCGAGCCCATCGGGCAGGAGGAGGGTGACGCGCCGCCGGCGGACGACGGCGATGCCACCGCCGACGAGACCGCAGAAGCCGGCGACGACGCTGCGACGGGGGAGGAGGTCACCTCGGACGAGGATGGGGCGAGCTCCGACCTCCAAGGCCTCCAGGACCATGAGGCGAGCTTGCTGCAGCGGCTGCTGGAGGAGGAACGACAGCGTCAGCTCGACGCTGAGCGTGAGGCCGAGGCGGAGCGTGAGGCCGAGGCTCAGGCGATCGGACCCGACCCCGACCGCATGGCGGATCCGTGCGCCGTGCACGAGGATGGCGAGATGCGAGCGTTCATCGACGTGGTGTCTCCCGTCGAGGGCCAGCCTGTGAGCGGCGAACTGGAGCTCGTCGGCTGCTCCAGCGTGTTCGAGGGCACGATCCAGTACCGGATCCTCGATGCCAACGAGCAGACGCTGCTCGAGGACTTCACGACCGCGACCGCGGGAGGCCCAGCGATCGGCGAGTTCCGCGTGACCATCGAACTGCCAAGCACCGGCGACCTCTACGTCGAGGTGTACTGGGAGGACGTCGCAACGGGTGACGAGGCACATCCCGACGGCCCCGAGCGCGACCTCGTCCGCATCCCGATCGAGGCCAGCTGACCCGAGACGACCGCAGGACGTGGATTAGCCCCGCGCTCCGCGGGGCTCATCCACGTCAGGGAGGTTCAGGCACGATCAGCCGGTGTAGTCCGGCTCTTCCTCGACCGGCTCAGCCGGCTCAGCCTCCTCGACCTCCTCGACCTCGTCGAGGACCTCAGCCCACTCGATGGTGGCGTCGTTCGAGGTCAGCGCATCGCCCTCGTCCGGCTCGTGAGTGGCGACGATCGTGTCGGTTCCGACGTCCTCGCTGATGTAGGTGAACGTAGCCTGGCCGTCCTCATCGCTCTCAGCTGTGAGACTCTCGCCCTCGTTCGGCCCGTCGGTGACCCTGAACGTGATCTCGGCCTCATCCAGCGGAGCCCCCTCCGAGTCTGTGAGCGTCGCGGTGAGCGTGTGCTCTTCACCGACGGTCCCGGTCGCCTCGCTCGGCGACAGTGACAGCGAGTCCGGCGCAGGGACCCACTCGACCGTGACCTCGTTGGAGGACCGCTCGCGTTCCAGGACGTCGACGAAGCTCGCCCGTACCCGATCGTCCCCGGCAGCTGTGCCCTCGTACGAGAACGTCGCGATCCCGTCCTCGTCCGTTTCGGCGGTGCCCGTCAAACCCTCGTGGGGGCCATCGATGACGGTGAAGCTCACCTCGACGTCCTCTGCGGGTGCGTCGTCCTCCTCGACGATCGCGCGGAGTTCGTGGGTGTCGCCAACGTCGAGCGTCGCGGACCCCGGCTCCAGGTCGATCCCGGTAGGAACGGTGACGTCCACCCCACCGATCGCTGCGGCCTTCTCTTGGTGTGTGCCGCCATCGTCGTGTGTGATCAGCACCTCCATGAAGTCGGGGAACTCCTCGAACACCTCGTGGTAGCAGCACCACCCATCCATCCCGTCCTGTGTGAGCCCGAGATCGAGACCCGCCGGTGTGACCTCCACCGAACTGAAGCCCGTAGAGGTCAACTGGAAGGTGCCAAGCGGCCCCATGTAGCCGAACGGGTCCGCCATCCCATCCTGGGTCTTGCCGAGGAGGCCACCACCCTGGTTAATGAACTCGGCGATGTCGAGATCACGAGAGATCAGGGCCTCGTTCTCCGCGTTGGTGAGACCCCCAGAGACCTGCGCGAAGCTGCTCGCGACACCGATCATCGCGTACCCGTCGAAGTCGACCTCTTCGATGTCCTCGACGCCGTTGACGAAGGTCACGTCGACACCCAGCGGGTCCCCGATGTCTTCGACCCAGTAGCTCTCGAAGTTCCCGGTGTCGGGTCCGATGACGAGGATCCCCTCGCCCCCATTCCGGACGGCATCCAGCAGCGCGTCGACCATGGCCTGATGGTCTTCCGGTGGGCC
>CAYVJT010000194.1:0-5216 GCA_964451855.1 uncultured Actinomycetota bacterium
GCACTACAAGCGACGGAAGCGGTGGCTGTCATGATGGTGCAACAGCGGTCGCACCGGATGTTCCCACCGAGCCGATGGGGGGTTGCTCGATGCCCGATGTTCCCCCCTAGCAGAGGGGGGAACGAGGCCGAGCGTGTGTCGGGGCGAGGCCGATGGGGGGTTGCTCGATGATGGTGCAGATCCGGCCCTTGTCGGAGGCGCTGACCGACACCGCGGTCGAGACCGCGGACGGGCAGTCGGTGCTGGAGGTCGAGGATCTCGCGCTGCGGTTCGGCGGGACCAAGGCGATCGACGGGGTCAGCTTCGATGTCGCACCGGGGGAGCTGTTCTCGATCATCGGGCCGAACGGGGCCGGCAAGACCTCGATCTTCAACGTCGTGTCCGGGGTCTACCGGCCACAGGAGGGCTCGGTCCGGTTCCTGGGCGGATCGCTGCTGGGACAGCGCCCGGATGCGGTCGCCAAGCTCGGCATCTCGCGGATGTTCCAGAACATCGAGCTGTTCGAGAACCTCACGGTGTTGGAGAACCTGATGCTGGGCCGGCATCAGCGCATGGACTACGGGATGATCGCTGGGATGCTCTACGCCGGCCGCGCCAAGAGGGCGGAGCTGGCCAACCGCCGCATCGTCGAGGACATCATCGACTTCCTCGAGATCGAGGCGCACCGCAAGTTCCCGGTGGGCATGCTGCCGTACGGGATCAAGAAGCGGGTGGAGCTCGGGCGGGCGCTGGCCATGGAGCCCAAGCTGCTGCTGCTCGACGAGCCGGTCGCCGGCATGAACGTCGAGGAGACCGAGGACATGGCCCGGTTCATCCTCGACATCCGGGCCGAGCTGGACATGACGATGATCCTCGTCGAGCACGACATGGGTGTGGTCATGGATCTGGCCGACCGGGTGATGGTGCTCGACTTCGGCAAGCGCATCGCGCTGGGTGAGCCCGAGCAGGTGCAGAACGATCCGGCGGTGATCGCCGCCTACCTCGGCGAGGGGGAAGAAGGACCCACGCTCGAGGAGGAGGGGCTCGAGGCGAGGGAACGGGCCGGATCGGAGGGCGCCGCAACGTGACGGCGACGCCCCGGTCCGTGCTGCAGAGGCCGCAACGCGAGCACCACCAGCTACGTGACCACCAGCTACGTGGAGGTTGCAGATGACGGCAACGTTGGAAGCCAGGACGGCGGAAGCGGGTCCCTCGGTGGGCACGATCCCCGGCCGCATCCGTGAGCATGCGTTGGCCGATCCCGCTCGGATCTGCATGCGGGAGAAGCGGTTCGGGATCTGGCAGGACATCACCTGGGCCGACTACTGGGAGCACGTGCAGCTGGTCGGCCATGCGTTGGTGTCGCTCGGGGTCGAGCCGGGCGACCGGGTGGGGCTCCACTCGGAGAACCGGCCGGAGTGGCTGTACGTGGATGTTGGTGCGGTCGCGGTGCGGGCGATCACGATGGGGCTGTACCCGACCAACCCGGCGACCGAGGTGGCCTACCTGCTGCAGGACTCGGGTTCGAAGATCCTGATCGCGGAGGATCAGGAGCAGGTCGACAAGGCGCTGGAGGTCGAGGCCGACTGCCCCGACCTGGAGTGGATCGTCTACCTCGAGCCCCGAGGTGTGCGTGAGTACGACAACCCGAAGCTGATGTCGTGGGAGGACTTCCTCGATCGGGGACGTGCGCACCGCGAGACCGATCCCGGGCTGGTCGATCGGCGGATGGGCGAGGCGACCGCCGACGACGTGGTGACGTTGATCTACACCTCGGGCACGACCGGCCCACCCAAGGGCGCGATGCTGACCAACGGCAACATCGCCTTCGCGATGAAGACGCTGGTGTCCGAAGGGGGGATCTACAACCCCCCGCCGAACCCGGACGACGTCGTGCTGTCCTACCTGCCGCTGTGCCACGTCGCGGAGCGGGCCGCGACGACCTGGACCAACGCCGAGGCGGCGGTCACGGTGCACTTCGCCGAGTCGATCGAGACCGTCCAGACCAACCTCAAGGAGGTCCAGCCCACCCTGTTCTTCGCGGTGCCGCGGATCTGGGAGAAGATCTACGCGGGCATCCACATCAAGATGAACTCCGCGACGCTGCTGAAGAAGCTCGTCTACGGCTTCGGGATGAAGCTGGCGACCAGGATCGGCGACGAGCTCGTCGAGAACGAGGGCAACCACACCGCGAAGACCCGGGTGCTCTACGCCATCGGCTACCCGCTGGTGTTCCGTGCGTTGCGCGACCGGGTCGGCATGCGCAAGGTCCGTGCCGCCGGGTCTGGCGCCGCGCCCATCGCTCCGGAGGTGCTGCGGTTCTTCTTCGGCATCGGGGTGATCATCTACGAGATCTACGGGATGACCGAGAACTCCGCGGTCGCGACGGTCAACCGTCCGGGCCGTGTCAAGCTCGGCACCGTCGGTGAGCCGCAGCCCGGCATCGAGCTCAAGATCGACGAGGAGACCGGCGAGATCCTCACCCGGCACCCGGCCAACTTCGCCGGCTACTGGAACAAGCCGGACAAGACCGCCGAGACGCTCGACCATGACGGCTGGCTGCACACCGGCGACGTCGGTGAGTGGGTCGACGGGACCCACGTCAAGATCGTCGACCGGATCAAGGACATCATCATCACCGCCGGGGGCAAGAACATCTCGCCCTCGGAGATCGAGAACCAGCTCAAGACCTCGCCGTTCATCAAGGAGGCGGTGGTGATCGGCGACAACAGGTCCTACCTGAGCGCCCTGATCGGCATCGAGTACGACACCGTCGGGGACTGGGCCCAGCGACGGAAGATCCCCTACACGACCTACCGCGACCTCTCGGAGAAGGAGGAGGTCCTCAAGCTCGTGCAGGGCGTGATCAAGGACACCAACGAGCGCTTCGCCCGGGTCGAGAACATCCGCAAGTTCCGGATGATGCCCAAGGAGCTCGACCACGAGGACGGCGAGCTCACCGCGACCCAGAAGGTCAAGCGCACCTCGATGCACGACATGTTCGGCCACCTCGTCGACGACATGTACGGCAACGCCACCGAGTACCCCGGCGGCGACCTCGTCGAGGTCCACACCAAGGCCACCCCGACCGACGACGATCCGGCGGAGGTCGCCTAGGTGGACATCCTCTTCGCCACGCTCTTCCGAGGCCTCGGCACCGGGAGCACGTACGCGCTGCTCGCGGTCGGCTTCGTGGTCGTCTACAAGGCGACCGACGTGGTCAACTTCGCCCATCCCGCCCTGATGATCCTCGGCACCTACACGACCTCGTGGTTCGTGTTCAACGCCGGGTTCCCGTTCTGGGTGGCTGTTCCCACCGCCATGATCGTGATGGGGCTCGTCGCGGCGCTGTGTGAGCGTGTCGCGCTGCGTCCGATGGTGGGTGAGCAGCCCTTCGCGGCCGCGATGGTCACGATCGGGTTGTTCATCGTGCTGTTCCCGTTGGCGTTCCGGCTGATCGGGACCAACGTCATCACCGTCGGTGACCCGTGGGGCCTGGAACGGTTCACGATGTTCGGGGTGCGCCTGTTCCAGGTCGACCTCGCGAAGATCATCATCTCGTTGGTGGCGATCGCCGCCCTGGCGCTGTTCCTGAAGCGGTCACGTTTCGGCCTGGCGATGCGGGCCACCGCGCTGGACCAGGAGGTCGCGCTCAGCCAGGGGGTCAACGTCGGCCGCGTGTTCGGGATGTCCTGGGCGATCGCCGGCGGGTTCGCCGCGCTCGCGGGTGTCCTGGTCGGTACGGGCGGCGGCGGGGTCGAGGCGATCACGGCCCTGGTCGCGCTCAAGGCCCTGCCGGTGATCATCCTCGGCGGGCTCGACTCGATCGAGGGCACGATCTACGGCGGCTTGATCATCGGCGTCGCGGAGTCGCTGACCCGGACCTACCAGCCGGCGTTCTTCCCCTGGATGGGGGCGAACTTCGACGTGGTCGTGCCGTACCTGATCATGGTGTTGGTGCTGATGATCCGGCCCTACGGCTTCTTCGGCACCAAGGAGGTCCAGCGGGTATGAGCACCACGACCTCCACCCCGCCTCCAGCCGCGCGCAGCCGTCGCTCCACCCTGCGTGGACGTCCCGAGCTCTACACCGACTACGCCGCAGACCAGGCGATGCTCAACACCCGCGCGAAGCGCTGGTCGGTGATCCTGCTGATCCTCGTGATGCTGGCCGTGCCGTTCTTCGTCAGCCGGGACATGCAGGGACTGCTCACCCTGGTGTTCATCTACGCGATCGGCGGGATCGGGATGAACCTGGTCACCGGCTTCGCCGGGCAGGTCTCCCTCGGGCACGCCTTCTTCCTCGGGCTGGGCGCCTACACGGGCGCCTACTTCGGAGGCACGCCCACTGCGAGCGTCCAAGGGCTCGAGCTGGAGATGTGGATCTGGCTGCCGATGGCTGGGATCGTGCCGATGCTGGTCGGGCTGGCGGTCGCGCCGCTGGCCGCCAGGGTGCGCGGGCTCTACCTCGCGATCCTCACCCTCGGGCTGGTGTTCATCGGCGAGCACATCTGGAAGGAGGCACGGTCGTTCACCGGTGGTCCGGGGATCGGCCGACGCGGCGCGGAGCCGGTCATCGGCGGGTTCAACCTCTACCAGCGCCACACGATCTTCGGTATCGACTTCGCCCGCGAGACCTTCTTCTACATCGCCTGCCTGGTCCTGCTGGTCGTGCTCGCCATCGCCGCCCGCAACCTCGCCCGCTCGCGGATGGGGCGGGCCTTCGCCGCCGTCCGGGACCGCGACATCGCGGCGGAGATCATGGGCGTCCCGCTGATGCGGACCAAGGTGCTGGCCTTCGGGATCTCGTCGTTCTACGCGGGGATCGCGGGGGGGCTGCTGACCGTCGCGCTCGGGCAGGTCACCGGGGAGAACTGGAACCTGCTCCTGTCGGTCGACTTCCTCGCCATCATCCTCATCGGGGGGATCGCGACCATCTCCGGCTCGATCATCGGGGCCGCGTTCATCATCCTGCTGCCTCGAGGTGTCGAACGGCTCGCCGATCACGTGCCCTTCGTCGGGACCGCGGCCAGCCCGGGGCTGTTGTCGGTGTTCCAACTGCAACTGGTGCTGTTCGGTGCGTTGATCATCGCGGTGCTGATCTTCGAGCCGCGCGGGATCTACGGCCTGTGGCTGCGGATCCGCAACTACTGGAAGGCGTGGCCATTCTCGTACTGATGGCTCTGATGTCTCTGATGGCTCTGGTGACTCTGGTGGCTCGCACCGATGGTGTGCGCA
>CAYVJT010000194.1:5316-7207 GCA_964451855.1 uncultured Actinomycetota bacterium
CTCTGGTGGCTCGCACCGATGGTGTGCGCACGTGGTGTGCGCATGCTGGAGGTTGGGGTGCGCTTGAGGGCAAGTTCGCCTCGGTTGGCCGAGGCTCTACGAGTTTGGTAGTAGAAGGCTGCCCGTGACGCTACGATCACGGGCGGGAGTGCAGCCGAGGTGTTGCCGGTCGCGCCAGCTGGTCAGCTGGCCCGGTGGCCTCGGTCATCCAGGATGATCGGGAGGTCAAGGATGCGGAGGATCAGTAGAGGGCATCGATTGGCGGCGACGATCGCCGTCTTCGCGTTGGTCGCGGTGGCGTGTGGTCCGGACGAGGAGGACGCCCCCGCAGCACCCGCGGAGACCGAGGACCCCGCGGAGGCACCCGACGACGTGGAGGAAGCGCCGGCGGAGGAGCCGGATGAGATCGCGACCGGCATCGGTGTGACCGAGGAGCCGTGTCCGGACGCGG
Source organism: uncultured Actinomycetota bacterium (assembly GCA_964451855.1). GTDB lineage: Bacteria > Actinomycetota > Nitriliruptoria > Nitriliruptorales > Nitriliruptoraceae > CSSed11-175R1. Next base: position 5,768 of record CAYVJT010000194.1, read on the forward strand.
TCAACGAGGACAACGGGTGCATCTACCTCGGCATCCTCTCCGACCTGACCGAGGGACCGTTCGCCGCGCTTGCGGTGCCGATCGTCGCGGGCCAGGAGGCCTTCTTCGACCGGATCAACCAGGATGGCGGTATCGGCGGGTACGACATCGACATCAACGAGTACACCCGTGACACGTTCTACGACCCGCAGGAGCACAGTTCGACCTACCGGCAGATCGAGCCGAACATCCTGATGCTGGCGCAGAGCCTGGGGACCCCGCCGACCGAGGCGATCCTGCCGGACATGGACGCCGACGACGTGATCGCGATGCCGGCCACGTGGTGGTCCGGGTGGGACTTCCCCGACGTGGACAACAACCTGATCCTCAACTCCGGGTACTCCTACTGCATGGAGGCGATGATCGGGATCGATTGGATGGACGCCAACGTGGGTGAGGTCGGCTCGGTGTTGGCGGTCGGCTACCCGGGTGACTACGGCGGCGACTCCGCGGCCGGTGTCGAGCTGTGGGCCGAGGCCAACGACGCCGAGTTCCTCGGCTTCGTCGAGACCGCTCCGAACGCCATCGTGGGCACGCAGGACGCGGCGATCGGCCAGGTGGTCGGCTCCGGCGCGGACCTCGTGGTGCTGGCCGTTGGGCCGGCGGAGACCGCCGAGATCGTCGGTGGTTCCGCGGCCAACGACTTCGCCAGCCCGTTCCTCGGCTCCGTGCCGACCTGGAACCCGGCGCTGATGCAGACGCCAGCGGGTCCGGCGCTCGAGGCCCTGTTCACCCACATCTCCCCGTGGGAGAACTTCGAGGGTGAGAGCGAGGCGCACCAGGCCATGCAGGACGCCCTCGATGGTGAGCTGCCCGACAACGACGGCTTCACCTTCGGCTGGATCTGGTCGTACCCGGTGAAGGCGGTGCTCGAGGCCGCTGCCGACCAGGGTGACCTCACCCGTGCGGGCCTGCGTGCCGCGGTCGACGGGCTCGTGGTCGACTACGAGGGCGCGCTGCCGGACCGTGTGTACGGCGGTGACCCGAACGAGACCGCACCGCGCGTGGGCGTCATCGCGCGACCGGACGCCGATGCACCCTTGGGCATCTCCACCGTGGAGACCGGCGTGACCGGACCGACGGCGGACGCCCACGACTACAGCTCCCCGTGCGTGGGAGGCTGAGCGCAGGCGTGATCGGTAGACGGGACCGGGGCGGCCATCTGGCCGCCCCGGTCCCGTCTGCAGGTGATCCTCCGGGGCCCGTCCGGACCGTCGGGCGGAAGGCGTGCCGTAGGCGAGGCGGGATCCCGCGGGTGAGGCGCCCCCGAGCCGCCCGGGGGTGAGCTCAGGGATGGACCAGGGGACTCCCCGATGGTGCGCCGGGCGGGTTGGGGGGATGCTGGGTATCGACGGCGCACCCTCGCGCCGCTGCCACCTCGACGTCACCGCCGCCCGGATG
>CAYVJT010000195.1:0-7192 GCA_964451855.1 uncultured Actinomycetota bacterium
CCGAGGTCGCCCGACTCCTCGACATCCCCGACGGCATCTCCCAGGCGGGCCTGATCCCCGTGGCCTACTTCCACGGCGAGGACTTCCGCCCCGCCCCCCGCCGCCCTCTCGACGAGGTCGCCTTCCACGACCGCTGGGGCCAGCCATCGACCAGGCCAGCAGCATCCACGAGCGCGGGGTCGCTGTAGTGCTCACTCGACTGCATCGAAGACGCCGAGAAGGCCCCACGAAGGGCTCCTCCACGCCGTGCGGAACGGCGCCCTCGAAGACAGCTCGTCAACCGTCAGACGATCAGCATCCGGAGAGCAACCGATGAGAGCAGGGGGTTGCAGGCCGTACTGCTGCTCCCTCCCTCATCGCTGCGCCCGCCGGCGATCACGTATCCGGCGTTCGGGTTGTCCACGGAGCCGGATCAACCACAAGACCTTGACCTGGCCCGGGCGCACCTCCGCACATGTTGTGTGTCCTGCCTTCGAAGTCCGGTCAAGTGGATAGCCCTGTCCAGCGTTCTCGGTCCGGGTCACAACGCCGTAGTCGTCGTGCTCGGCGGTGAGGTGGCTACACAGCCAACGCGTTGCGGACCTCGTGCCAGGGTGCGTTCGCGGCGGCAGCGTCCCGGAGCGTGACTCGGGTGCGGTGGTCCTCGGCGCGCTCGACCACCTTCGGCAGGGTGTCGCGAAAGGCGTCCACGATGCTGGCGAACGGGCGGACCTCGATCGCGAACACCAGCATCAGCAGCGCACCCAGGTCGCGCCACCGCAGCTCGGTTTCAGCAACGAGGTCAAGGCGCCGCAACCGCACCTGCTGGTTGTCCAGCCGCATCGACGCCGCCCCGCCGTAGGGGTCTGGGGCCGCGTACACCACCGTGCCGACCCCCGCCTGGATGGACGCCCCGACGCATAGCGAGCAGGGCTCGAGGGTGGTGTACAGCGTGTGATCTCGAACATCGGTCGTGGGATGCACGCCGGCCAGAGCGTTGAGCTCCGCGTGTGCGAGCCGTGAGCCGCTGAGCTGGCCCGGCACCGGCTGCGAGGAGTACCGGCGGTTGAGCCCGGTGGCGACCCGTCTGCCATCGCTGTCCAGCAGCATGGCACCGACAGGGGTCGTGCCGTCGATGTAGGCAGCCCACGCCAGAGCGAACGTGTCATCCCACGGTGGTTGCACGGGCTCCCTTCCCTGAGGGCCGGAGTCTGCCCGCCCACGGGCCGTCAGGCGAGCACCCGCCCGGCGAAGGCATACGGCGCCGAGCTGTCACGCAGGCGGAGACACCCGGTTCTGCCAGATCGCTGCAGCGGTTGCAGCCACGTGGGAGAACCGTTCCCGACGCTTCCGCGGAGGCGACCGCCGAGTTCCCAGCACCCACGCGTGCAGGTGGGTCGAGGGCGGTCTGCGGGAAACTGATCGCTCGGCGGATGCGGACGCTTGGGATGGCCTGCCTGGCGGTGAGCTCGTAGAACCTCGAAGCGGCCGTGGCGAGGTGCTCGGCGGCCTGGGCGACGGTCAGTTAGGTGTGGCGGGGGAGGGACGGTCGCTGGCGACATCGTGGGTCTCCTGAACGGTGTCGTCGTGGGGCCGAGTCACCTGCTCTGCGGTGGCGCGGTACCTCACGTGTCCACGCGTTACCTGTCCACGCGGTGCTCATCGCGGGTCACTGACGTCCACGGACCTCGATGGAAGCCTGAGGGTGCTGCAGGATCGATGCGTTAGACCGGTCTACCCGCCCGGCTCCGTTGCTATCCGCGAAGCTTCGAGGAACACGTCATCCAACATCGCTTCGGTGAGCCGGCCGGTGAAGGTGTTCTGCTGGCTGACGTGGTAGCTGCCGATCAGCGTGCGTCCGTCGGGCAGGGCTGCCTCGGCACCGTGGCCGAAGCGTGGCTTGCGGCCTTGCCAGCCTCGGTGACGCAGGACCGCGTCCCAGGCGAAGCCGCCGAGCGCGACCGCGACCCGCCAGGGCAACAGGGCCATCTCGGCGTCGAGGTAGGGCGCGCAGGCGTCGCGTTCCTCGGTGGTCGGCTGGTTGGCGGGTGGTGCACACCGCACCGGTGCGGTCACGTACGCGCCGGTCAGCTCGAGACCGTCGTCCCGGGACGTCGAGGTGGCCTGGTTCGCGAACCCGGTGCGGTGCAGCGAGCCGAAGAGCCAGTCGCCGGAGCGATCCCCCGTGAACATCCGGCCCGTGCGGTTCGCCCCGTGGGCAGCAGGCGCCAGCCCGACCACCAATACCGCGGCCTGCGGATCGCCGAAGCCGGGGACCGGCCGACCCCAGTAGACCTCGTCGGCGTACGCGGCACGCTTCTCGTTGGCCACCTGCTCGCGCCACGCGACCAGCCGATCGCAGCGGCGGCAAGCGATCACGTCGCGGGTGAGCGTGTCGAGGTTGGCGTAGGTCATGGTGCGCGAAGCTACACGGGGCAGTCCAGCGGTCCGCGGTGTGCGAACCTTGGGTGACCGCGATCTCGCGGGATGGCGCGGAGGTTCCCCGTGGTGATGTGGCAGGTCTGGCTGGTCGGCCTCGGTGCCGTCGTCGTCCTGATGATCGCGACGTGGCTCGCAAGCGTCGTACGACGCGATGCAAGCCTCGTGGACCGGGTGTGGGGTCTCGCCTTCATCGTCGCCGCCTGGACCTACGCCGTGGCCGCAGGAGTGTGGACGCCGCGGACCTGGCTGGTTCTGGTCCTGGTCACGGTGTGGGGGCTGCGGTTGTCGATCTACGTGACCTGGCGCAACTGGGGCCACGGCGAGGACCCACGCTACGTACGCATGCGGCGACGGCGTCCGAGCACCTTCGCAGCGCGCAGTCTCGCCACGGTCTTCCTGCTCCAGGCGGTTGTGGCGTGGGTGGTCTCGCTGCCACTTCTGGCCGTGGCGTCGGAGACCGGGGCAGAGCTGGTCTGGCTCGACGCTGCCGGCATCGTGCTGTGGGCGACGGGGTTCGTGTTCGAGGCCGGTGGTGACGCGCAGCTGTCCCGCTTCCTCGCCGATCCCTCCAACCGTGGCAAGGTCATGGACCGTGGGTTGTGGCGTTACACCCGGCACCCGAACTACTTCGGCGACACGGTGGTGTGGTGGAGCTACCTCGTGCTCGCCCTGCCGACGGGGGCGTGGTGGGCCGTCGTCGGCCCTCTGCTGATGACGGTCCTGATCGTGAAGGTGTCCGGGGTGGCCCTCACCGATAGCAACATGGGGTCATCCAAGCGCGAGGGCTACGACGCCTACGTGCGCCGCACCAACGCCTTCTTCCCGGGACCCCGCAAGCGCGCGTAGGTCACGACCACCTGCGCGTCGTCGGTCACCTCGTGGCCGCGGGTGCGTGGTCGCGGGTGCGCGCTCGTGAAGGTGGTCACAACCTCGAGGGGGAGGTGGGCGTCGGGAGGGGTGAGGCGCACAGACAGGAGCCGCTATGGCGATCCCCACCCGCTCGAACGAGCCCCGATCCTGGACCAGCGGGGCGGTGACCGTGCGACGCCGACGTCACCGCTTCATCGCGCTCAGCCTGGTGGGCGCGCTGGTGATCGCTGCCACGGCGATGACCACCGCGGCGGCCCAAGGCCTCGTCCAGTTGCCGGGGTGGGACGCGCTCTCCGGACCCGCGTACGTCGATGTCGCACCTGGCGTCGGCCACGTCGGCCCCGTGGTCCCCGGGCCGACGGACGACGTGGAGCGGCCGAAGGACGCGGCGTCGGCAGAGCCCGCCGACGACGGGGGGACCGTCGCCGACAGCGACGCGCCGGCCGAGGACCCCGAGCGTCGGGGCGCCTCCGACGGGCAGGACGCGGACGGTCGGGACGCGGACGGGCAGGACGCGGATGCCTCGGCTGCCGTCGAGGTGGTCGTGGTCCAGGAGCGGTTGCGTGAACTCGGCTACCTGGTCGGCCCTGCCGACGGCGTGCAGGGTCAGCAGACGATCGCAGCGGTCATGGCGTTCCAGCGGGTCAACGACCTGCGGGTCGATGGGGTGGTCGGACCGCAGACCATCGCCGCGCTCGAGGCTCCGGTGCGCGAGCCGGTGCTGCGTGGCGGACCGGCGGACCGCGTCGAGGTCGACCTCGACCGGCAGCTCCTCCACCTCGTCGACGGCGGCGAACGCGTCGTGACCCTCAAGGTCAGCTCCGGCAACGGTGCGCCGTACCGCACCGCGTCCGGGGGTACGGCGCTGGCGCGGACCCCGGTCGGTGAGTTCGTCATCGAGCGTCGTATCCACGGTGTGCGAGAAGCCCGGCTCGGGACGCTCTACGACCCGCTGTACTTCCACCACGGCTTCGCGGTCCACGGCTCGTTGTCGGTGCCTGCCGGTCCCGCCAGCTCCGGCTGCGTCCGGATCGCCAGGGCCGACGCGGCATGGTTGATCGGGCAGCTCCCCGACGGCACGCCGGTCCACCTCTACGGCGGAACCCACGTCTTCGTCCCCTCACCGTGACGGCAGCACCCCGGTGGCTGGCTCGTATCAACCAGCCCACGGGGTGCTCCGTACCTGTGAAGACACCTGTAGCGCCCACCGACCCGCGGGCGGACCCGCTCCGAACGTGACGTGAGATGTCACAGGCGGCGGCTTCGCTACGCGAGCGGCTGTCCGTGAGGAGCCCGGAGACGACGGTGAGCGAAGGACGTGGAACCGAACGGGCGGCCAGAGCGTCTGACCGACGACGAGGCAGGATGGAAGGATCGATCGTGAGCGCACATCTGCTCCCCCGGCCACAGCGCGAAGGGCACGAGGCGGCGCCGACCGCCGACCGATCGACGCAGGCGGTGGGGCAGTTGCGTCACCGGGTCGCGGCGGGAACCGTCATCGGGGGGTTCGCCGTGGCGTTGATCGCGATCGTTCACGCGCTCGGTCTCGCCCCCTGGGCGTGACCGAGCGCGGACACATCAGGGTGCGGTCATAGGCCGCGTCGGTTGATCCGGTCCGGGGTGATGCGCAGGATCGCGCGCTCCGAGGCGATCTGCTCGGCTGGGTAGCGACGATCGAGGTATCGGAGCGCGCACGCGTCGATGTGCTCCCGCGCTTCGGGCCCGCGGACGACCTCGGTGACACGGCCTCGTACCTCGACGAAGCGGTAGGGGCTGTCGGCGTCCCAGATCATCACGCTGACCCGCGGATCACGTTCGACGTTACGGAACTTGGCGCGGTGGACCTCGGTGTTGATCAGCAGATGGTCGTCGTCGGCATCGACCCACATCACGTTGGTCTGCGGCGTCCCGTCCTCGAACAGCGTGGTGAACGCGGCGAAGTTGCGGCCGATGGCCATCGCCGTCACGTCGGGGTCAAGCGGCACGATGTCTGCCTCCCGGGGGTGGAAGTGGGGTGGACCTGGGGTGGAACGCGATCTTCGTGGCTCGGGACGTTACCCATCCCACCGGACCGCGGAGCACGCTGACGGTTTGGGTACCGTCCCCGCCGACGATCGACGTCCGGTCCGAGGTCCGGGCGGAGGAGGCACCGGAGCCGTGGACGCTGTTGAGGGGGTTGCCGAGGGGTTCGTGCTCGACCGTGCGACGTGGGAGGAGTTGGTCGAGCACGCCTGGTCGGACTTCCCGTACGAGGTGTGCGGGTTGCTCGGGGTCCGACCGGACGGCTCGATCGTGCACTACCCGATCGACAACGCCGAGCGGTCCATGACCTACTACGTGATGGACGCCAAGCAGCTGCTCCGGGCGATGCGCGAGATCGAGGACGAGGGCTACGACCTGGCCATCTACCACACCCACACCCACACCCAGGCCTACCCCTCGCCGACCGACGTCCGGCTGGCCGCCTACCCGGAGGCGACCTACCTCATCGTGACCCTCCAGGACCGCGACCACCCGGATATCCGCGGCTTCTCGATCGTCGACGGCGAGGTGACCGAGAAGCCGGTCGTCGTGCGCGACGAACAGGCCGTCTGACCTCGGTCTGGCCTCGGGATGGCTGCACCCCCGCCGGTGGGACGGCGGGAACCCCACCCACGGTGACGTCGAGGTAGTGCGTTGCGGGGCTCAGCGGATCGCTCTCGCGAGGTCGGCGGCCAGGTCGCCGCGCTGCTTGACGACGACCTCGGGGACGTCCAGCCAGGCGCCCAGGTGGGCCAGCTCTGCGGCGAGCTCGCGGGCAACGTGGATCCGGTCCACCTCGGGTTCGGCGAAGGCCCCCTGCACGAGCAAGCGACCCTGCTGACGATCCGCCTTGAGGTCGACGCGGCCGACGATGCGGTCGCCGAGGAGGAACGGCAGGACGTAGTACCCGTGGACCCGTTGGGCTGCTGGGACGTAGATCTCGATCCGGTAGTGGAAGTCGAACAGCCGCTCGGCACGCTCCCGGAACCACACCAGGGGATCGAAGGGGGAGAGCAAGCTCCGAGTGGGGAAACGCCGGGCGGTACGCGCCTCGGGGTGGAGGTAGACCGGCTCGTTGCCCCAGCCGGCGACACGGACCTCCTCGAGGTGGCCCTCGGCGGCCAGCTCCGAGAGCAGCCGGCGGGCACCGTTGGTCCGGATGCGGTGATGATCGGCGAGATCGGCCGCCGTGCCGATCCCGTGCGCCCGGGCCGCCCGCAGGAGCAGCTGACGGTGGGCCTCGTCGGGCGGTGGAGGTTCGGTGTCACGGACGTGGCGCGGGATCACCCGCTCGGTCAGGTCGTAGACGGTCAGGAACCCCGAGGTGCGGTGGTCGATGGCGATGTCGCCACGCACCGCGAGATGGTTGAGGGCGATCTTGCCCGGTGGGTGGCCCCACCACGGCCCGGACCGCGCGCCCGGGTCGTTGAGCTCCTTGACGCTCATCGGTCCGTGGTCGGCCACCTCCTCGAGGACCTTCTCGAGGTAGCCGGGCTGTTCGTCGCGGAGCCGCTCCGCCCAGCCTCCCTCGGACATCCTCAGGCGTCGATGGTGCAGCAGCGGCCAGACCTCGATGTCGGTCATCGAGGCCATGTGGGCCCACCCGTCGAACGCCTCGCGCGAGTGCCACAGCCACCGGTCACGTGCCGCACGGTCGTGGGGGCCGATCCGCGACCAGAAGGGCAGCTCGTGGGCACGGGCCAGCACGTTCACGCTGTCGAGCTGGACGATGTCGACCGTGTCGAGCACCCGTCGCAGGTGCCGGACATCGCGACGGGCGTGCGGTTCGGGACGGGGCCGGGAGAACCCCATGGCCGTCAGCGCGGTGCGGCGGGCTCGGTCGAGGCTCAAGGTGCGCATGGTCGCGGACGGTAGCGGT
>CAYVJT010000196.1:0-7167 GCA_964451855.1 uncultured Actinomycetota bacterium
CCGGAGGACAAGGCCGGCCTCGAGGAGGAGCTCAACACCCAGCTCGCCGCCGCACGGCCCGTCGAGGTGTCCTTCCTCCCCCGCGAGGAGGCGGACCAGGACCCGTCGCTGATCCGGACCAAGGTCTCGTTGCTGCCGGAGAGCCTGCGTGAGGTTCGGGTGATCGACATCGTCGGCCTGGACCGGCAGGCCGACGGCGGCACCCACGTGGCGTCGACCACCGAGGTCGGCGCCGTTCGCATCGCCAAGGTGGAGTCCAAGGGCAAGGGCTTCCGGCGCATCCGCCTCGCGATCGATGACCCCCCGGACGGTTGAGTCAGGACGGCTGGGTCACGACGGCCGCCGCCCCTACGCGGGAGCTTCCGGCGGGTCGTCGTCGGCGTCGTCCTCGTCGGCGTCGTCCTCCTCGGCGAGCGCGGCCAGGCCCGGCGGTAGGTGCATCTCGGGGGCCGGGACCTCGTCGGGTGCGACCGGGACCACGTCGCACTCGGCGCAGCGCTCCTCCCAGGGCAGCGCCTCGCGCCGGCAGTTCGGGCACACCTTGGTGTCGAGGTCGATGCTGCGGCCCGAGCCGGGCAGCTGCTCGTCGTCCTGCTTCTGCTTCGGGTTCAGGAACCCCATCTCGCCAACCTTCCCTCGCCCCGTGTCTGTGACCCTGTGTCTGTGACCCTGTGTCTGTGACCCCGGGTGTCTCCCGTCGCCGGTGGTCTCGGATCGGAACGTGCACGGGCTCAGCGCTCTGGGCACCATCATGGGCACCACCAACGGTACGTCAGCCGGTCCGTCGCAGCACGAGGACGTTCTCGGCGTAGCCGGACTGCTCACGCTCCTCGGTCCACTCGATCTCCCCGTCGGGACAGCCGTGGACGTTGCGCCCCATGCCGTCGACGCGGACGTGCTGGAGGTGGGTCCGCAGGTAGTCGCGGGCGACATCGCCGCTCAGGACGTTGAGGACCTCGCATCGGCAGGTGCCCATCGGACGATCTCCGGGACGTCTCTGGCGATCCCGCCGTCCGAGGCGACGATCGGCCGCGGTCGGCGGGATCCGCGTGGCGTGCTGACTGGCGACGGTACCGACCTCACCCGGGTACCGTGCCGGCGACCCACCGTCCCGCTGTACGAGGTCGTGCGACGTGCCTGAACCAGCCCGCTGGTACCACCTCCAGGGTGAGCAGCAGCACGGCCCCATCGGGCTCGAGGAGATGCGTCGACTCGTCATGGAGGGCACCGTGCGGCCGGACACCTTCGTGTGGGCCGACGGGATGCCCGACTGGCTGTTGGCCCGCGAGGTGCCGGCCATCACCCCGCCCGAGAGCCTCCGGCTGCAGCTCCCGGCCTGGCAGAGCCACTGAGCGCCCGGCCGGGCCGTTGAGCACCGGGCGGGGCCGTTGAGCACCGACCTCTACGACGGGTCGCTGACGGGAACGCCGACGCCGCGCGCTAGCGTGCCGGGACCATGAACCAGATCACCACCGCGACCGACAACACCCTCGACGCCCTGCGGGCACGGGGCTTCGTCCAGGACGTCACCGACGAGGCCGGTCTCCGCGAGCTGTTGGCCACCGAACGGGTCAGCTACTACGTCGGCTTCGACCCGACCGCGGCGTCGCTGCACATCGGTCACCTCGTGGGCATCATGGCCATGGCCCACCTCAAGCAGCTCGGGCACCGACCGATCGCGCTGGCCGGCGGAGCGACGGGCCGCATCGGCGACCCCTCCTTCCGCGACACCGAGCGCGAGCTGCTCGACGACGCCGCGCTCGACGCCAACCTCGTCGGGATCCGTGCCCAGCTCGACCGCATCATCGGCCTCCACGACGGTGACGGGCTGCTGGTCGACAACCACGACTGGATCAAGGACCTCTCGGCGCTCGAGTTCCTCCGTGACGTCGGCAAGCACTTCTCGGTCAACCAGATGATCGCCCGGGACTCGGTGAGGTCGAGGCTGACCGAACGCGAGCAGGGCATCAGCTACACCGAGTTCAGCTACCAGCTGCTCCAGGCCTACGACTTCGCCGTGCTCTACGAGCGCGAGAACTGCCGACTGCAGGGCGGCGGCTCCGATCAGTGGGGCAACATCGTCGCCGGCGTCGACCTCACCCGTCGGCTCCACGGTGCCGAGGTGTTCGGCCTCGTGTGGCCGCTGGTGACCCGTTCCGACGGGCGCAAGTTCTCCAAGTCCGACGGCTCCGCGATCTGGCTGGACCCGGAGCTCACCTCCGCCTACGCCTACTACCAGTGGTTCCGCAACGTCCCCGACGCCGACGTGATCCGCTTCCTCAAGCTGTTCACGTTCCTCTCCCTGGACGACATCGCCGAGCTCGAGGACGAGCACGAGCGCGACCCGGCGGCCCGTGTCGCCCACACCGCGCTGGCGCGGGAGACGACCCGCATCGTCCACGGGGACGACGGGGTCGCCGCCGCCGAACGTGCCACCTCGGTGCTGTTCGGCGATCAGGCGTTCACCGGGGTGTCCGACGAGGTGCTCGCCGACGCGTTCGGTGAGGCGCCGTCGGTCGAGCTGCCGCGGCAGCGTCTCGACGAGGGGCTCGGGTTGCTGGAGCTGATGACCGAGGCCGGCGCCTCCAGGAGCAACGGCGAGGCACGACGTCTGGTCGACCAGGGCGCGGTCCGACTCAACAACGTGGTGGTCGACGACCCGCAGCGCCGGGTCTCGCCCGACGACCTCGTGGGTGCGACCACGATGGTGTTGAGGGTCGGCAAGAAGCGCTACTTCCTCGCCAGGTTCGTCTGACCCGTGCGCCTCACCCGGGCCCGGATCACCGACGTGCGTTCCGTGTGGGGTCCTCCCGCGGACGTGCCCATCGGCCAGCGGGTGACGGTCCTGGTCGGGCTCAACCGGTCAGGGACCAGCAACGTCGCCTACGCGCTGGTCTGCGCGCTCGATCCCCAGCGTCGCTTCCGGCCGTCGCGCGATCTGCCACATGGACGTGGAGGTAGCCCGCGCGTCGAACTGTGGGCGGATGACGGCGGGTGGGCGACGGTGCGCTGGGGTGCCGACGACGGCCACCGCGACGTCGACGGGAGGCTCGAGGAGGGACGGGCGCTGGTGTGTCGGGTGGCCGACCGTCCGCGGGACGTGCTCACGGATGCCGACATCGAACTCGCCGATGCGAGCACCCGCGACGCGCTGGCGGAGATGATCGCCGCGACGGCGCGTGAGATCATCCCCGAGGTGGCCGAGGCGACGGTGACCGACGAGGGTGTGGTGGAGGTTCGCGACGACCTCGGCTCCCTCGTCCCCGTACCCGAGGTCCGCGCGATCGTCGCGCTCGCCCTCGCCCGCTACCTCGCGGTGCAGGGACGGCCCCCGGTGCTGGTCGTGGTCGAGTCCCCCGATGCCTTCCTGCACCCGGCCGGTCAGGCGATCGCCGCGACGCTGCTGGTGACGGTCGCGGAGGAGACCGCGGCCTCCGTGGTGGTGACCACCACCTCGCCGTTCGTGGTGCCCCGGGTCGCGGAGACGATGGTGGTCGGGCTGGCCCGTGACGCGACCGGTGGCACCTCGGTGGTCGGCTCTGCCCGGGGTGACGAGACCCAGGCCAGCCTGCTCGGTGGCCTGCTCCACGACCCGGGCCTCGCCAACGTGCTCGACCGGGTGGGCGCCGTCTCGGCCGAGACCCGCGGGGTGCTGATCGTCGAGGGCGGCACCGACGAGGCCTACCTCCGCCTGGCCGCGGAGCGCCTCGGACGTGAGGAGGTGCTCCGCGACATCGAGATCCGGCCCGCGGGCGGGGCGATGGGGGCGGCGATGTCGGCGGTCGTGCTCCGTGCCGAGGTGGACCTGGCCGTCGTGGTCCTCCTCGACCACGACGAGCAGGGCCGCCGCGCACGGGACACCCTGACGTCGAGGTTCTCCTTCGACCGCAGCCGTGAGGTGGTCACCTACGCCGACGTCTACGACGGCCACCCCCGGGGGATCGAGGCGGAGACGCTGTTCGACCTCCGCCTGCTGCGTCGCTTCGTCCACGACCGGGGTCGACGGGTCAGCAACGGTGAGCGGACCGTCGACGGCATCGCCCACGTCGACCTGACCTCGTCGGGCAAGAGCGCGTTCGTCAGCTGGTCCCGGGAACATGCTCGCCGTGAGGACCTCGCGCGGTGGGATGCCCTGCTCGACCTGATCGAGGAACGCTTCCCCGCCCCAGCCTGACCGCAGCCGGACCTCCTGCCGTGCCACCCCGGCCGTGGCACCCCTCCCGTGGCACCCGGGCTCACACGAGCGTGGGAGGGACCTGGAGGTCGGCACCTCCGCCCGCACGCCCGCGCTGCGCCATGGTCGGGAGGGCCCTGCCACGGGCGCACAAGGTCCCCTCGTGGCAGGGCCGTGCGCCCCTTCCTGGAACCTCCCCGTTACGGTGCCATGAGACGATGACGCGCAACGAGCGCGGCAACCTCGATGCAGCTCGGACCGGACCTCGAAGGAACCTACCGTGACCGCGACCACCGACACCTCTCCCACCGTGCCGTCACCGGCCAGCTCCGCCCAAGACGATGCCTGGACGCTGCCCTTCGCCGCGGGTGATGCCAGCCAACGCGGCCTGCTCGGTGGCAAGGGCGCCAACCTCTGTGAGATGACCCGCATCGGGCTCCCGGTCCCGCCCGGGTTCATCGTCACCACCGAGGCGTGCCGGCGCTACCGCGCCGAGGGAGCCGCGCCTGCGGGGCTCTTCGATCAGGTCGAGGAGGCGCTGCGCGAGCTCGAGGAGCAGACCGGTCGTCGTCTGGGCGATCCGGATGCTCCCCTGCTGCTGTCGGTGCGCTCCGGGGCGGCGTTCTCCATGCCGGGGATGATGGACACCGTCCTCAACCTCGGAGCGACCCCGCAGACCGCGCCCGGCCTGGAGGCGATGGGTGGCGACGTCTTCGCGTGGGACGCCACCCGCCGCTTCCTCGAGATGTTCGGCCGCGTGGTCCTCGGCGTGTCGGAGGAACGTTTCAACGAGCGGCTGGAGCAGGCGATCGAGGATGCCGGCGTCCAGGACGAGCGGGGCCTCAGCGCAGACCAGCTCGCCGAGCTCACCGACGCCTACCGCCAGGTCATCGCCGATGCCGGCGCGGAGCTCCCCGAGGACCCGCGGGACCAGCTGCGGCTGGCGATCGAGGCGGTGTTCCGCTCCTGGGACGGTGACCGGGCCAAGGCCTACCGCCGCATGGAGGACATCCCCGACGACCTCGGGACGGCCGTGACCATGCAGATGATGGTGTTCGGCAACCTCGGTGAGCGTTCCGCCACCGGGGTCGCGTTCACGCGTGACCCCGCGACGGGCGAGAACGTGCCCTACGGCGACTTCCTCCAGGGCGCGCAGGGCGAGGACGTCGTCGCGGGCACGCGTGACCCCGAGCACCTCGACGGGCTCGCGACCGAGTTCCCCGACGCCCACGCTGAGTTGCTCGAGCACCTCGAGACCCTCGAGCAGCACTACCGCGACATGTGCGACATCGAGTTCACGATCGAGTCGGACACCCTGTGGATGCTGCAGACCAGGGTCGGGAAGCGGTCCGCCGCCGCAGCGCTGGCGATGGCCGTCGACATGGTCGACGAGGGGCTGATCGACGAAGCCGAGGCGGTCACCCGCGTGCGGCCACGGCAGCTCGAGCAGCTGCTGCACCCGCGCTTCGGCCCGGACGCGCCCGAGCCGTTGACCACCGGGCTCGCCGCATCACCGGGCGCCGCGACGGGCAAGATCTGCCTGTCGTCGGTCGAGTCGCGTGACCGGGGCCTGGCCGGCGAGGACGTGATCCTGGTACGGCCCGAGACCTCCCCCGAGGACCTCGAGGGCATGGTGGCATCCGTCGGGCTGCTGACCGCCCGCGGCGGGCTCGTCAGCCACGCGGCGGTCGTCGCACGCGGGCTCGGCAAGCCGGCGGTCTGCGGCGCCAACGAGCTGCGCATCGACGCGAAGGCCGGCACCGTCACCGTCAACGGCACGGTGCTCCACGCGGACGACATCATCTCGATCGACGGCACGACCGGCCAGGTCGCGGTCGGTGAGGTCGACCTCGAGGTACCCGGTGACGACCCCCGCCTGGATCGCATCCTGGCGTGGGCCGACGCGCGTCGCACCCTGCACGTGTACGCCAACGCGGACACCGCGGAGGACGCGCGCCGCGCGTTGGAGGCCGGTGCGGAAGGCATCGGCCTGTGCCGCACCGAGCACCAGTTCCTCGGCGACCGGCTGCCGCTGATCCAGCAGGTGATCCTGTCGCGCTCCGACGAGGAGGAGCGAGAGGCGCTGGTGGCGCTGGAAGCCGCGCAGCTCGAGGACTTCGAGCAGCTGTTCGAGGTGATGGACGGCAAGCGCGTCGTGATCCGCCTGCTCGACCCGCCGCTGCACGAGTTCCTCCCCGACGTCGAGGAACTGCACATCAAACAGGCCACCGACGGCCTGACCGACGAGGAGCAGGAGCTGCTGAACGCCGCCGAGCTGCTGCAGGAACACGACCCGATGCTGGGCGTGCGCGGCATCCGCCTGGGCGTGCTCCGTCCCGAGGTCTACCGGGCACAGGTCCGGGCCGTCCTCGGCGCGGCCGTGGCCCGTCGGAAGGCGGGTGGTGACCCCAAGCCCGAGATCATGCTGCCGCTGATCGGCACGTCGCAGGAGCTCGCCTGGGGCATCGCGCTGATCCACGACGTGGCACGTGGTGTCCTCGACGAGGCCGGGGTGGACGTGGACTACACCACCGCGACGATGATCGAGACGCCGCGCGCCGCGCTGCGCGCGTCGGTGTTGGCCCCCCAGGTCGACGCGTTCTCGTTCGGGACGAACGACCTGACGCAGCTGACCTTCGGGTTGTCCCGCGACGACGTCGAGGCGACCTACATCCCGAAGGGCCTGGAGCTCAAGCTGCTGCCGGTCGACCCCTTCCGGACGCTGGACCCGGACGGGGTCGGACGGCTCGTCGAGATCGCGGTCGAGGAGGGCCGCGAGGTCAAGCCGGACCTGGTCACGGGCATCTGCGGCGAGCACGGTGGTGACCCCGACACGATCCACCTCGCGCACGGCTACGGGTTCAACCACGTCTCCTGCTCGGCGAGCCGCCTGAAGGTGGCACGGCTGGCCGCGGCCCACGCCGCGTTGGAGGTCGCCGGTCCCGACGCCACCGCCTGACCCCGACCACGTCCTCACACCAGCGCTCGACCCG
>CAYVJT010000197.1:0-7079 GCA_964451855.1 uncultured Actinomycetota bacterium
ACGCCCTGGCACGACCAACCCGTGAACCAGCGGGGCTAGGCGTCGCGCTCATCTGCGGCGCGGTCGGCCCAGATCCGCTCGGCGCGCTTGAACTCGTCGTAGCTGCGAGGTCCGTTCCGGCGGAGGTGGTCGTAGAACGCCTCGCGATCGACGTCGCGGAACTCGATCTGCTCGGTGTAGTAGGGCGAGACCCCGCCCGAGGGTGGGCGCCGCCCGCGGCCCGCTTCGTAGCGTTCGAGGAACGCCTCGACGTTGGCCGCGGAGGTCCAGTCCGCGCGGTAGAGGATCCGGCCGCCCCGACCGATCACCCAGGTCATGTTCGGCAGGAGCCCGTACGCCCGATGGGCCGTGCCGCTGAGGTCGTCGAGGAGGATCGGACGGCGGATGCCGACCTCGTCACGCAGACGTTCGGCGTTGGCGCGCTTCACCTCGAAGGAGGTGTGGTGGCTGACGTGTTCCCCCGGATGGGCCTCGCGCGTGTACACGAAGGAGAAGGCCACGTCGGGATGGCGGTCAGCGACAGCGTCGAGCAGAGGACCCTCTGCTGAGCAGTACGGTCAGGTGAAGGACCCGAACTCGACCACGACCGTGCGCCGCTTCCAGATCGACGACAGGGCGAGCGTCTCGCCGTCGTCGAGCAGCGTTCCCGCGATCTCCGGGGCCGCACTCCCTGCGTGCAGCAGGTCCGGCCAGGCGCCGAACTCGCGGTCATCCGCACCGGTCTCCACGTAGCCGTCGAAGGTGGCGTAGTTGTAGGTGGTGGCGTCCATGCACAGCCCCTCGTCATGCGGGTGACGCAGGATCGGGTTGCGTGCCCGGCGCGGAAGATCGGGTTGCGTGCCCGGCGCGGCCGACGCTACCGCCCCGTGGCGGTGGTGCGTGTCCAACCCGGCATGGTCAGTCGAGCGGGGCCGGTGGCGGGCCCAGGATCTCGACCTGGAAGCGCGCACAGACCTCGGCGACCTTGCCCGGGTCGAACTCGGTCGGTTCCGGCAGCTCGGCGTCGTCCAGCCGGCTCCCGAGGGCTGCGAGCATGTCCTCGAACTGCGCCGGCGTGCTGATCTGGAGGAACCGCGTCGGCCCGGCACCGACCGCCTGGAACTGGTGGGGGAGGCCCTTCGGCAACCAGACGGTCCCACCCGGACCGAGGGTCTGCTCCTGGCCATCGCAGGAGACCCACAGGGCACCTTCGGTCACGTGGAACAGCTCGTCCTCGACGTCGTGCCGGTGCAGCGGCGGGCCGAACCCGCGGGGTGCGAGGGTCTCGATCACCGTCATCACCCCGCCGGTGGCTGCGCCCGCGACCTTCACGGTGGCGCGCGAGTTGAGCAGGTTCCAGTGGTCGCCCTCGTCCCGGGCGAACAGCTGCGGGGTCTGTACGGACATGGGCGCCCTCCGGTCGATGGACGCACGCTACGGAGGCGCCCCGGTCGGCCACCATCCCCTGGCTGAGGGATGCACCCGGAACGCAACCCTTACCGCTACACTGAACGTCATGCAGCTCGAGCTTGGCCGACGGGCCGACTACGCGATCCGTGCCGCCGTTGATCTGGCACGTCATGCCGGGGATGGCCAACGGCGCAAGGCGCGCGCCATCGCCGACGTGATGGAGATCCCGACGAGCTACGTGCCCCAGATCCTGGCCGAGCTCGTGCGGGCGGGGCTGGTCGCTTCGGTCGCTGGGCGGGGTGGTGGCTACACCTTGGCGCGTCCTCCCGACGAGATCGACCTGCTCGCGGTCGTCCAAGCGGTCGATGGCGAGATGGTGTCCACGGTCTGCGTGCTGCGCGGTGGCCCTTGTCGCTGGGACGACATGTGCGCGGTCCACGTGCCCTGGGCTCGTGCGCAGCAGGCGATGCTCGACTCGCTCGGCGAGACGACCCTGGCCGACCTCGTCGAGATCGATGCCGCGCTCGAGGACGGCAGCTACCAGATCCCCGACGACGTGGTGCGCCCGCGCCGCGGACCGGGCACCGCCGCGTAGCACGCCCCGCGGAGCGCAGGCGGTCAGCCGTCGGTCACGACGATCTCGAGCTCCATCCCCGCGTCACGGTGGCCCGGGATCGAGCACCACGCCACCGTCGACCCGGTGAACGGTCCCAGCTCCACGGTGATCGATTGGCCCGGCTGGACGTCGCCGGACTCCCAGCCATCGTCGAGTACCAGGTCGTGCACGATGCCGCCCTCGTTGGTCAGGTGCACGGAGAGGGTCTCTCCCGCGGGCACCTCGATGCGGTCGGGCTCGAAGTAGATGTCCTCGGCGACCACCAGGAGGTCGGCGCCATCTGGGACCGCCCCCTCGATCGGGTCGGCCACGCACCCGGTGGTCAGGAGCAGCGTGGCTGCAGCTGCTGCGATCGCGAGGTGGCGCATTGGCGGTGCTCCTTGTGCTTGCCTCCACCGAGAATCTGTAGTCTACTACGTAACGTTGAGTGGGAGACTCACTGAGGACTCGCTGAGAGGTACTCCTGGCAGGACGCCGCCGTCGATGATAGAACCGGACCCGGAGAGGGAGACATGCCCGAAGCAACCACACGGTCGGGCGCCGACCCCCGCCGTGGGGTCCGGCGTCTGGCGATCGCCAGCGTAGGCGCCACCCTGGTGCTGATCGCCATGGGTGGCGCGGTGCGTGCTACCGACTCCGGACTGGCCTGCCCCGACTGGCCCGCCTGCTACGGGCAGTGGATCCCGCCGGCGGACCTGAACATGTGGCTGGAGCACAGCCATCGCCTGTGGGCCGGCGTCGTCGGGCTGATGATCCTGTGGTTGACCGTCCTGGCCCTCGTCCGGCACCGGGACGAGCCGCGGCTGTGGCGGATCGGCGCGCTGGCCTGTGGCCTGGTGCTGGTGCAGGCCGGCCTCGGCGCCGCGGTGGTCCTGCTCCACCTCCGGGCGGGGTTGGTCACCTCACACCTGGTGATGTCATGGATCATCGTCGGGAGCCTGATCGCGATCGCCGCGCTCGCCCGCCGCCCGTCGGACGACACCGTGACCCTCCCCGTCCAACGCCAGGTGGGACGCTGGTCGGCGATCGTCGCCGTCGCCGTGCTCGTCCAGGGCGGGCTGGGGAGCCAGGCGACCGGGCGCGGCGCGGCCTACGTCTTCAACGCACTGCCGATCTGGCTGGCGGACCAGTCCTGGACCGGTCACATCCGCGAGGTGCTGCACGTGACCCACCGTTTCGCGGGCTACCTCGTCGCGGGGGCCGTCGTCTGGCTGGCCGTGGCGGCGCACCGACGTTGGCGCGCGAACCCGGGGATGCCGAGGTGGGTGACGCTCGTGCCCTCGATCGCGGTCGTCCTCGTCCTGGTCCAGGTGGGGCTCGGGATCTCCAACGTGCTCACCCGAGCGGCCGTGTGGAGCGCGATCGGGCACCTGACCATCGCGAGCTGGCTGTGGACGGCGGTGGCCGTCGCCGCGGCACTGGGGCTCGCGCATCCATCGGCACGCGGCCCCGGCTCCAGGGCTGTGGCAGGGATCGGCAAGGAGCGTCGAGGTGGCCACGAACGCATCGAAGAGGAGGCGACCCTGTGAGCGATGAACAGCCCGTGAGCGAGCAAGAACAGACGCCCTGGCAGCAGCGCATGCTGGACAACCTGTGGTTGTTGATCGCCATCAGCATCGTCGTGCCGGGCCTGATGTACCTGGGATGGGGTCTCTGGGAGCTGGCCGAACTGCCCACGTGGGGTGGCTAGTGACGGGGCTGACGATCGACGGAGGACGACATGGCTGACGATCAGGACCGCTCCGGCTCGGAACACGGAGCCGAGCACGGAGCCGAGCACGGAGGGCGGGGGGAGCTCTCGACCCTGCTCCCGCCGAAGGAACGTTGGTGGGAGCGGCTGGGACCCGACGAGCGGCGGTGGTTGACCATCGCGTTCGTGTGGTGCCTGGTCCTGTTCAGCGGGATGTACGTGTGGCTGGCGATCGGTGACCAGCAGACGCCGATCGAGTCGTACCGGATCGACCCCTTCGTGTTCCAGCAGGAGGTCGACGCGTTCGTCGAGGAGTACCAGATCGACGAGCGGGACGGGGCAGCGGTCGTCGAACCGCCCCCCGGCAGCGACGTCTACCTCCACGCGAACCAGTTCGCCTTCCGCCCCGTGCTCCAGCTGCAGAAGGACGAGGAGTACCGCCTGCTGGTGTCGTCGACCGACGTCCAGCACGGGCTCTCGCTCCAGCCAACGAACCTGAACTTCCAGGTGCTGCCCGGCTACCTGTACGTGATCCGGATCACCCCGGACGAGGTCGGGGAGTTCCCGATCGTCTGCAACGAGTTCTGCGGGCTCGGGCACCACGTCATGACCGGACTGATCGTCGTCGACTGACCACCGGAGGCTGAACACCGTGGCTGTATCCGCCCCACCTGCCCCATCCCGGACGTGCAACGTCACCGGGTTCCTCATCGACCGCAACGGTCAGCGTCTGGCGCTGGCCAACGTCATCGCGGCGTTCGCGCTGTTGGCCTTCGGCGGGTTCCAGGCCATCCTGATCGCCCTGCAGCGGCAGGGGCTGCCGATCAGCGACGACTGGTGGTACCGGCTCCTGGCGAGCCACGGCGCGACGATGCTGCTGTTCTGGCTGCTGTTCTTCGAGGTCGCCGCCCTGTACTGGGGCTCGACCATGCTGCTCAACGCGCGCATGGTCGCGCCGCGCCTGGCGTGGGCGAACCTGACGATGATGGTCGTGGGCGTGCTGTTGGCCCAGTGGGCGATGCTCGCGGGCGAAGCGACGGTGATGTTCACCGCCTACCCGCCGATGGAGGCGCATCCGCTGTACTACGCCGGGGTGCTGCTGTTCGCCGTCGGGGTCCTGCTGGCCTGTGTGCACTTCTTCTCCAACATCGTCGCCGCCAAGCGCGAGAAGGTCTACGAAGGGTCGCTGCCGCTGGTGGTCTACGGGCTGGCCGCCGGCGCCATCATCGCGATCTACTCGCTGGCGACCGGTGCGGTCGCGTACGGGATGCTGTTCCTCAACTCGATCGGGGTGCTCGAGACGGTCGACCCGGCGACCTACCGCATCTTCTTCTGGGGGATCGGGCACGGCGCGCAGCAGGTCAACCTCGCCATCATGGTGGCGCTCTGGTACGCGTTGATCGCGTTCACGGTCGGGGGACGGCCGGTCAACGAGGGCCTGTCCCGTGTGGCGTTCCTGCTCTACATCGCGTTCATCCATCTCGGGGCGACGCACCACCTGCTGGTCGATCCCGGGCTCGGGACCAGCCACCGGATCATGAACACCAGCTACATGCTCTACCTCGCGGTCCTCGCGAGCCTGATCCACGCGTTCTCGCTCCCCGCATCGATCGAGCAGGCGCAACGCGAGCGAGGGTTCACCCGGGGCCTGTTCGGGTGGCTGAAGAAGGGCCCGTGGCGAGAACCGGGGTTCTCGGCGCTGGTGCTGTCGATCGTGATCTTCGGGTTCATCGCCGGTGTGAGCGGTGTGTTGATGGGCACGATGCAACTCAACATGCTGATCCACAACACGCTGTTCGTGGTGGGGCACTTCCACGCGACCGTCGTCGCGGGGACCACGCTGGCGTTCATGGGCTTCTCCTACTACCTGATCCCGCTGCTCACCGAGAAGCGGCTGGTCGCGCCGAAGATGGCCCGCCTCCAGCCCTACGTCTTCGGCGGCGGCGTGCTGGTACTGGTCCTCAGCATGCTCCTCGCCGGTCAGATGGGGGTCCCGCGTCGGGTGTCCGACCTCGGCTACGAGGCGGCGCCGGTGGGTGTCGACATGTTCGCCACCGGTGCCACACCCCTGGTGATGCTGGCCGTGACGATCGGCGCGCTGATCGCCGTCGTCGGTGGCATCATGTTCGTCTACGTGATCGCGATGACCCTGATCAAGGGTGAGCGCAGCGAGACCCCGGACGAGGGGCTGCGCATCGCCTTCGGGCCGAGGGCGAGGATGCGCGCCGCTGCCGGGGAAGGGATCCCGGCCGCTGCCGCGGAGCGGGCGCCGACAGGTACCGACGTGGCGACGGACGAGGAGCACGAGCACGTCACAGGGACCAAGCCGCGGTGGCGCCGCTTCGAAGCTCCCGGCACCTACGTGATGGTGCTCGGCTTCCTCGCGTGGTTCGTCATCCTCTACGTCGTCGCCCACTTCAACCTGTCGATGTCCTGGCCGGTGGGTTGACCATGGCGACCACCTCGACGTGGTCCGCCGCGCCCGCACGGGCGTGGCAGGACACGCTCGCGGACCTCGTCAGCCTGACCAAGCCGCGCATCATCGAACTGCTGTTGATCACCACGGTGCCCGCCATGGTGATGGCCGCCGGGGGCTGGCCCGGAGCTGGGTTGATCGCCGCCACCGTGGTGGGGGGCGCGTTGGTATCGGGCTCCGCCCACGCCACGAACATGGTGATCGACCGCGATATCGACGCGGCGATGGAGCGCACGGCGGATCGGCCGATCCCGGCGGGAAGACTGACCCCCGCGACGGGGTTGGTGTTCGCCACGACCCTGCTCGTCGTGGGCAGCCTGACCGTCCTGGTCGGTGCCGGCTGGCTGCCCGCTGCGCTGACCGTCGGCGCGTGGCTGTGGTACGTCGTGATCTACACGCTGATGCTGAAGCGGCGCAGCGTGCAGAACATCGTGATCGGTGGCGCGGCAGGCGCCGCACCGCCGGTGATCGGGTGGACGGCGGTGACGGGACAGATCGAGCCCGCTGCGGTGGTGCTGTTCACGGTCGTGGTGATGTGGACGCCGATCCACTTCTGGGCGCTGGCGATCGGGACCGGGCAGGACTACGCCCGGGCATCGGTCCCGATGTTGCCGGTGGTCCGCGGCCCCAGGATCGCGGCCCGTCACGGCGCGGGCTACGCGCTGGCGACCGTGCTGGTGTCGCTGACCCTCCCGCTGACGGGCGTCGGCGGGATCGCCTACCTGATCCCCGCGGCCTTGCTCGGCGGCCTGCTGCTCTCGGCAGCGGGAGCGATGGTCCGCAACCCCGTACCGAAGGCCGCCTGGCGGACCTTCCACCTCTCCAACGCCTACCTCGCCGCGCTGTTCGTCGTGGTCGCGGTCGCCGGGCTGATCGGCTGAACATGAGCGGCGCCGGAGGCCCCGTGG
>CAYVJT010000198.1:0-5729 GCA_964451855.1 uncultured Actinomycetota bacterium
CCGGGTTCAGCGCAACCGCTCGACGACCATCGCCATGCCCTGGCCACCGCCGACGCACATCGTCTCCAGCCCGAAGGTGCCGTCGCGGTGCTGCAGGCCGTTGAGCAGCGTGCCGGTGATGCGTGCACCGGTCATCCCGAAGGGGTGCCCGACGGCGATCGCCCCACCGTGCGGGTTGAGCTTGTCGTAGTCGATACCGAGGTCGTCGGCGGAGGGGATCACCTGCGCGGCGAAGGCCTCGTTGATCTCGATGACGTCCATGTCGTCGATCGTCATACCCGCCCGGGACAGCGCCTGCTTGGAGGACTCGACCGGGCCGTAGCCCATGATCTCCGGGTTCAGCGCCGAGACCCCCGTCGACACGATCCGCGCGACCGGCTCGAGCCCGAGCTCTGCGGCCTTGGTGTCGCTCATGATGATCACGGCTGCCGCCCCGTCGTTGAGGGGGCAGGCGTTGCCGGCGGTGATGCGTCCGTCGGGGCGGAACACCGGCTGCAGTTCACGCATCTTGTCGCGGTCGGTGTTGGCCCGCGGCGAGTCGTCCTTGTCCATCGTCGACCCGTCCGGCAGCTCGATCGGGGTGATCTCGTTGGCCCAGAAGCCGTCCGCGTCGGCCTTCGCGTACCGCATCTGCGACTCGTAGCCGAAGTCGTCCATCCGCTCGCGGGAGACACCCTTGAGCAGCGCGAGGTTCTCGGCGGTCTGGCCCATGGGGATGTAGATATCGGGGAGCCCGTCGGGCTCGCTCCAGCCGTCCGCGCCCTCCTCGGCGGCCGTCTTGGTGCGCTCCTGCGCCTCAGCGAACCGCGGGTTCTGGGTGTCCTCGTGGCTGTCGGAGTTGCCCTTGACGTAGCGCGACACCATCTCGACGCCCGCCGAGACGAACACGTCGCCCTCGCCCGCCTTGATCGCGTGGAAGGCCATCCTCGTGGTCTGCAGGCTCGAGGCGCAGTACCTCGTCAACGTCGTGCCGGGGACCTGCTCCCACCCCAGCAGGGTGCTGACGACCCGAGCCATGTTGAAGCCCTGCTCGCCACCCGGCAACCCACAGCCGAGGTGGAGGTCGTCGATGTCATCGGGGGACAGCGCCGGCACCTTGGCCATCGCCGCCTCGATGATCGTGGCGGTCAGGTCGTCGGGCCGCACCTCGGTCATCGACCCCTTGAAGGCCCGACCGATCGGCGTACGGGCGGTGGCGACGATCACGGCTTCCGGCATGGTGGCCCTCCCAAGGACGGGGTTGCGTGGTCGGGTGCGGTCATCCAGACCCTCCCTCGACCCGGCAGACTACCCCTCCTGTCCGGTCGCACCAGAGGCCGGGACAGCCGACCGACCCAGCCAGGATCCCCCGCAGCCGGGGAGCGCGATGTGCGACGACGCGGACGACGGTGGCACCTCGTGCGTCACGCTGATCGGTCCTGATCGGCCCTGATCAGTCCGTGGTGTTGCCCTCGGTGAACTGTGCGAGCCAGTTCTGCGTCCCGACCCGCTCGGCGGCCTCGAGCTGCGTCTCGAAGTAGTCGAGGTGGCCCTCCTCCTCGACCACCGCCTCGGCGAGCAGCTCACGCGTGCCGTGGTCGCCGACCTCCTGGCAGAGCGCGACGCCGGCGTTGAGCCGCTCGACCGCCGTGGCCTCGGCCTCCATGGCGAGCCGGATCTGCTCGAGGGGGTCCTCACCGACCTGGACCGTGCCGAGGCGCTGGAGGTTGGGGTGCCCCTCCAGGTAGAGGATGCGGTCCACGTAGCTGTCCGCGTCCTCCATCTCCTCGAGGGCGATCGCCTTGAAGCGGGCCGCCAGTCCCGGCAGCCCCCAGTTGTCGAGCATCCGGTAGTTGAGCCAGTACTGGTTGATCAGCGTCAGCTCGTAGGTGAGCATGTCGTTGAGCAGTTCGATGATCCGCTCGTCACCACGTCCCACGGGTGCCCTTTCGTGTCGGGGTCGCCGTCACCGCCTCGGGTCGGTCACGACGTCAGGTCGGTCACGCCACGAAGTTAGGCAACCGCACCGCGGACGTCCACGTCCACATGACGGCGGGCGCCGAGCGATGCGGGTCAGGCGACGGCCGCGGCGGCCTCCCGGCGCTCGTGGTCGCCGCAGACGTACGCGTGGCGCCGCGCGGCCTGCCGAGCGCCGACCGACGCCGGCTCACGGATCGCGATGGCCGCCTCGGCGAGCAGGGACTCGATCCCGGGGACGCAGCCCCCGCAGGCCCTCGCCGCTCCGCAGCGCTGCCCGACCTCGGCGACGTCGCTCGCACCATCGACGATGGCAGCACGGATCGCGCGGTCGCTGACGACGGCGCAGTGGCAGATGAGCATGGACCAGGACCTTGACGGGGAGCTCGGGCGCTGCAGCTCGAACGAAGGTGAGGTGAGCCTAACTCAGGTACCCCTCACCTCGCAAGGGGACGACGGGTAGCGCACACCCCGACGAGCGTGCTGCGACCACCCCGCCCCTCACGGACCCCCGGACCGCCCGCCGGGCGTCGACGTCACGGGCGCGCGGTCGCGCTCCACCGTCCGGCGCGTCGTCGTACCTCGACGTCGATGCCGTAGGCGGCGCTGACCGCACCGTCGGTGAGCACGTCATCGATGGCCCCCGCGGCGAGGCAGCGCCCTCCGCGGAGCAGCAGCGCGGAGCGCACGGCCGTCGGCAGTTCCTCGAGGTGGTGGGTGACCAGCACCACCGTGGGACCGTGGGGGTCGGCCAGCAGCCGCTCGACGTCGACCAGCAGGGCCTCACGGCCACCGAGGTCGAGGCCGGCGAAGGGCTCGTCGAGCAGGAGCAGCTCCGGGTCGGTCGCCAGCGCCCGAGCGATCCGCACCCGCTGGCGCTCGCCCTGCGACAGCGTGTCGACGCGGCGCTCGCCGAGGTGGGCCGCCCCGACCCGTTCCAGTGCACCCTCGGCGGCCACACGCAGCTCGGGGTCATCGAGGATGCCCGGCGGCGGCCACAGCCCACCGCGACGCGAGACCGCGACGAGCGGCAGCGCGGCAGCACGCTCGTGGGTCAACGGGTCCAGGCCGACCGACACGAACCCGATGCGATGGCGCAGCTCCCGCAGGTCGCCGCGCCCGAAGGTGGTGCCCAGCACCGTCGCCTCGCCGCGTGTCGGGAACAGGTACGTGGACAGCACCCGCAGCAGCGTGGTCTTGCCCGCACCGTTGGGCCCGAGGACGGCGAGGTGGTCGCGGTACCCGAGCCGCAGCGACACCTCGTCGAGGATCTCGTTGCCGGCCCGGCGCACCCCGACCCCGGACAGCTCCGCAACCGACGTCACCTCCGGCTCCGCCGGATCGGGCAGGACATGCACCGCGGCCCACCGCGACCGCGAGGCAGCTCGTAGGACGGGATCGTGTAGACCTTGACCCCCGCGGACTCGAGGATCTCGTTGGTCGCGACGTTGCGCTCGTAGGTGATCACCGCGCCGGGCGCGATCGCCAGGGTGTTGTTGGCATCGTTCCACTGCTCACGCTCGGCGCGAATCGAGCCGAGGACGGGCTCGATCGCGCGGGCATGATCGATCCCGGCCGCCCAGGCGAGCCCGGACATGAGCCCGTCGGCCTCGGTCACGTGGACGCCGCCGTCGGCGTCGGGCACCACCTCGTAACAGGCCAGCGAGCCGGTCATCTGCGGGTAGGTGATGAAGGCGTCCACATCCACCTGGGTGACGATCGTGTCGAGGTGCATCGCCGACCGGACCTTGGGCAGATCGACCGCGAGGATGCGGTCGACCACCTCGGCCCGGAACAGCCGGCGGGCCAGCGTCTCCACGCCGGAGGGGGTGGTCCGCTCGGACAGACCGATCGCAACGCCCCGTTCGCCGACCACCAGCAGGTCGCCGCCCTCGAAGGTGGCCGGGTAGTGCTCGACGTCCGAGCCGCCGAACCAGATCGGCGCAGCGGCGAACCGCGGGTGGTTGCGGTAGACGGTGCGGAGCAGGTCGGTCTCGCGCCGCCGTACCGGCCGGTGCATCGGGGAGAGCACCACCCCCTCACCGACCCACGCCGACGAGTCGCGGGCGAAGACCAGGTTGGGCAGCGGGTGCAGGACCAGGTCGGTCGGCGCGCTGGCCGCGGCGACGAGCCCGTCGAGCGGGCCGACCTCCTCCAGGGTCACCCCCGCCACGAGGTGGTCGACCAGCTCGCGCGAGGTGCCACCGAGGATCAGGTCGCGGACCCGCTCGACGGCCTGGGGGCCGCAGGTGGTCTCGGTGACGTGGCGGGCGACCAGCTCGCGCGCCTGGTCAGGATCCTCGGCGACCTCGGCGAGCAGTTCCTCGATGTAGAGCACCTCGACACCGGCAGCGCGGAGCACGTCGGCGAAGGCGTCGTGCTCGCGCTGGGCGTGCTCGAGCCAGAGCAGCTCGTCGAAGAGCAGCTCGTCCTTGTTCGACGGGGTGATCCGGGTGAGCTCCTCCCCCGGCCGGTGCAGCAGCACCGTCTCGAGCGGCGCCACCTCGGAGCGGATGTCGGGGTGGTGGCCCTCGTGTCGATCCGGCCGGTCCGTGCTCACGTCTCGATGTCCCGCGGCAACGATCCGACGCCGAGCTTGCCGGTCGGCTCGAACCAGCGACCGTCGGCCGGCAGCGCCTCGAGGGTGATCCGAGGCAACGGTTCGGCGAACAGCCCCTCGATCGACTCGAGGTCGATGAAGCGCAGCCCGTCGAGCGTCGACAACCCGCCGGCGTACTCCGCGAAGCCCATCACCGTGACCGCCACCCCACGGTCCAGCAGGTCACCGATGGGCGCGAGGAAGGCCTTGGCGTCGTTGGAGCCGACGTAGACCGCCTCGAGATCACCCTCGTCGTACCGCCGCCACACGTGGTCGACCATGTCGTCGTCGACATCGCTGTCGCCGTCCTTCGGCTTGGCGAAGACACGGAACCCCTGCTCCAGCAGCCACAGCACCCAGCCGCGCAGCGGTCCGGCGACGTGCGGAGCGACGTTGACGAACACGCACGCTTCCACGTCGTCACCCGCTCCGGCGTGATCGATCAGCCACCTGCCGAGCGTCGCCATGTCCGGCCGTTCCTTGGCGGTGGGCTTGCCGTCGATGATGTTGGCCAGAGTCATGTCGACGTTGGGGGCGTCCCAGACCAGGACGTGTCGGCCCACGGTGGCTCCTCGCACGGTTGGCCGAGCACGGTAGCCGTCGCGACGACCCCGGTGGGGAAGACCGCTGCTCAGGAGGCCCCGGGTCCTCGGCTGACGACGATGTAGACCCCGGCCACGATCAGGACCGCGCCTCCGACCCGCACGGGGTCGAGCGCCACGGTCCGTTCGAGGACGCCCGCGCTCTCGATCACGAACCCGAACAGCAGCTGCACCCCCGTCACGACCGCCAGCGTCGACGCCAGTCCCAGACCGCTGACCGCCACGGCGATCCCGGTGACGAGCAGCACCCCGACGACGCCGGCGAGCAGGCCCCACGGGGCCGCGCGGACCGCGCCCCACTCGAAGCCGAGCCGGGGTGCCACGAGCACGCCGATCACGCCGAACACCAGCCCGCCGAGGTGCACCCAGGTCGAGGCCACGAAGGGGCTGACACGCTCACCGAACGCACCGATGATCGCCGACTGCACCGCGATCAGCGCACCAGCCATGATGGCAGCAGGAAGGGCGATCCTCACGACAGGCTCCGGGGACGGACGAGGCACGAGCCAGCGAGCGTAACCCACCGGCGCGCGCCTCCCGACGCCAGGAAGCCGGCGCCAGGAACCCGGCGC
>CAYVJT010000198.1:5829-6927 GCA_964451855.1 uncultured Actinomycetota bacterium
GGAAGCCGGCGCCAGGAACCCGGCGCGCGGAGCGTGGTGGCAGCCTCAGAAGCAGGCGCGTGCCAGCCAGGGGTAGGGGTTGACCGCCGACCCACCGCCGGGGTGGCGTTCGAAGTGGATGTGCGGCGGTCCGCCGCGGGCGTTGCCGGTGTTGCCGTTGTAGGCGATGTGCTCGCCGGCCCGCACCCGGTTGCCGACGGCACCCGCCGCCGCGTAGCCCTGCAGGTGCGTGTAGAAGTAGACCTGACCGTCGTCGCCGCGCAGGTAGAGGCTGATCCCGCCGAGCCGGCTGTTCGAGTGGCGGGAGATCACCCCGTCGGTGAAGGCGTACACGGGAGCGCCCATCGGCCCCATGATGTCCGTGCCCTTGTGGGACCGCCCGCCCGAGCGAGGGGCACCCCACGAGTCGACGAAGTGGGTCAGCCAGGGATCGAGCGGACACGCGTAGCGTCCCTGCTGACCGCCCTGGTTGATGGTGCGCTGCCTCGCCGCCAGTGCCTCCAGCGCGGAGACCCGCTGCTCCGCCACCTCGAGGTCGCCCTCCACCCGGTCGCGGAGCTGCGCGAGCTCCTCGGTGTAGGCCTCGAGCTGGCGTTCGCGCTCGATCTTGAGCTCACGCGTCTGCTCCAGACGAGCGCGCACCGCGATGGCCTCCTCGAGATCGGCCACCTCACGGTCCTGGATCGCGGCGAAGAAGCTCGCCCGTTCGACGCCGACGTTGGGTCCCTCGGCGGCGAGCAGCGCCTCCAGCTCGCTGGCCGCACCGTGCATGTAGACCTGGCGGGCTCGCGCGGCCAGTCGCTCATCGATGTCCTCCGCACGCGCGATCAGCCGTCGCTCCTCACGCTCGAGCTCGTCGAGCTCGTCGCGCAGCTCCTCCGTCGCCGCGACGACCTCCTCGTAGCGCTCGCTGACCTCCTCGAGGTCCTCCTGCAGCGAGCCGACCCGGTCACGCGCTCCGTCGAGGTCCTGCGCCACCGCCGAGATCGGGAGGACCGCCACCGCCGCCGCACCGATGAGGGCGAAGGAGACGACGAGGTAACGACGCATGCGGCAGGGCTCCGAGCGGTCAGCGTGGCGACCTGGCGGTCAGCGACG
>CAYVJT010000199.1:0-6910 GCA_964451855.1 uncultured Actinomycetota bacterium
GCTGTGCACCGCGTCGACGGGTGGACCCGTGTGCTCGTAGGAGATGAGTCCCGCCTGGACGCCGGTCACGTTCCACGCCCCCACGGAAGCCACCCGGTCCCGGAGCACCGCCAGCATCGCCGGTGAGACGTCCACCGCGATCACCTGCCCGACGTACGGCGCGACAGCCAGCGCGAACCGTCCGGTCCCCGCACCGAGGTCGACCACGGTCGAGGTGGCGCCGACCCCGTTCGCGCGGAGTACCTCGACGTCGATCTCCGCAGCCTCATCGGGGGCACTGCCCTGCTTGTGGTCGTAGCGCGCCACCGCCTCCGGATCGAGGTGGTCATCGCCCGCGTGGGCGAGCTCGTCGAGCATCCAGTCGCGTCGCATGCCGGGACGGTAGGCGACGCAGTAGCGTGCTGACCATGGAACCGAGCACCGCCGACCTGCGCCGTGCCTACGACAGCGACGCCGAACGGCGTGACGGTCGCGATCCCGAGCCCTGGCGCCTCGACATCGTCGACGGGCTGGCCGCCCGGGTGTGCGCCATGCAGGCACGTGCGGGCGGGATGCGGCCTCGCGTGCTGGACCTCGGTTGCGGGGCCGGGCAGCTGGCGCAGCACCTCGGCAACCACGACCTCGAGGTGGTCGGGGTCGACCTCTCCGCGGCCATGGTCGGGCGGGCTCGGGCGCGAGGTGTGGAGGCGTTCATCGGCGGGTTCGACCGGCTGCCCTTCGCCGCCGCGACCTTCGACGGTGCGGTGGCCTTCAACTCCTTCGTGCACACGCCACGGAGCGGGCTCGGTGAGGTGTTCACGGAGGTGCGCCGGGTCCTCGTCCCAGGGGCGCCCCTCACCGTCGTGCTCTGGGGAGGCGAGACCCGGGAGGGGCCCATGGACCGCGACTGGCTCGATCCGCCTCGGTACTTCTCGCTGCTCTCCGACGCCGATCTGCTCGAGCTGCCGACGCCCGGCTTCGTCCGGCTGGAGGTGCGGTTGCTCCACGAGCAGGCCAACCCCGACCTGCACCCGCAGGTGCTCACCCTGGCTGCGTCCACGGGTCCTCGCTCCCGCGACGATCGGTGACACCAGGGCGATCATCTCCGCGTCGACGCGGGTGGTGAGCGCTCGATCCGCGCACGTCCGGGTTGCTCGCGGGGACAGCGAGGTGGCGGTGGATCGGCGCGAAGGGCAGTTCGCCAGGGCGGGCCAGGACGAAGCCCTGCGCGGCGAAGGCCCCCAGCTCGCGCCACGCGGCGAGGTCGGCTGCGGTCTCCAGCCCTTCGACGATGACGCCGGTGTCGGTCTGCTCCGCGAACCGCAGCAGGGCCTCCGCCAGCGGCCGCCGGACCGGGTCGTGTCGGATGTTCTCGGTCAGGCTACGGTCCAGCTTGATGATGTCCGGTTCGAGCCTGACGATGTGCCGCAGGCTGGCGAACCCGGCGCCGGCGTCATCGATCGCGACGAGCAGGCCACGGTCGCGCAGGGCCCGCAGCGCAGCCTCGACACGCGGGTAGTCCTCGATGATCGCGTGCTCGGTGACCTCCACCATGAGGACACGACCGGGGTGGCCGTCGAGCAGCGAGACGAGCCGTGGGTCGACGAGCAGGTCCGGAGAGGCGTTGAACGACATGGTCACGTCGCCGTCCAGCTCGGCGCTGCCACGGAGCGCCGCGGCCAGCGTGACCAGCTCGAGGTCGAGTCCCAGCCCGACGCGCTGTGCGGCGTCGAACCAGGCGTCCGGCGGCCGCACCGGCGCGTCATCGAACCGCGTGAGGGCCTCGACCGCGCTCAGGCGGCCGTCACCGATCCGGTAGATCGGCTGGAACACGGTCCGGAAGCTCTCCTGCTCGATCGTCTCCCGGATCCGTGCCTCCCACGCGGGGTCCGTGTCCTCCGCGGCCTCCGGCGGCCCTGGCCCGTCGGCGGAGCGCTCCTCGGCGAGGTCGAGGTGCGCGCTCAACTCGGACGCGAAGCTCCTGCGCAGGACACCGGTCGTCGCTCCCGAGAGGGCTCCGACGGACACGAAGAAGATTCCCCGCGTGAGCCAGTTCGCGACATCCTGTGCCTCACCGGAGGCGACGTCCAGCGGCATCAGCGGCCCGCACAACACGGTCGCGAGGAGACCGGCCGTCAGTCCACCGGGGATGCCGAAGGGCAGGGCGGCCAGGACGATCGGGAGGTAGAAGAGGTGGGGCAGCGCGGTGTGCGACCCACCGGCCGCGTGCACGAGCGCCCAGGATCCAGCCAGCAGGGAGGCGACCACGGCGATGCTGAACCATGCAGGCACCTGCTGGAGCCGAAGGCCCCACCGCGGTCGCGGCTCCTCGTGATGTCGTCGCATGGTCCCCTTCACCATCCCGTCGGCTGTCCACCACGTCGGCTTGAGTCCCGACCCGACGTGGCCGCGGGGTTGCGTAGGACCCCCGTGGCCAGTTCGCTCGTGGACACAGCGGGAGGGACGACATGACCGCGGTCGGCAGGCAGGGTGCCGCGTTCCTCGCCATCGTGCTCGTCGCCGTTGCCTGTACGGCCGACACCGAGGAGCCCACCGACGGGGCACCACCCACCGAGACGGCCGAGCCTGAAGAGGCCTCGGAGCCTGAGGAGGCGGTCGACCGCGAGCCGACGGGCCCGGAGGAGCCCCTCGGGTCCGAGGAGGTCCAGACGTCGGAGGAGACGGGGCCGCAGGAGACGGGGCCGCAGGAGACGGAGTCGGAGGAGGCCACTCCCCCGCCTGAGCAACGCCGCGGCGCCGACCTGCCGACGTCGCGCACCGAGGTGACCGGCACCGTGTGGGAGGGGCAGGTCGTGGCCGTCGGCGGGCTCGATGCCGACGGCAACGCGGTAGCGGACGTCGACCTCTACGACCCCGCGACCGACACCTGGACGGCGGGCCCGGACCTCCCCACGGCACGGCACCACACCGCCGTCGAGACCCTCGGCGACCGGCTCGTCGTGGTCGGGGGCTACTCCGACGCCTGGGCCCCGCAGCCGGAGGTGTGGAGCCTCGGCCCAGGGGAGGCTCGCTGGCGGGAGGAACCGTCACTCGCGACCCCGCGAGGGGCGTTGGCCGTCGCCTCGACCGGGAGCCGCCTGGTGGCCATCGGCGGTGTCGGACCAGGCGGTGAGGTGCTGACCTCGATCGAGGTGCTGGAGTCCGATGCCGATGCGTGGCAGCCCGGGCCGCAACTCGACACGCCCCGGGAGCATCTCGATGCGACCGCGGTCGGCGAGCGGGTCTACGCCATCTCCGGCCGGGCAGGCGGTTTCGACACCAACCACGCCAGTGTCGAGGTGCTGCGCGACGGCCAGTGGCGGACGACGGCCCCGGTCCAGCATCCGCGGGGCGGGATCGGTGCCGACACCGTCGACGGTCGGCCGTGCGTGGCTGGTGGCGAGGAGCCCGCCGGGACGATCGCCACGATCGAGTGCCTCGTCGACGGCGCCTGGGCAGTGGTCGGCGAACTGGAGGTGGCTCGCCACGGCCTGGTGGTCGTCCACGTCGATGGCGCGTTGCACGTGATCGGCGGGGGCCCCGCGCCAGGCCTCACGGTCAGTGACGTGCACGAGATCGTCCCGATCGATCCGTCCCGCGGGTGAGCACCACCTCGCGGTGGAGGACGGCCGTGTCCGTCCTGACGTGCGCTGGACCCTGCGTGGCCGCCGTCACGGTTGTACGGTGGGGCGACCTTGCCATCGAACCTCGGATATCCCGTGTTGCAGGTCTCCTCCACCGCTGTCAGCGTGCTCAACGACGCGCGCGAGTCCCAGGAGGTCCCGGAGTCCTTCGGCGTCCGCGTCTTCGCGCAGCCCGACGAGACAGGCCAGGCCGCGCTCGCCCTCGCCTTCGCCGAGGAGCCCGTCGAGGGCGATCAGGTGACGGAGCAGGACGGCACCGACATCTACGTCGCGCCGGAGCTCGCGGAACCGCTGGCCGACAGCGTCCTCGACGTCGAGGACACGCCCGAAGGCCCGCAGCTGACCCTCGTCCCGCAGGACGACGAGCAGCAGTAGGACCCTGAGCGACCAGGCACCGGACGCGCCGGTCGAGCACGTCGAGCAGGACCTCACCGGCGTCGACCTCTCCGGCGCGCACCTCGACGGCACGCGCTTCGAGAGGTGCCGGCTGCGCGGCGCCGACCTGACCGATGCGCTCACCCGGTCGGCGTCGTTCATCTCCTGCGACCTCGGCGGTGCGGATCTGAGCGGATCCGTGCACGACGGGTCGGCCTTCACCAACTGCCGGTTGGTGGGCGCGAGGCTGTCGACGGCCACCCTGCGGGGCTGCAAGCTGACGGGCAGCGACCTGACCGATGCGGTCCTGCTCGGGCTGACGATCAGCGGCGGTGACTGGTCCTACGTGAACCTGCGTTCCGCCGACCTCCGCGAGCGGGACCTGACCGGCCTCCGCCTCGCCAACGCCGACCTCTCCGAGGCCGACCTGACCGGAGCGGACCTCACGGGGGCCGACCTGACACAGGCCGTGCTGCGCCAGACGGTCCTGCGCGACACGACGCTGCGCGACGCGCGCCTCGACGGCGTTGCGCTGAAGGAGGCGCAGCTCGCCGGGGTGCGCTTGGATCTGGCTGGTGCGGTACGCCTGGCGGAGTCGATGGGCGCGATCGTGGACTGATCGGGCGCGCGAGGAGGCGGGATGGCGATCGTGGCTGATGCCGATGCGCGCCGGCGTGCTCAGCGCGCCGGCCTCGCGCTGGCGCTCCTGTCCGCGGTCACCTTCGGCTCCTCGGGCGCGATGGCGAAGTCGCTGATCGAGACGGGCTGGACGGCTGGTGCGGCGGTGCTCGTCCGCCTGGGCGGTGCCGCCGTCCTGCTGTCGATCGCCGCGATGGTGACGGTGCGCGGACGGCCGCGGCTCCGCGCCGCATCGGTCCGGGTGCTGTTCGCCTACGGCGTCATCGCGATGGCGGGGACGCAGCTGGCCTTCTTCAACGCCGTCCGGACCCTGGACGTGGGCGTCGCGCTGCTGCTCGAGTTCCTCGCCCCCGTGCTGCTCCTGGCGTGGACCTCACTGCGGGCCCGCACCCTGCCACGGCCAGCCACCCTCGGCGGTGCCGCGCTGACCATCGTCGGGTTGGGCTTCGTGATCGAGCTCACCAACGCCTCAGCGGTCGATCCGATCGGTGTCGCGTGGGGCCTCTTGGCCGCGGTGTGCCTCGGTGGGTTCTTCATCATCTCCGCACGACAGGACGAGGACCTGCCACCCTTGGTGATGGCCGCCGGAGGGACGGCGGTCGGCGCGACGGTCATCGGGCTGGCCGGCGTGGTCGGGATCGTTCCCCTGCGGTTCGCCGCACGCGACGCCCTGCTCGCCGGCACGTCGGTCAGCTGGCTGGTCCCCGCCGTGTGGCTGGTCGTGATGTCCACCGTGGTCGCCTACATCACCGGTATCCGCGCGATCCACCGGTTGGGGACGCGGATCGCATCGTTCGTCGCGCTCACCGAGGTGCTGTTTGCGGTGCTGGTCGCCTGGGTGCTGCTCTCCGAGCTGCCTGGGCCGTCGCAGGTGGTGGGCGGCATCTGCATCGTCGTCGGGATCGTCATCGTGCAGCGCACGGATCGCGGGATCAGCCCGGACGATCCTCCCACCGCCATCGAGGCCGCCCACCCGGTCTGAACCCGGCGTGGCGATCGTGGCCGATCAGGAAGGGGCCACTCGCCCCGCACGGGTGGCGCCTCGGGTGAGAGCACCCGACAGCCGACTCCCCGTCGAGCCCGGAGGTCAGGTCCCCGGTCGGCCCCACCCGCCCCAGTGGGTGGTGTCCCCGAAGCTACGGCCACCCTCCTCGGGCATGGGATGGGGTCGGTCGCGACGCCAACGATCCTGCGCGATCAACTGCTGCACGCACCAGATCACGAAGAAGACGATCAGCACGACGCCGACCACGAACAGGACGTCGAGGACTCCCATCCGTACCCCCGGATCGTGGGCGGCGATGGTTCTGAGCGTCGGTGCTTCGAGCGACGATGCTGCGGCATCGGTGGTCAGGGCATCGATGCAACACCGACGGTACCGGCGCCCGGGACCGGCCGAAAGCCTCGGCCGGGCCCGGTCATGGTCGGCCGTCGTCGATCGCGGCGAGCCACTCGCCCCAGAACGCCTTCCAGTGCTCCACATCGCCGTGCTCCGGCAGGCGCTCGTGCTGGATCGTCACCTTGACCCTGCCGTCGGCCCGGGGCGCGAGGTCGATCTCCGCCACCCCCGGACCGACCGCGAGCCGCACGTTCTTGGACGTCGGCCGCGACCGCAGCGCGGTCTCCATCCCAGGGAACAGCTCCGCCCGGCCGGCCTCGTCGAGCAGCAGTTCGCGCAGCATCCCCGGCTCCACGGTGACCGTCGCGGATCGCCCCGCCGTGAAGGTCCCGTCGGCACGTTGGTGTGGAAGCCGGCGTCCCGTGATCCGTTCGAAACCGACGGTGACGGCCTGCGCCCACCAACCGGGGATCGCGTGCTGCTCCTGGACGTAGCCCGCGATCGCGCTGTGTCCATCGTCCTTGCCGGGCCACGCATCGATCACGTCACACCACTCGTCCCAGCCGCGTCCGGTCGCGCGACGGATCACCTCGTCGCTCTGCTCGGGCCGTGCGGCCCAGTTCCTGCCGGTCCCGGTGGCTACCGCATGCAGATCCGACGACTGCTCGATCAGGGCACGTCGCGTGGCGCCGTAGCGCTCGCCGGTCTTGGCCATCCGTCCACGGACGCGGCGCTTGAACGACTCCTGTCGGGTCATCGTCCCAACCTCCCGTGTCTGATCCCGGCACGCTCGGTGACCCGCGCTCGCCGACGTCCCGGGTGACACGTCAGGTGGTACGACCCGGCTCGGGCAGACCCGGCCGGGCAGTCCTTGTCGAGCAGTCGAGCAGTCGAGCACTCAGTCGAGCAGTCGAGCACTCAGTCGAGCAGTCGA
>CAYVJT010000200.1:0-5295 GCA_964451855.1 uncultured Actinomycetota bacterium
TCGGAGGAGATGACGTGAGCGGCGAGGTGGCACGCGCGGTCGATCTCGATCTGCTCTCGGCGCGGATCCGCGACATCCCCGATTACCCGAAGCCCGGCATCGTCTACAAGGACATCACCCCGCTGCTGCTCGATCCGGTCGCGTTCGCGATGACGATCGATGGGCTCGCCGCCCAGCTCGACGGTGACCGGGTCGACAAGGTGGTGGGGATCGAGGCGCGAGGCTTCATCCTGGCCGCGCCGCTCGCCTACCACCTCGGCGCCGGGTTCATCCCGGCCCGCAAGGCCGGCAAGCTGCCCGGTGAGGCGCAGTCGGTCGCCTACGAGCTCGAGTACGGCGCGGAGTCGCTGGAGATCCACGACGGTGCGATCGCGGCCGGTGACCGGGTCTGGATCGTGGACGACGTGTTGGCCACCGGCGGGACCGCGGCGGCCACGGCGTCGCTCGTCGAGGGCTTCGGT
Source organism: uncultured Actinomycetota bacterium (assembly GCA_964451855.1). Lineage (GTDB taxonomy): Bacteria > Actinomycetota > Nitriliruptoria > Nitriliruptorales > Nitriliruptoraceae > CSSed11-175R1. The sequence continues at coordinate 462 of CAYVJT010000200.1, forward strand.
GGTCAGGTGACCGGGATCGGGTTCCTGCTCGAACTGGGCTTCCTCGACGGTGCCGCCGCCATCGACGGCTACCGACACGCCGCGTTGTTGCGTAGCTGACCTCACCTGTGCGAGCTGTACGCTGGCGGCTCGACCTCGTGAGGGGAGCAACGCACTGGCTGACGCCACGACGGGCACCGAAGAGGCCCGGGAATCGCGTCCCGGGCCGCCTCCGCCACGCCCGTCGGGCGTGCAGCGGGTGCTCGCGCGGCTCCCACTGGTGCAGCGCGACACGCCACCGCCGGAGTGCGACGAGCTGGTCGCGGCGATCCGCACGCACTCCAAGGCCGACGTCCGCGAGGTGGTCCGCGCCTACCGCTACGCGGAGCTGATGCACGAGGGCCAACGCCGACGGTCCGGCGAGGCCTACATCACCCACCCGGTCGCGGTCGCCACCGAGCTGGCCGAGCTGGGCCTCGGGACCCCGACCCTGGTCGCGGCGCTGCTCCACGACACGGTCGAGGACACCCCGGCGACGCTCGAGGACGTCCGGGAGGGGTTCGGCGACGAGGTCGGCCACCTCGTCGACGGGGTCACCAAGCTCGACCGCATCAACGTCGACTCCAAGCAGGAGCAGCAGGCCGAGACCCTGCGCAAGATGATCATGGCGATGGCCCAGGACATCCGCGTCCTGGTCATCAAGCTCGCCGACCGTCTGCACAACATGGAGACGATCGGCCACATGCCGCGCGACAAGCAGAAGCAGATCGCCACCGAGACGCTCGACATCTACGCACCCCTCGCGCACCGCCTCGGGATGCAGACCTTCAAGCTGCGCCTGGAGGACCTCGGCTTCAGGACCCTGCACCCCAAGCGCTACGAGGAGATCGTCGAGCTCGTCGAGGAGCGCAACCCGGAGCGCGAGGCCCACATCGAGGAGGTCATCGCCTCGATCGAGGAGCAGCTGCGGGAGATGAAGATCCGCGGGGAGGTGACCGGCAGACCCAAGCACTACTACTCGATCTACGAGAAGATGGTCCTGCGGGGCAAGGAGTTCGACGAGATCCACGACCTCGTCGGCGTCCGGGTGATCGTGGGGTCGGTGCGCGACTGCTACGCGGTCCTCGGGCAGCTGCACGCGGCGTGGCGTCCCATCCCGGGGCGTTTCAAGGACTACATCGCGATGCCCAAGGTCAACCTCTACCAGTCGCTGCACACCTCGGTGATGGGGCCGCGGGGCCGGCCGGTGGAGATCCAGATCCGCACGCGTGCCATGCACCAGACCGCGGAGTTCGGTGTCGCGGCCCACTGGAAGTACAAGGACCGCTCCAGCGGCTCGGACGAGGCGACCGAGGAGCTGCCCTGGATCGAGCAGCTGCTCGAGTGGCAGCAGGAGGTCCAGGAGCCCGGCGCCTACCTCGAGTCCCTCAAGATCGACCTCTACCAGGACGAGGTGTTCGTCTTCACCCCCAAGGGTGACGTGATGGGGCTGCCGGCCGGCGCGACCCCGATCGACTTCGCCTACGCGGTGCACACCGAGGTCGGCCACCGCTGCATCGGGGCGCGGGTCAACGGCCGGCTCGTGCCGCTCGATCACCAGCTGGTCAACGGCGACACCGTCGAGGTGATGACCTCCAAGGCCGAGGACGCCGGACCGTCGCGGGACTGGCTCAAGCTGGCGGCATCCACCCGGGCGCAGTCGAAGATCCGCGCCTACTTCAACCGCGAACGCCGCGAGGACGCGATCGTGCGCGGGCGTGACGCGGTCGCCCGGGCGCTCAAGCGCAAGGGGATGAGCTACGCGCGCACGATGGCCTCCGGCGACCTCACCGATGTCGCGCACGGTCTGAACTTCAAGAACACCGATGCGATGTTCCGCGCGGTCGGTGAGGGACACGTCGCCGCGGTCACCGTGGCCCAGCAGCTGCTCAACGAGCTCACGGAGGTCGAAGAGGAGACGGTCGAGTCGATCGAGGACGTGGCGACCCAGGCGCCGATCCGCATCGCCCGTCCCGCCGGCGAGGACGTCGAGGTCGAGGGTGACTCGGGCATGCTGGTCAAGCTCGCCCGCTGCTGCACGCCGGTGCCCGGGGACGCGATCGTCGGCTTCGTCACCCGCGGCCGCGGTGTGTCGGTCCACCGGTCCGACTGCCCCAACGTCGAGGACCTGGAACGCGATCCGGAGCGCTTCATCCCGGTCGACTGGTCGGGGGAGTCGACCGCGTCCTTCCTCGTCTCGATCCGGATCGAGGCGCTCGACCGCAAGCACCTGCTGCGCGACATCACGGCGGTGCTCGGCGACCTGCACATCAACATCACCTCGGCGCAGGTCATGACCCGCAAGGACCGGGTCGCCGCGTTGACCTTCACCTTCGAGCTCGGCGACCCGACACACCTGGAGTACGCCCTGCGGTCGATCCGCGGCGTCGAAGGTGTCTACGACGCCTACCGGCTGGTGCCGCAGTCCAACGCCGACTGAAGCGCGGCGGGGTGGGGGTAGCCGCTCGCTACCTTGCGACGTTCCAGCCACCAGGTCGCTCGAGTATCCGGAGGAGTCAGCGTGTCGGCCAAGGAGCTCGACGGCCGCATCGAGGCAGCCTGGGAAGGGCGGCGGCTCGATCCGGCCGCCACGGTCGAGGCCGCCGAGGCGCTGCGCGACGAGGCGCTGCGCAACGGTGACGATGCGGCCCTCTGCCGTGCCCTGATCGCCGCGGGTGGCGGCCACGTCGTGCTCAACGACTACCCGTCCGCGCTTCGGGCGCTGCTCGAGGCGCTCACGTTGGTCGAGGAGGCGGGCGAGCAGGACCGTGCCCGTGCGTTGTCCGAAGCAGGCTACGTCGACGCCATGCTCGGCGACACCGCCCTCGGCCTCGAACGGCTGATGGAGGCCCTGGAGATCTACGAGCGGCTGGGGCACGTGGCCGGTCAGCTCTCGACCCTCAACCGCATCGGCGTCGTCTTCTACGGACACGGTGACCTCGACGAGGCGCAGCACGCCTACGAGAGCTGCCTCGAGCTCGCGGTCGAGGACGAGCTGACCCTCGCCGGTATCCGCAACAACCTCGCGAAGGTGCTCACCGACCGTGGCGAGCACGAGGCGGCGCTCGAGCACCTCCGAGCCGCCAGGGCCGGGTTCGAGGCGAACGACGAGGACCGCGGCCTCGGGATGACCTTCCACAACGCGGCGGTCGTCAACGAGCACCTCGCCGATCTCGATCGGGTGATCGACCAGCTCGAGACCGCGATCGAGCTGTACGACCGGGTCGGCCACCACCACGGTGCGAGCGAAGCACGCACCCGGTTGGCCCGCCACCTGATGGCCGACCCCACGAGGCAGGACCGCGCCCGGGAGCTGTTGGTACACGCCCACGAGGACGCCGAGCGGTTGGCCCTGGCCCACGAGTGCGCCCGGGCCGCGGAGGGGCTCGTCGATCTCCACGAGCAGCGAGGTGAGGCGGAGCAGGCGCTGGAGTGGCTACGCCACCTGCGCGGCGTGGAGCGCACCCTGTTCGACCGGGAGTCCGAGCAGCGGCTGCGCAGCCTGCAGGTGCGCTACCAGCTCGAGCAGGCCAAGCGCGATAGCGTCACCGACCTCTTGACCGGCCTGCTCAACCGCCGTGGGCTGGAGAACGCGATGCGCGACGCGGTGGTCCGGGCGGAGCAGGCCGAGGGCGAGCTCGCGGTCCTGCTGTTCGACCTCGACGACTTCAAGCAGGTCAACGACGGCTTCTCGCACACGATCGGCGACGAGGTGCTGCGTGCCCTCGGCCGGCTCCTGCGCGAGTCGACCCGACCGACGGACCTGTGCGCCCGCTACGGGGGTGAGGAGTTCGTGGTCGTGCTGTCGGGATGCGACCTCCAGCAGGCCCACAGGACCGGTGACGCGTTGCGCGACCGCATCGCGTCGCACGACTGGGCGGCCATCGCCCCGGGCCTCACGGTCACCACCAGCATCGGTGTCGCCGTGCTGTCCGACGTCGGGGACAGCAGGGCCCTGCTGGACGCCGCCGACCGTGCCCTGTACGCCGCGAAGCACGCCGGCAAGGACCGCGTGCACTGAGGAGCCAGCTGTGACCGACCGTTTCGTGCTCGGCGCCCCGTTGGGGCGCTGGCAGACCAACTGCTACCTGATCGGTGACCGGGAGCGGGGCAGTGGCGTGATCGTCGACCCCGGTGAGCAGGGTGAGCGCCACGTCCCGGAGATGCTGTCGCAGGCGGGGGTCAGCTGCGAGGCGATCCTGCTGACCCACGGCCACCTCGACCACCTGTGGGCCGTGCCGACGCTGGCCCGGGACCTCGATGTGCCCGTGCTGCTCCACCCCGACGACCGCTGGCTGTGGGACGATCCGGCGGCGGCCTTCGGCGCTCCGCCGGAGCTGCTCGCCCAGGAGTTCGGGCTCGACTGGGACCCACCGACCGAGCATCTGGACTCGGTCACCGAGGGGCAGCGCCTCTCCTTCGCCGGCATCAGCTTCGACGTCAAGCACAACCCGGGACACACGCCGGGCCACGTCACCTACCTCGGGCGCGAGCTCGCGGGTGTGCCGGTCGGCTTCCCGCTCGGTGACGCCGATGTCGCGTCGGAGGATGTGCTGTTCTCGGGCGACCTCGTCTTCGCCGGTTCGATCGGGCGGACCGACTTCCCGCGCGGCTCGACCGCCGACATGTTCCGGTCCCTGGTCGATACCGTGCTGCCGCTCGAGGACGCCACCCTGGTGCTCTGCGGCCACGGCCCGGACACCACGGTCGGTCGGGAGCGCGCCTCCAACCCGTTCCTCGCCGAGGCTCGCGCGCGGTTGGCGTGACCGGGCCCGGGTGTGGCGGACGCGCCCGGTGCGCTTAGCCTCACCCTCGC
>CAYVJT010000200.1:5395-6889 GCA_964451855.1 uncultured Actinomycetota bacterium
ACCGCCACCTCGAGGTCACCGTGGCCACCATCGACGCCAACCCGCCATCGGGCACCCGCGACTACCTCCCCGCCGAGGTGGCCCGACGCGAGCGTGCCTTCGCCACGATCCGCGCCACCTTCACGCGGCACGGCTTCGAGCCGTTGGACACGCCCGCCTTCGAACGTCTGGACGTGCTGACCGGCAAGTACGGCGAGGAGGGCGACCAGCTGATCTTCAAGATCCTGCGCCGTGGCGAGCACGAGGCCACCGGCGAGTCCGATCTCGCCCTGCGTTACGACCTGACGGTGCCGCTGGCCCGCGTCGCCGCCCGGTACGGCTCGCAGCTGCCGACCCCGTTCAAGCGGTTCCACATCGCGCCGGTGTGGCGAGCGGACCGGCCGGGCAAGGGGCGCTTCCGCGAGTTCTTCCAGTGCGACGTCGACGTCGTCGGGTCGGACTCGCCGGTGGCCGACGCGGCCACGATCCACGCGGTCGCGGACGTGCTCGACCGGCTCGGTCTGTCCGGGTTCACCGTCCAGGTCAACCACAGGCAGGCCCTGGCCGGCCTGATCGAGGCCTACGACGTCCCGGCGGAGCTGGAGGGTTCGGCGCTGGTGGCGCTGGACAAGCTCGACAAGGTCGGGGTCGACGGCGTCGCGACAGAGCTGTCCGAGCGCGGCGTCCCCGCCGCGGCCGCCGACGCGCTGATCACCGACCTCGATGCCGACGATCTCGTCCAGCGGGTGCGCGACCGCCTCGACCGCACGGAGCGGGGACGAGAGGGCCGCGCCGCGGTCGACGAGCTGTTGGAGCTGATCGGCGAGGTACCCGGCGGCAAGGTCGTCTACGCCCCGGTGATGGCCCGGGGCCTGTCGTACTACACCGGCCCGGTCTTCGAGGTGGTCCACGACGGGCTGGACGCGACGATCGCGGCCGGGGGCCGCTACGACGGGTTGATCGGGATGTTCCAGGGCGTGGACGTGCCGGCCACCGGTGGGTCCCTCGGCATCGAGCGGATCCTGCTGCTGCTCGAGGAGGCCGAAGCCGGCGACGCGGCCCTCGAGGGTCCGGACGTGCTGGTGACCGTCATGGACGACGCCAGCGCCGCCGACGCGTTGACCCTGGCGCAGCACCTGCGGGATGCCGGCTTCGACACCGACCTGTACAGCGGCGGCGGCAGCCGCAAGTTGGGCAAGCAGCTCAAGTACGCCGACCGTCGCGGAGCACGTGCCGCGGTCATCCGCGGAGCCGACGAGCGGGCGGCCGGCACGGTCGCCGTCAAGGACCTCGCGTCGGGCGAGCAGGCCACGATCGCCGAGGCCGACCTCACCGGCCACCTCGCCCAGCTACTCGGTCGGTGACTCCGCGACGGCTGCGGCCCGCGCCGTTGGCCGTGGCTGGTCCGCCCCGACCCCGTGCGTGCTCTAGCCTGCAGGTCCGGTGATGGGTGCGGTTGCGACGGGTACCCGTCGCAACCGCACCCATCACCTCGCCGCCCCCGCCTCGATCCGC
>CAYVJT010000201.1:0-6887 GCA_964451855.1 uncultured Actinomycetota bacterium
GTCGTCCCCGAACGTGATCGGGCCCTGTTCTCGCTGGGCAGGCTGCCCGAGGGTGGGACCGCCAGGCGTCGAGCGGAGGACGTCGCGGCACGTCTCACCGAGACCTTCGGAGGAACGGCGATCACCGATCGTGAGGCCGGGGATGCCCTGGGTGTTCACCACAACATGCTCCGGTACGCCGCGCCCACCGGCACCGTCCTCATCCGCTGGGAAGGCGCTCGGGCACCGACCGTGTGGACGGTGCCTGCCCCCGACGTTGCCCCCCCACGACGCTCGGATCGAGCTGGCTCGCCGGTACCTCCACGTGTTCGGTCCTACGACCGCGGGAGCGTTCAGGCAGTGGGCAGGCCTCCGCGGGAAGGGCGGCAACGTGGCGTTCGACGCGCTCCAGGATGAGCTGATCCCGGTGCGGACCCCGGCCGGCGACCGCTGGGCCCTCGCGAGCGACGAGGACGCGCTTCGCGCTGATCCTCAGCCGGCGGCTGCAGCGCGCTTCCTCCCGAGCGGCGACGCGTACTTCCTCCTGCAGGGTGATGACCGCGAACTGCTGGTCCCCGATGCCGCGCACCGCGATGAGCTGTGGACCTCCCGCGTCTGGCCTGGTGCGCTGCTGGTGGGGGGCGACATCGTCGGCACCTGGCGGCGGAAGCAGGGCACGGTGTCGATCCAGACCTGGCGAGGGCTCACCCGGGTGGAGCGCGACGCGGTGGAAGCAGAAGCCGCGACCCTCCCGCTCCCCGACGTCGACCGCATCGTCGTGCGTTGGGACGGATGACGCCGACCGGTCCATCCCGAGGCCGCCCGCGAGCGCCTCGACGTCCGACCCTCTACAGCACGAGTGTTGTTCCTTGAGTGGGTCCCGTGGAGAGGACCTGCTGCTCTGTCGCGGGCCATGACGCGCGAGCACGATGGGTGGTGTCCGCCGCCTGTCACGCCGAGGACCTCAGGCCGTTGGTGGCGGGTCGAGGTGGTCGAGATGCGTGGCTCACGTCCCTTGCCGGTGCTGCCGTACTTCCTCCTGGCGTTCGGGTGGACCTGGGCGCTGTGGTGGACGGCAGCGGCCTTCCCGCAGCTCCCAGGTCCCCTGCTGTTCATCACCGGAGGACTCGGCCCACTCGTGGGAGTTGCCTGGGTCGTGCAGCGAGGTGGAGGCGCCTACCGCCGACGCTTCCTGCAGCGGGTCTGGGATCCACGGGGGATCACCGCGCCCTGGTGGGTCGCGATGCTTGCGGTCACGGCCGCGCCTGCCCTCCTCGGCGCCGTCACCGCCGACCTGGCCGGCGTGGCTGTGACCCTGCCCGACCGCAGCGCTGCAGCCGTCGGTGGGGTGGTGGTGTTCGCGCTCGCGGCGGGTCTGGTCGAGGAACCGGGATGGCGGGGGGTCGCCTCGGATGCCTTGCAGACACGGATGCGGCCGGTGTGGGCGGCCCTGTCCATCGGTGCCCTCTGGGCGCTCTGGCACCTCCCCCTGTACTTCGTCGATGGGTCGTACCAACAGGGACTCGGCTTGGGGTCCGTGCGGTTCTGGCTCACCAACGTCGTGCTCGTCCAGTTGAGCGTGCTCTACGTCTGGCTCGCCAACGGTACCGGCGGCAGCATCCTCATCGTGGTGCTCGCGCACGCAGGCTTCAACATCGCCGGGGAACTGGTGCCGCGCAGCACGACCGGTGACGTGGTCGCCTTCCTCGTCGTCACCGCCGCGACCCTGGTGGTCATCGCGGCGACGCGTGGCAGGTTGTGCTGCCGACCCCACACCTCCCTGGTGGGTGGCCCGGTCGCCTGATGTGGCGGGTGTGCGCGGGGGCGGTTGCCCCGCGGGGCGGCGACTGACGGGACCGACTGCATGGAGGGGCGACGGGGCTCGTTGTACGGTCGGCGCCGACGGACGCGACAGGTTGGGGGAGTGTCTGAGCATGGACGTCGAGGTACAGCCGGCGACGCTCGATCGGTTCGATGACGTCGCCGCGATCCTCGGGCCCGCCGAGGGGAAACCGCACGGGTGTTGGTGCCTGTACTACCGCCTCTCGTCCGGTGAGTTCAACCGCGTCCAGGGTGAGGAACGACCCGTGCACGTCCGCGACCTGTGCGCCGGCGACCAAGCGCCGGGCGTCATCGCCTACCGCGGAAGCGAACCCGTCGGATGGTGTGCCTTCGGCCCGTGGTCCGACATGGGTCGACTCCAACGCTCCCGGACCATCCCGAGGATCGACGAACGTCCACGCTGGAGCATCGTCTGCTTCGTGGTGCGAGCGGGGTACCGGCGCCAAGGCGTGGCGGCAGCACTGCTGGAGGGGGCGATCGAGTACGCCACGGCGAGCGGCGTCGACCTGCTCGAGGCGTACCCGGCCGAGACCGAAGGCGGCAGGATCAGCGCCTCGCTCGCGTACGTCGGCACGACGAGCATGTTCGAGCGCGCGGGCTTCCAGCGGATCCAGGAGACGTCGTCGCGGACGGGCGGGCGAGCGCGGTGGGTGATGCGCCTGGAGCTATGAACCGTGGGCATGCCGGCCACGCGGCATCAGTGTCGAGGTGGTGGAGCGGACTCGATCAGGGTGGCCAAGTGCACCAGCGCAGGACGTGACGGGAAGTCCGAGAGGCCGACGCCGAGCCCCGGCCGTAGGAGGCCCATCGCGCCGGCGTCTTGGCCGTCCACGCGCAGGGACCCGTCGGCCAGCGGCCGGTAGTCGTCGATGCCGAACCACTCGCGACGGCCGCCGGGCGTGACCCCGGCGAGACGGACGCCAGGACCGCCGCCGAGGAGGGGGCCGACCGAGGGTGCGACCAGACGGTCCTCGATCGTGATCCACGTCGGGGAGCGCCGGAGCCCGCGTGGCCGCGCGGCGAAGACCCAGGAGCGCCAGTCGCGGGGGAGCGGCTGCAGGGACAGTTCGAGCGGTCCCGCCTCGAGCCGGACGGCCCCTCCGTCCCAGCCACCCCTCACCGGCACGACGCGGGTCTCGTCGAAGGCGTAGACCCCGGTGACGTAGTCGCGCACCGTCGGGGTCGGCGCGAGCAGGACGCGTCGCCCGTCGGGTCGGATCCACATGACGTCGACGAACGGTCCGAGGGGAGAGTTCCGCCACATGCCGACGACCGTCTGGTGCCCGCTCACGAACCCGGCGGCGGCGATGGCTCCTTCGAACCGGTCGATGTCCCTCGGCATGGCACCCTCGCGAGCGGCGTTCGGTGGCCGGGCCTGCCCCGACCACCGGTCGTCGTTCGCGGGTTCGGTGCCGACGGCTCCGAAGGTTGGATCAGCCGGTGAACTCGAAACCGCTCGCCCGGCGGGGCCAGCGTTCGGGGATCACCTCGTTGCGGGGGATCGGCTCGATATCGCGGAAGGGCACGTCGGCCACCACCTCGACGGTGACGGGGCCTCCGCCGTCGAGACTGAGCACACCGGCGTGCACGGCGGCGAGACACAGCGATGAGTGCGACCAGTAGACGTCGGTCCCCCAGATCCTCCTATCGAGGTCGCGCTCCTCAGCGGGAGGGCACACGAGCTGGAACCGCTGACCCTCCGGTATCTCGTACTGGTTCCGCAGACGGCGGAGGCTGTCTGCCCAGCTCACCTCCAGGACGGAGTCCTCATCGAGCGTAGGCAGCGACTCGTCATCCGCATCCAGCCAGGGTGTGAACTCGCTCGCCTGACGCTCGCCGTCGCGGATCTGCCGTCCCCGATCGGCCATGACGTGGGAGTGCAGGAACACCAGCTCGTTGGTCGCCCACAGGTCGAAGGTGCACTGCTCCAGCGTGTCCTCCCGACCGATGCCGGTGGCCTCGCAGGTAGCTCGAGCACGGGCGATCTCGGGGTCGTCGAGGTCGAGCTCCTCAGGGTCGATCCCGCCACCCTCGGGGATCGAGGTGTCGGTGAACGTGGCGGTCGACTCACCATCGGCGTAGTCGAACAGCGACTCCTCGTCGGAGATCCGCCAGCTCGGTCCGAACACCTCATAGCGGGTCTGCCGGTCGATGCGTTCGCCGAGTTCCTCGCCGTCGCGGGTCACGAACCCCGGTGGTCCCACCGTGGAGGTCGAGCCGAGGAGACCCTCGAAGCCGCCCTCCACCTCGTTGACGTCGATGAAGAAGTCGAGGAAGGGCTGGTCGTACCGGGCGAGGACGGTCAACAACGCGCCGGTCCCGGTGCGGACCTGGATCAGGCGCTCACCCTGGACCGATGCGCGCCACCCCAGATCCTCGAAGGCGGCTTCGAGGTCGTCGAAGGCCACGACCTCGCCGTCCAGACGCGGGACGACCTCCTCCCCTTCGAAGGTGAGGGTCACACGATGCCGATCCGAAGCGAGGGCCAGCGCGGAGGTCAGCGTCGCGATGGGGCGGTTCGGTACGGGTTCGAACCGCGCCTGAACCTCGAAGGCATCGCCGCGGGTCAGGACGAACTCCCCCGCCATCTGGAAGGCGAAGCTGCGGCCGTCGAAGGGGGTGAGGTAGGGGTCCGAGGTGGTCTGTCCGCAGTCCGGTCCGAGACACACCGGCTCGGGCTGTGACGGTGGGGGTGGCCCGCAGTTGGTGGAAGCGATGTTGCCGTTGCAGAGCGCGTTGTCGAGGCTGCTGCCGCCGCCCTCGCCGAGTCCCTTGAACCAATCCGCGATGCAGGAGAGGGGGGAGCCGCAGTCGTCGACCGCATCCTCCAGGGCGCCCGTCAGGTCGTCAGCCTTCGGGTGGACGGATCCACGCTGCGAGCCGGAGATCACCTCACCGACCTGCCCGGTCGAGTACCGCGGGCCGCGCACCCCATCGTCGTCCGTGCCGGCGAAGTAGGTGAGGTGCTCGTGCTCGAGCCGGTGCTGCAGGAGCTCGAGGCCGCCCAGGCCGTCCTCAGCATCCGGGTCGTCGCCCGGGTAGGCCTGGAGGAGCGCGACGGCGTAGCTGAAGCGATCACCGACGCTGACCTCATCGAGCGCGGTGAGGTCGAAGGTCAGCCTGCCGTGCAGCCCGATCGTGGGGGCGCCATCGTCCGGGGTCGCGAGCGCCGCGAACGCGCGTCCATCCGGGGTCTCCAGCAGGCCGGCGATCACGTCGATGTCATCGCGCGGTTCACCGCCGGGCCAGGTGACGTACGCGTCGACCGCGTCGACGACGTGGAAGGTCGCGTCGTTGGGCAGGGCGACGGATCGGTCGATCCCCTGCTCCAACCAGCCCTTCAGAGCACCCTCCAGGTCGACGTCCTCGGCGCCGATCAACGAGAAGCCCTCCAGCAGCCAGAGGTCCTGGACCTGTTCGCGCGAGCCGGCCGGCGCCGCGACGGTCTCCGCGACCTCCTCCTCGACGTGCCCGGCATCGGCGGCCTCGCCCCCGATCTCCTCGACAGCTGCCGCCGAGGGCACCTCGACGGCAGCATCCTCCTCGTCCCCCGTGGTACAGGCGACCACGCCCAGCACCGTTGCTGCGATCACGACAACCAGCCAACGTCCCATGCCACGTTCCTCGCCCCGCCCTCGGTCAGCGACGTCGCCTCCGGCGGGTCCCGAACGACGCGCGAGTTCGGAGCGTTGCCGCGACGGCGCGCGTCGTGCATGCTGCCCCGCGGTGCCCACCCCGGACACCGACCCCGCCGCAACCCTAGCGCATCGGGCACGTTCGACATCGGAGCGTGACCGACGCTGGACGTCTCTCGCCTCGGCGGCGAGCCGACCCTCCACCGGATCACGGCCTCGAGGTGCTGCGCTCACGCGGACGGGGCGGACGTGTGGGCTCGGTCGGACGAAGGTTCCCCCACCAGGTTCCCCCACCTCTGAACGTCGTCGCCACGGGGGTCCGTCTGCAGGGATCTCGCGACGTGGTCCTTGCATCGCACGCCGCGTGAGGTCGTATCGTCGTCTCCGTCGGTGACGAGGAGCGGATGGTGGGACGCAAGATCGGCGAGATGGCGGCAGCCACGGGCCTGACGGTACGCACGTTGCACTACTACGAGGAGATCGGCCTGCTGACGGCCTCCGAACGTAGCGACGGTGGACACCGCGTCTACGGTGCAGCCGACGTGGAGCGGCTCTACCGCATCACCCTGCTTCGCCGTTTCGGGCTCCCGCTCCAGGAGATCGGCCGTGCGCTCGATGATCCGGCGTGGAGCCTCCGCGGTGCGTTGACCAACCACCTGGCCGAACTCGAGGAACGTCTCGAAGCGACGTCCCGCCTCCGCACCCGCGTGCTCGGGCTCCTCGGCTCGGACGTTGCCGACCACGGACCACTCAACGATGACCTTCTCGGTCTACTCGAGGGGATGACGATGCTCGACGCCAGCGCGCAACGGCGGATCACGTTCCTGGTGTACACCGACCTGGAGGCCACCTACGACCACCTGACCCGCGTGTTCGGGCTCGGGCCCGGCAAGCTCGATCGCACCGAGGACGGCCGTGCCATCCATGGTGAGATCCACGCCGGGGATGGGGTGATCTGGCTCCACGGCGAGGACCCCAACTTCCGGTTGGCATCGCCACGCACCCTCGGAGCGGCCACTTCCGGGGTAGCCGTCATGGTCGATGACGTCGACGAGCATCACCGGCAGGCGCGCGACAAGGGCGCCTCGATCGCTCAGGAGCCGGTCGACCAGCCCTACGGTTACCGCGTCTACAGCGCGTGGGATCCCGAAGGCGGGTTGTGGTCGTTCATGAGACCGCTCGAGTGAGGAGACCCCACGTCTCATGCCCGCCAAGGTGGGGACGTCCAGCGTCGCACGGTCCTCCATGGCGACAGCTCACCGGACCCATCGGCTCCGGCGGGGTCGCGGATGCGCAACGCCACGCCGAACCGTGAGCGCGAGCGGAGCACCAGACCGAGCACTCCCCGGCGGCACGGGCGCCGACCGAAGATCTCTCCAGGCAGGCGCAGCGGGTTCAGGCCCTTGCGGCAGTCGCGTGGGGTGGGCCAAC
>CAYVJT010000202.1:0-6865 GCA_964451855.1 uncultured Actinomycetota bacterium
CGGGTCGTTGGTCGTGATCAGCGTCGTCGCCGTCGACAGCACGATCCGTTCGGTCCGCGCGGCGATGAAACCCAGCATCGTCGTCGGTGACGAGGGCACGAACGGCGGGTTGTGGTGCTCGCCGGTGGCGAACACGTCAAGTCCCACCTCTTCGGCCTTCAGCGCGATCGCGACCATCGCCTTGATGCGCTCCGCCTCGGTGGGCGTGCGGCCGATGGTGGGGTCGGGTGTGACGTCACCGACGGTGAAGATCCCGAACTGCATGAGCCTGCCCTTCTACGACGCGAGCGCGAGGAGGCGTGACGGTGCCACGGAGGGGCACCCTCATCATGGTAGTTGTATCAGCAACCGTCTGTCCACCTCGCCCAGTAACATGGATGCCTGTCTCGCCGACTCCGCAGGGCGTTCCTGCGTCAGGGACCCCGGAGTCACCGGCTAGCCGCCGGCGCGAGCGCGAGAACCGTAGAACCCTGCCCACCTGTGCCGAGGATGCCTCTGCCCCGACCGAAAGCGACCTATGACCCGGATCGACACCACACCGACGCCGCCCGACCAGACGGAGCGTTTCCGCGCGTACACGACGGCCCACCTGGACGAGCTGACCGCTCGCGGCGGGCTGGACGACGTCCAGCGTCTGGAGACCCGCGCCGTGGCGACGGTGTTGCCGTTCCGGGTCAACGACTACGTGGTGGAGGAACTGATCGACTGGGACAACGTCCCGGACGACCCGATCTACCGCCTGACCTTCCCGCAGCCGGACATGCTGCCGCCCGAGGACGTCACCCGGATGGCCGGGTTGCTCCGGCAGGGCGTCGATCGCAAAGAGCTCAACGCGGCAGCCAACCAGATCCGCGCCAAGCTCAACCCGCATCCTGCCGGTCAGATGACCCTCAACAAGCCGCAGGACGATGATGAGCCCCTCGATGGGGTCCAGCACAAGTACGCCGAGACCGTGCTGTTCTTCCCCCAGCAGGGACAGACCTGCCATGCGTACTGCACCTACTGCTTCCGCTGGGCGCAGTTCGTCGGTGATCCCGAGTTGAAGATCGCTACCGGCGACATCGACCGTCTCGTCCGCTACCTGCAGGGCCACCCCGAGGTCACCAGCGTGTTGATCACCGGTGGCGACCCGATGATCATGAAGGAAGGGGTGCTCGAGCGCTACCTCGAACCGCTCCTCCGGTTGGAGCAGCTCGAGTCGATCCGTATCGGCTCCAAGGCGCTCGGCTACTGGCCGCAGCGCTTCCTCACCGACGACGACGCGGATGACACCCTGCGGCTGTTCGAACGCGTGGTCGCGTCGGGCAAGAACCTCGCGTTCATGGCGCACTTCTCCCACCCCACCGAGATGGCGACCGATCTGCACGATGACGCGGTCAAGCGGATCCAGGACACCGGCGCGGTGATCCGGACCCAAGCGCCGCTGATCCGCACGATCAACGACGATCCGCAGATCTGGGAGACGATGTGGCGCACCCAGGTGCGCGCGGGCATGATCCCCTACTACATGTTCGTCGAACGCGACACGGGGCCGCAGGACTACTTCGCCGTCCCGCTCGCGCGCGCCTACGAGGTCTTCACCGATGCCTACCGCAACGTCTCTGGGCTCGCACGCACGGTCCGCGGCCCGTCCATGTCGGCCACGCCAGGCAAGGTCTGCGTCGACGGGATCACCGAGATCTGCGGTGAGAAGGTCTTCGTGCTGAGCCTGATCCAGGCACGCGACCCGCAACTGGTCAACACGCCCTTCTTCGCGAAGTACGACGACCAGGCCGTCTGGCTGTTCGACCTCGAGCCAGCACTCGGCGCGACCCACTTCCCGTACGAGGACGCGGCACCCGCCGAGTGACAGCAACGGTGGCAGAGGGCAAGCCTGCAACTGAGCGAGTTGCCGACGTGCCTGCTCCCCGGACCGTGACATGAGGGGCTGGACACACACTGCCGCTACCGGGAGGGTGCTAGCTGTCGTCTACGTGGGGGAAACCCATGACAACGAACGGGAGCAGCGGCGGGCACCAGGAGTGGCTCCACCTCGTCATCGTCGTCGCGCTCGCGGCGTACCTGATCATCGGGATCATCGCGTGGGTGTGGATGCTCGTCGTCGGGATCGAGGTGCCCGACGCCTTCGCCACGGTCCTCGCAGCGATCATCGGGGCGTTCGCGGGCATGCTGAGCCCGATCCGCCGGCCGTCACGCGCCACGAACCACCCCGGAAGCGGAGGGCAGGCACCTCCCCCGGGTTCTCACGGCACATGACCGACCCACGGGAGGGGCGACCGATGGCCCTCGCCGCCAACTGACTGGCCGGTCGCGCACGAACGACGGTCGGGCCGCCACCTCGATCCTGGCGGCGACCCGACCGCACTCGCGGTCACACCACCCGGCGACGGGCCAGACCGGGAGGCAGATCGTCCGCACGGCAGGGCCGCGCGTTGCCCTGGTCGGGCATCCGCTCGCAGGGCGGACCTGCACCCGGGGTCGGTCCCGGCTCCTCCGCGTCGAACAGGAACCGCGCGTAGAGCGGATCGTGGTCCGACGCACCGCGGCCGGCCTCGAAGCCCGGGGTCTCCGCCGGGTAGTCGGTGTTGACGTGGATGTAGCGGGCGACGACCAACTCGTCGAGGGTGTCGTCGTCCACGAAGATGTGGTCGAGGATCTGCGAGATGCCCTGGAAGATGAAGCTGTAGGTGTTCGCCGGGGCCTCCTCGATGATCACGTCGTGGAGGTTGGTGAACCCGCGCTCGTACATCGGCGCCAACTGATCGCTCGGTTCGCGATCCGGATCGGTCAGGAACGACGGGAACGGATCGTCCGGCCGGGGGAAGACGTTGAAGTCTCCGGTCGACAGGACCTGACCTCCCTTCTGCTCGATCGCCTCGGCGACGGCGGCGTTCAGCCTGGCCTGTTCGGTGCGCTGCACGGTCCGGTTGGGGGGCACGGCGGACATGTGGTTCGAGGTGACGTAGCGCTCGACGTAGGACCCGCCGGGCTCCACCCCATCGGGGTAGATGCGGAACTTGCCCACCTGCACCGCACGCGAGAACGCGTACTGCGAGACCGGGAAGCGCCCTCCGTCGATCGCCTCGTCGAGCTCGCCGGCGGCCTCGAGCGCCCAGTCGGGGAGTTCGGCGTTGATCGCCTTCGGGTTGGCGGCTTCCTCGACCCACGGGGCAACCGGCGTCCGCTCGTCAGCGGAGGGGTAGGGGATGTCGATGGCCTGGTGGCCTCCGAGCACCGGGTCGTTCATGAGCTGAGCTGTCGGCACCAACTCCACGCGGTCGGTGCGGTGCAGGAACGCCTGGGTGATACCTCGGACGTCGCGGCCGTTGACCGCGTCGCCGCTGGCCTCGTATCGGATCGCGCCGTCGCTCTGGATGAAGATCTCCAGCGCCAACTCCTCGACGGTGTCGGGCGCACCCGACCCGCGTTCGGTGTTGGCCATCGTCTCCCCGTCCTCAGGTGCTGACAGATCGCAGTCGAGGTGCGAGTCGGCCGGTACCTCCTCGACGTAGACGGGCACGCAGACGTCCTGCTTCTCAGCCTCCTGGATCGTGATGATGTCCGGGGCGTCGAGGGTGACGAGGATCTGCTCCGCGATCGCCTCACGCTGCTCGTCGTACGCCTCCTGGCTGCGGGGCGCGTAGGTGAACGGCGCTCGGATCGTGCTCCCACCGGGCTCGTCCGCGGTGCACGTCGAGGTGGGCGTCTGCCCGTCAGGCACCAGGTCCGGGTCGAGGTCGCAGCCGCTGAACGGGTCCGAACGGAAGTCGTAGAGGTTCTCGACGTTGTAGACCATCACCGAGTACTCGTCGGCAGGATCGAACCCGTCGACGACGCTCAGACTGCTCTCCGCCGGGTCGGGCCCACGGGTGAACGTGGGCTGCTCGGAGACCATGACCTGGTACTTGTCCCAGCTGAAGTAGATGCCGCCCTGACGGGCCTCGTCCAGCGTGTCACCGCTTCGCGCCGGAGTGATCGTTGCGGTCGCGTCGCCTGCGGTCGCCTTGATCCCGAACGAGCCCAGCAGGATCCGGAAGCCGGTCTGGTCCAGGGTCTCACCATCCGCCTCGTTGGCCAACGGGTGGTAGCTGCGGAAGATGCGCCTGGCATCCGGATCGTCGCGCAGCGCAACGTCGTGGTCGCCGCGGATCATCCAGATCTCGCTGGTCGACGGCGAGAAGAAGTCGTTGCCGCTGACCACGAGCGCCTCGGCGGGAACCTCCACCTGCATGCCGGCGATCCGCTCCCAGTACACCGACGCTTCCTGCTCGTCGTCCGGCGGGTCGACCTCGACCACCTCGATGTGGTCCTCCGCATCGAGACCGGTGTCGGTCGGCGAGGCGACATCGACCACGAACGGGTTCGCCAGCGTGGTCTGGCTGAAGTCCTCGATCACCGGCCCACGAAGGGTGACGATGTCACCGACCTGCGGGCCGTAGAACGACCACGGCGACTGGTCCGTGCGCAGGGTCGAGAAGGTCCCCATGGAGACCAGCAGCCCGTCGGAGGTCTGCGGGTTGCCATCAGCGAACGCCGGGTCACCGGCGTCGAAGCCGCCGATGTCATCGGGAACTGCGTCGAGACTCTGGATGAAGAAGCTCTGGTAGGCGAACCAGCCGGGGTTCTCCTCCGTCAGCCGCTGCGTCACGACACCACGGACCGCAACCTCGTCGTCGTGCGTTCGGAAGATCGGGCTCCCGAGCGCGTAGGGCGAGTTGTGGGCGCGGCCGTCGGCATCGTCGGCGACAGCGCCACGGAGCTCACCGATGTTGAGCAGCGGCACGACCCGCACATCGACGGTGCAGTCGTCGGTGCTGCCGTCCTCGCCCTCGACCTCGATGGTCACCGCGTAGGTGCCCTCGGTGTCGATCGGGTCGAGCCCTGGGACGTCATCGGTGAAGCGAACCTCGGCGGTGTCACCGTCCACGGTGACGGTGAGGTCGCCGTCTGCCGGGTCCGGCACGACGCCGGTGACCGCGAAGCTGAGCTCTCCCTGGCCGTCACGTGCGGTCGCGGTGATGGCCTTGTCGTTCACGTACTCGCCATCCTCGGCCGCGTACCCCTCGGTGATCGTGTGCGGCGCCTCGCACTCGAGGCTGACCACTGGCGGCGGTGGCGGTTCGTCGGGATCGAACGCGGAGTTCCTCGGCGTCGTCGCTTCGTTGACGAAGTCGTCAGCGTTGACTCCGGTCACCTGTGTCTCGTCGGCGCGGTCAGCGACACGGACGAGGTCGTACGGGGAGGAGGTCGGGAAGGACGAGGCCCAGCCACCGCCCTCGGCGCACTGCGAGTCCGGATGCATCGTCCCGACGCCGCTGACCATCGCCCCCTCGCCGTCAACGATGCGAGCTCCGCTCGCGCCATCGTCCGCGATCCCGGTCGACCAGGTCAGATCCGGCGTCGTTCCTGCCGAGTACTGCTCGTTCGAGTTCCCGAAGAGGAAGTAGCCGCCTGGCGGGATCGGGTCCGTCCCAGCAGGCACGGTCGCGCGCAGGCCCGGGTTCCCGGACGCCCGCGCGCAGCCCTCCAGGCGCCATCCCGAGATGTCGACCGCGACACTGCCGAGGTTGCGGATCTCCACGTACTCGTCGAACGCTCCCTCGGGCCCGCGGGTGCGCAAGGCGGTGATCACGACCTCCGTCGGGTCGGACTCCGGTTCGGCATGGGCCAAGGGTGGGATCAGGCTCAACAGCAGCGCGAACACCGCCAGTAGTGAGATGGAGATCCGACGGTGTGTCGTCGCCATGAGCAGGCCTCCCAGACCAGGCGGGCGCTTCGAACGATCAAGCAGCCAAGCACGGACGGCCGGTGCTCGGCGGCCACGGGTGGACTTCCGCGTGCACGAGTGCGGGGAGCGAACAGCCTGGGGTCGAGCGGACGTCAGCGGGGTGATGATCTGCTGAACGACGCTCGGGACGGGCGCGACGCGGCCGGCCCACCATCACGCCCCTGGGTGGTGGACACCGAGCCTGCCCTCGCTCCTCCACCCGAACCGGAGCCCGTCCCCGACGCACCACCGGAACCAGAGCCACCGACACCGCCTCCCACGCCACCACCCGATCCGTCACCCGAGCCTGAACCAGATCCCGTGTGGCGCGACGACCTGCCTGTGTCCCTGGAGCGCACCAACACGCCAGCGACCGTCTTCCTGACCGGCTACTTCGCCGAGGGCTTCCCGGCTGAGTCCCAGCGCTACCCCGTGGGCAAGCACACCCAGACGCACCCCGACCTCACCACGCTGTCGGACCAGGAGGTCCGGGCGGAGATCGAACGGGCCGCAGTGGCCATCGAGGCGGCTACCGGAACTTCCCCACATCCCTTGTTCCGGCTCCCCTTCGGTGCGCGTGATGAGCGGTCGCTCGCCGTGGTCAACGAGGCCGGTTACGGCGGGTTCCGGTGCACCGTCGACACCCTCGGGTGGCAGGGCACCTCGGGCGGGCGGAGCGTGACTCGGTCATCCAGCGTGTCATCGACACCGCGACGCCAGGGCAGATCGTCCTCCTCCTGCACGTCGGCTCACACCCCACCGAAGGGTCGGCGTTGGACGCCGACGCTCTGCATCAGGCAGACCGCGACTTCGACGTAGCTCGGACCCAACCCTGGACGTGATCCCGCAGCGCAGCGGCGAGGTCGCCCGCCCCAGCGTCGTCGAGTTCGTAGGTGGCGCGCCGAGCCGGCTGGTCGATGTCGAGCACCCGTGAGAGATCGATCGGCGTACCGATGACCACGACATCGGCGTCAGCGGCTCGGATCGTCTGCTCCAGTTCGCGGACCTGTACCTCGCCGTAGCCCATGGCCGGGAGCACGGGCCCGATGTCCGGGTACGTGGCGTAGGTCTCCGCGATGCTGCCGACGGCGAAGGGTC
>CAYVJT010000203.1:0-6817 GCA_964451855.1 uncultured Actinomycetota bacterium
GTCGGCCAGATCGTGAAATCGCTCGTGTTCGTCGCTGACGGCCGGCCGGTCCTCGCCCTGACCTCGGGGCGCAACCGCGTCGACGAGGCCAAGCTCGCCGCCGCGATCGGCGCCAGCCAGGTGCGCAAGGCCGACGCGGACGAGGTACGTGAGGCCACGGGGTACGCGATCGGCGGAACCCCACCCTTCGGTCACGCCACCGACCTCGAGGTGGTCTGCGACCGCGATCTGACCGGGCTCGACGAGGTCTGGGCGGCCGCCGGCACCCCCGCGACGGTCTTCGGGCTGTCGCCCGACCGGCTGCTGACGGCGACCGGCGCGAGGATCGTGGACCTGGCCGCGTGACGGGCCGGCGTCCCTGACGCAGACGGCCCCCGACCGCGTCGCGCGAGGGTCACGCCCGCTGCGGATGGCCGTGCGTCGGTGCATCCGCGTCTTGACGGTCGGGTCCACGGTCCCACAGGAATGGGCCACTCGCCTCCTGCGGTGGCTTGCCGGGCCCCCCACGCTACGGGTGCAGGGATCCAACGCCACGCCTACGACTCCAGTAGTACAGTGTGGCGGTCGACGCGATCGGCACCTCGGAGGATCCGCGGTTGCCGCACGACAACCCAACCAGTCCGTTGCTCGGGGCTCACGCGTGACCCCGCGGGAAATGACAGGATGCACCGATGAGGATCGCTACACGACGTGCCATCGCCTTCGTCGCGGTCGGGATGCTCGCCCTGACGGCGTGCGCAGAGGCGCCGGACGAGGAGCCCGACGTCATCGACGAACCCGAAGAGATCGAAGAGCCCGAGGAGGTCGAAGCCGTCGACTTCCGCGGCTGCCTGGTCACCGACGCCGGAGGCGTCGACGACCGCTCCTTCAACGAGACGGCCCACAACGGCCTTGTGATGGCGGGCAACGAGCTCGGCATCGAAACGGCCGTGCTCGAGTCCACGGACGAGACCGACTACGAGCCCAACGTCCAGGCGTTCATCGATCAGGACTGCGACATCATCATCACGGTCGGGTTCCTGCTCGGCGACGTCACCGAACAGGCCGCGATCGCCAACCCGGACCAGCTGTTCACGATCGTGGACTATGCCTACGACGAGACCTACGACAACCTGCTCGGTCTGGTGTTCGCCACCGAGGAGGCCGCCTTCCTCGCCGGGTACGTGGCCGCGGCGATGAGCGAGTCGGGCATCCTCGGGACCTACGGTGGGATCCCGATCCCGCCGGTCACCGTGTTCATGGACGGCTACCTGGCCGGCGCCTCGTACTACAACGAGGAGCACGGCACGGACGTCACGGTCCTGGGTTGGGACGGTTCCGACGGGCTGTTCACCGGCGACTTCGACACCGTCGCCGAGGGCCGCAACGTCTCCGACGCCCTGCTCCAGGACGGCGCGGACGTCATCCTGCCGGTCGCCGGACCGGTCGGTGAGGGCACCGCCACCGCGATCGAGGACTTCGATGACGGCCTGATGATCTGGGTCGACACCGACGGCGTGGTGTTGCTGCCGCAGTACCGCGACATCATGCTGACCTCGGTCATGAAGAACATGGACATCGCGGTGTTCGACGCCGTCATGGCCGCCTACGAGGGCACCTTCGAGGGCGGCGTGTACGTCGGCACCCTCGAGAACGAGGGCGTCGGGATCGCTCCCTTCTACGAGTTCGAGGACGAGGTCCCGCAGGAGGTCAAGGATCGCCTGGCCGAGCTCGAGGCGGGCATC
Source organism: uncultured Actinomycetota bacterium (assembly GCA_964451855.1). Classification (GTDB taxonomy): domain Bacteria; phylum Actinomycetota; class Nitriliruptoria; order Nitriliruptorales; family Nitriliruptoraceae; genus CSSed11-175R1. The sequence continues at coordinate 1,725 of CAYVJT010000203.1, forward strand.
CTCGCCGGCGAGATCTCGGTCGACCCCGCGGACTACGGGTTCTGATCGCACCAACCGTCCCACACGACGAGGAGGGGAGCCCAGCACACCAGGGCTCCCCTCCTCACACTCACTCACCGTGGCCGCTGCGCAACGGCCGAGACGCACTCGGACCAGCGCGCTGCGGTCGCGCTAACGTCCACGTCGGCCTAGGTCCGTGGGAGGTGTCGGGTGAAGCTCGAGCTTCGGAGCATCACGAAGCGGTTCCCAGGGGTCGTCGCCAACGATCATGTAGACCTCGTCGTCGAGCAGGGGGAGGTCCACGGTCTGCTGGGGGAGAACGGGGCCGGCAAGACCACCCTCATGAACATCCTCTACGGCCTCTACTCGGCCGATGAGGGCGAGATCCTGATCGACGATGTCCCGGTGACCCTCCGCGATCCCGGTGACGCGATCGCCACCGGGATCGGGATGGTGCACCAGCACTTCATGCTGATCCCGGTGTTCACCGTGGCGGAGAACATCGTGCTGGGGGTCGAGCAGACGTCGCGGCTGGGCAAGCTCGATAGGGCGCGAGCATCCGCCGAGGTCCGTGAGCTGGCCGAGCGCAGCGGGCTGCCGGTCGATCCGGACGCGCTCGTCGAAGACCTCCCGGTCGGCATCCAGCAACGGGTCGAGATCGTCAAGGCGCTGTACCGGGAGGCGCGGCTGCTGATCCTCGACGAGCCGACCGCCGTCCTCACGCCCCAGGAGATCGACGACCTGTTCGAGGCGATCCGTCGGTTCGCCGACGAGGGGCGGTCGGTGATCTTCATCTCGCACAAACTGCGCGAGCACCGGGCGATCGCGGATCGGGTCAGCGTCCTTCGACGCGGACAGCTCGTCGGGACGGCCGACCCGCGGTCCGCGAGCGAGCAGGACCTGGCCAACCTGATGGTCGGTCGGCCCGTCGAACTCTTGGTGAGCAAACCACCCGCCGCGCCGAAGGAGGTCGTCCTCGAGGCCTCCGGCGTGACGGTCCAGAGCGTCACGGGCCAGGTGACGGTCGACGACGTCAGCTTCGAGGTGCGCCGCGGCGAGATCCTCGCCGTCGCCGGCGTCGAGGGCAACGGCCAGACACCCCTGGTCCGCGCGATGTCGGGGCTCGAACCGCTGGCCGCCGGCGACGTGCGCATCTCCGGCGAGTCGATCAGCGGATGGACCCGCAAGCAGGTCCTGCGGGGAGGCGTCGGGCACGTCCCCGAGGACCGCAGCCGTGACGGCCTGATCGCGGACTTCACCGTCGCCGACAACCTCATCATCAACCTCTGGGACGTCGAACCCTTCGCCAAACACGGAACGCTCCAGTTCGGCGTCATCGCGGAGAACGCGCGACGGCTGGTCGAGGCCTACGACATCCGGACCCCCTCGGTGACGACCCCGGCGGGGTCGCTGTCCGGCGGCAACCAGCAGAAGCTGGTCGTCGCCCGCGAGTTCGACCAGCCGATCGACCTCCTCGTGGCCGCGCAGCCCACCCGGGGCATCGACGTCGGTTCGATCGAGTACATCCACGAGCAACTGGTCGCCAAGCGCGACGAAGGCACGGCCGTGGTGCTGGTGTCCTCCGAACTGGACGAGGTGCTCGCGATGGCCGATCGGGTCGCGGTGATGTTCCAAGGACGCATTGTCGGCCCCTACGACATGCCCGTGGCCAAGGAGGACCTCGGTCGCCTCATGGCAGGTGCCGATCCCGCCGAGGTCCTGGGCTCAGGAGGCGAACGATGAGCGACGAGCGCGGCGCGGGACCGGAGGAGCCCGAGGTCCCCCCCGGTGACGAACAGCCCGAGGGGCCGGTCGTCACCGCGGGCGAGATCGCGGCCCAGGAGATCGAGGCCGCGAGGGAACGTGAGGCCGAGGCCTTCAAGATGGGCTTGGAGGCCGGCTTCGCCCAGCGCCTGGTCGAGGGGATCACCGGGACCGGCGTGCGCGTCACGATCCTCGCGTTCCTGTCGGCCCTGGTGATCGGCGCCTTCGTCATCGCGTTCTCCGAGGAGCCCGTCCAGGAGACGCTCGCCTACTTCCTCGCACGACCCGGCGACACCTTCGCGGCAGCGTGGACCGCGATCAGCGAAGCCTACATGGCGCTACTCCGCGGATCGCTCGGCGGCAGCCGGCAGATCTCCGAGACGCTGGTGGCGGCGACACCGCTGATCCTGACGGGCCTCGCCGTCGCCGTCGCCCTTCGCGGCGGACTGTTCAACATCGGCGCCGAGGGTCAGCTGATCGCCGGCGGCATCACGGCCGGCCTGGTCGGCTTCTCGTTCGCGGGTCTGCCGATGCTCCTGCACCTGCCCCTCGCGGCCGCGGCGGGCATCGCTGCCGGGGCGTTCTACGGCTGGATCGCCGGGATCCTCAAGGCCAAGACCGGCGCCCACGAGGTCATCTCGACCATCATGCTGAACAACATCGGCATGCTGGTCAGCACGTGGCTGATCTCGACGAACGTGTTCCGGCAGCCAGACCGGCTCGACCCGATCTCCAAGCCGATGGAGGCCACGGCCCGCTTCCCCCGGTTCGTTCCCGACCTGCGGGTGAACGGGGCGCTGATCATGGCCCTGGCCCTGGCGGTCGTGATCTTCTGGCTCGTCGAACGGTCTACCCACGGGTTCGAACTGAACGCGGTCGGCCTGAATCCGACCGCTGCGACGGTCGCCGGCATGGATCCGAAGCGCACGATCGTGCGGGCGATGACGACCGGTGGTGCGCTGGCGGGCGCAGCCGGGGCCGCGGTGATCCTGGGCGTCCACGGCCGACTGACGATCGGGTTCTCGGCGGGTGTCGGGTTCGACGGGATCACCGTCGCGCTGCTCGGCCGAGGCCGCGTGGGCGGCACCGTGATGGCCGGGTTGCTGCTCGGCGCACTCAAGGCCGGGGGGCGGTCGATGCAGGCGGTGACCGGGACCTCGGTCGACCTCGTGCTCGTGATCCAGGCGCTGATCATCGTCTTCATCGCGGCGCCGGGCCTGGTGCGAGCGATGTTCCGCATCCGCGCCGAGGAGCTGGCCACCGGTCAGGTCGCGAAGGGGTGGGGGACATGAGCGAGCAGACCACCACGCAGACCGCCGACCAGACCACGACGCTGGCCTCCCGACGCCTCCTGCGGCGCAACCGACGCTTCGGCGTGTTCTCCGTCCTCGTCGCGATCCTGATGGGGACCGTGTTCGTGGCGACCGCGCCGGGCGAGACCGCGACGTTCGTGCTGACCGACGTCCGGGGACAGCTGTTCGCGCTGCCCAACCTGCGGCTGACCGTGGTGCCGACGCTGCTGGTGCTGACCGGGATCGTGCTGGTGATCGCCTACCGGCAGTTCACGGCCGGCTTCGGCAAGCGCAGCGTGCTCGTCGTCGGGATCGTCGCGGGGCTGTTCGTGCTCGGCTTCCTGACCTGGGCAGCGGCCGACGCGAACATGTCGGTCGTCTCCCTGCTGCGGGGGACGGTGGCGCGCGCGACCCCGATCGCGCTGGGGGCGCTCGCCGGGGTGATGTGCGAGCGGGCCGGGGTCATCAACATCGCGATCGAGGGCCAGTTCCTCGCGGGTGCCTTCGCCGCCGTCGTGTTCTCGTCCATGGTCGCCAACCCGTGGGCGGGGCTGCTGGGCGGCATCGGTGCCGGCGTCCTGATCGCGTTCCTGTTGGCCGGGCTGACGATCAAGTTCCGCGCCGACCAGATCGTGGTCGGTGTCGTGCTGATCGTGCTCGCGACCGGGGTCACGTCCTTCCTGACGACCCAGATCCTGGTCCCCAACCCGCACCTGAACTCCCCGACACGGTTCGCCACCATCAACGTCCCGGTGCTCAGCGAGATCCCGCTCATCGGGCCGGTGCTGTTCCGGCAATCGATCCTCGTGTTCGCGATGCTCGCGATCGTGATCTGGCTCCACTACGCGCTGTTCCAGACCCGCTGGGGGCTGCGGCTGCGCTCGGTCGGCGAGCATCCGAAAGCCGCCGACACCGTCGGTATCAAGGTGCTGGCGACGCGCTACAAGGCGGTGCTCCTAGGCGGCGTGTTCGCCGGGATGGGCGGTGCCTACTTCACCCTGGTCTCCGTCGGCTCCTTCGCGAAGGAGATGTCGGGAGGCCGGGGCTTCATCGCCCTGGCGGCGATGCTGGTCGGCCGCTACAGCCCGATCGGGGCCTTCGGTGCCGCGCTGATCTTCGGGTTCGCGGACTCGTTGGCCACGTCGCTCCAACTGCTCCGGGTGCCGGTGCCATCGGAACTGCTCCTCACCTCGCCGTACGTGGTCACCCTCCTGGTGGTCGCCGGTCTGATCGGGCGACTGCGCCCACCCGCTGCCGACGGCAAGCCCTACGTCAAGGAGTAGCCCACCCTCGACCCATCGCCACGAGGAGGCCCGCGTGCGGGTCCCAGGCTGAGGCGTGTGCCGCACCGATCCCACGTGGCCGACGGGGACCTCGAGGTGCGACGTCCCGACCTCGTCCCTACCGTCGGGCGCGGTGGTCCCAGAGGCGACGGACCGGGCGGACCCCGCGCTGACGGACCTCGCCCACGGCCGGTTCGCCGGTGACGCGGCGCTGCTCGCCGACAGGTCCGCGACGTGATCGTCGTCTGGTGTCGCTACGGCCCGCCCACACCGCCGTCCCGGACCTCCAGCAGCCGGCCGAGCCGGGTCGTCTGCGCATCCACCTCGCAGGCGAAGGCCACCACCTCGACGCCCTGGTGGCGCGCCCGCCGTACCGCCGCGACCCATGCGGGATCGGCCGGAGCATCGAGGTCGAAGACGTCCACGTCGGCGCGCTGCACCACGAACACGACGGCCGTCGGCACGCCGCGTGCCGCCAGCCCCGCGAGCGCGTCGAGGTGAGCGACCCCGCGCGTCGACGGGGTGTCGGACAGCGGAGCGACGTGATCGTGAGCGCGGCTCAGGGACTTCACCTCGACGACACCGGTCCGCCCGTCGGCGAGATCGAGCTCGAGGTCGAACCGGTGACCGTCGTGGGTGCGCTCGCGGCGCAGCCGGACGTGTGGGGGCCATCCAGGCAACCGCCCACCGGCCCTCAGGTGGTCGGCCACCAGGCCGCTGGCCGCAGCCGCCTCCAGTGCGACCCAGGTGCCGT
>CAYVJT010000204.1:0-6790 GCA_964451855.1 uncultured Actinomycetota bacterium
ACCGGCTGACGATCGATCACCATCATGTGCCGCAACGCATCCCCACCATCGGCCATGTGCCGCAACGCATCCCCACCATCGGCCAGGGTGAGCGCGATATCACCGAGCACCTTGCCCGGATCATGCAGCACCCACGACCGGGCCCCGCCGACCACCTCCGACAACACTCGGTCAGCACTCGGTCAACACTCGGTCCGCCCCGGTCGCCTTCGCGGTGGCAGCCACCAACCCCAGCCCCGCCCAGCCGGTCAACCCGGTGGCATCAGCGGAGACCTCGTAGCCAACGACCCGGCCGTTCTCCTTCACCGCACGGTGGCACCCTCCTGGTCGGCGGCGTGGGCTTCAACACCCACATCCTGCCCGTTCCTGGAGGGTCTCTCCGTGCAGTTGCCGTCACGCCCCCGCGTACCCGCGAGACATCAGGACTAGCTGTCGGCGCAGACCGACGTCTGCGCAGGGGGCGTGATCAGGACCGTGGCGAGGCCGGCGCTTCGATGCCGACCTCCTGCGCGTCCTTGCGTCCAGCGTAGGACAAGGCGACCAGCGTCCCGCTCAGCACGATGACACCGACCAACTGCGTCGCCGTCACCGTCGCGCCGAACGCGAGGTAGTTGACCAGCAACGCCGAGGCCGGGAAGGCCAGCTCCGCCAAGGTCGCAGCCGACGCCGGCGTGCTCCGCAGACCGCGGTAGTACAGCAGCAACGCGATCAGGCCCGGCACCAGCGCGAGCAGGACCAGCGGCACCACGTCGCTCGCATCGATGGCCAGCCCCCCGGTCTGACCTTGCCCGACCACCATCGCGAACGCGAAGGCGAAGGGCAGACCGATCCCGAACCGGGCCGCCGTCAGCTCCACGAAGGTCAGCCGATCAGACATGCGCCGCCCCAGCACCGTGCCCATCGCCCACAGCGCCGCTGCCCCGGCGGCCAACGCCCCGGCGGTCAGCGCCTCGATGCGCACGTCGAACGGGTCCGGGAAGGTGATCAGCCACGCAGCCGCGATCGCCACCGCCGCGTAGATGCCGAACCGGGGACGCAGCCGCTCTCCCAGCAGCAGGCGGGCCGCCACGATCGCGATCACGGGCTGCAGCTTCTGCAGGAGTAGCGGCGCGTTCGGGTCGTCGAACCGGAACGACGCAGTGAACATCCCCGTCGCCAACGCCGAGGCGCCACCACCGATCAGCAGCAGCGACCAGACGTCCGACGGAGACAGCGCCCGCCAGCGGACACGCAGCAGGATCGGCGCCATGATCAACGCCAGGATCAGATGCTCGTACACCACCACGGTGGTCGCCGGCAGCTCCAGCGCCAACCCGCGACGGAACAGCGCGTCGGTACCCCACAGCGCCGCAGACAGCGCGACCAGGGGGAAGCCACTGGCGGTGACTCGTCGTTCGGAGAGTTCGGTCACGTCAGCTCGGTCCAGGCGGTTCCATGACGAACGCCACCTCTCGGTGGCGTAGGCGCAGCCTAGCGACGGAAGCCCCGGCGATCCCCGAGCCGGCTCGATCTCATGGCGTCCCCGTCACGATCCAGCCGTTGCCGGCAGCCCGATCGGCGAACCACAGCACCCAGGCGGACTGCGCGGAGGTCTCCACGGCACCCGGTGAGTAGTGGCGACGGACCCACGTGACCGCCTCCTGCTCAGGGATGCCGGCGAGCACGGCCATGCACGCGAGGACCGTCCCCGTTCGGCCCTGCCCCGCCACGCAGCCCACCTCCACGTTGGCCCCCGACCGGGCGTGCTCGAAGGCCCGCCGGATCGCGGCGGCCGCATCCACGTCGCTGCTCGGCGTACCGAGGTCGGGCCAGTCGACGATCTCGGCGGGCCACGTCGGCGACCAGCGAGCGTCGAGGTAGAGGCCACGGTCCCGCCACCCTGCGTTCACGTCACGTGACGCCAACGCGGTACCGCGCACGACCGTCCCGTCGGGGAAGCACACCTCGCTCACGCCCCGACCCCGGTGCTCAGGCGACCGCGCCGGGATCGATGTTGCCGCCGCAGACCACGACGCCGACCCGCTCGTCGGCCTGGGGGACGTACACCCCGGACTGCAGCGCCGCGAACGCTGCTGCGCCACCAGCCTCGGCGACGATCCTGGCCGTCGACCACAGGTGCCGCTGTGTCGCCACGACGGCCTCATCGGTCACGAGGACGCGATCATCGATGTGACGGTGGGCGACGTCCCACGCGATCTCGCCGAGCATGGGCGCGCCGAGCGCCGACGTCCCGATCCCCCACGGCTCGATCCCGGTGCGCTCCCCCGCATCCATCGCGGCGTGCAGCGTCGGGGTGCCCTCCGTCTCGACCGCGACGATACGGGTCCGATCCTCGAACCACGTCGCGACACCGGCGATGAGTCCGCCACCGCCGACGGCCACCAGCACCGTGTCGAGCCCGGGGACCTGCTCATCGAACTCCAGCCCGCAGGTCCCAGCGCCGGCGACGCCCTCCGGCTGATCGAAGGGGTGGGCACTGAGTGCCCCGGTCTCCTCGATGCGCTGTTGGCTCGCCTCGAACAGCTCGCGCATCGGGCCACCGACCATCTCGATGTCGGCGCCGAAGGCACGGATGCCATCGACCTTCACGGCTGGCGCCGACTCCGGGACGAAGACCGTGATCGGGTAGCCGAGTCGTCCGGCCGCGTACGCCATCGCGAGTCCGAAGTTGCCGCCGGAGACGGCGACGACCCCGGCTTCGGGGACCTCGGCTCCGAGCAGCAGCGCGAAGGCGTTGCGCGACTTGAACGTCCCCGTGACCTGGAGCTGCTCGAGTTTCAGCCATACCGGCAGGTCGAGCGTGCTCGCGCCCGGTTCGAGTCGCAGCACCGGCGTCCGTCGGACATGGTCAGCGATGTGCCCAGCGGCCACTTCCACGTCATGGGCCGAGATCGACGCCATGGTCGGTCCTTCCGTCCTCATCGTGCCGCCGTGGGCGCGCCATTCGCGCCGCCGCGACGGGCCGTCATCGTGATGCCACCCCCGCCGAGCTGTCCACCAGCCACTCCCACAGGCTGGCGGCGAAGCTGCGCAGCACGTACAGATCGTAGGTGTCGTCCGCGGTCGCGTGGAGGACGACGAAGACGTCACGGTAGGCGGTGACGGCGCTCGCTCCAGGCGGGAAGGTCCTGGGATGGAGGTCGAGGGTGATGCCCGCTGACAGCATCGACCGTGCATCGGGACCGGACAGGCGCAGGCGCGTCATCCCGTGGCTGAGGTCCTCCGCCACGGAGGGACCGCCGTGGATCGCGACCACCGACGCCCCACCCTCGATCGGCGACTCGTGGACGGCGAGCCACCGTCGCGGCCCCAACGACAGGACGGCATCGGCTCCTGCATCATCCACGGGAGCGGCTCCGTGCACGACCACCAGCGCCCGCGGCTGCGGTGCGCTCAACCCCGGCACGTCGACAGCGACCCCGGACAACGGGGATCGGCGGGTGGCGAAGCGCTCGGTGAGTTCCTGGGGTGGGATGTCCATCATCAGCCTCGCATCCGTTCGCCCGCGGGGTCGTAGAACGGCGGGGCGACGACCTCCACGACCGCGTGCTCGCCGGTGACGGGCGACACGGCGTGGACCGGCGCGTCGTACGCATCGGCCCCACCGGCGATGAGGCCCAACGCGATCGGGCGATCCAGGGCCGGGCTGTACGCGCGCGAGGTGATGCGGCCCAGGCTCTGCTGCGGGGTGCCATCGAAGGGCGCTGCCACGAGCTGCGCTCCCGACGTGAGCATGGTGTGCCCGTCCACCGACACGAACCCGGCCAGGCGCTGGCGCTGCTCGTCGTGGAAGACCGGCTTGTCCAGGGAGCGGCGGCCGACGAAATCGCGTTCGGTCTTGCACATGCCGCCGAGGCCGACGTCGTAGGGGCTGACCCGCCCGTCCATGTCCGCACCGACGACGAGGTGGCCCTTCTCGATGCGCAGGTAGTCCATCGCCTCGAGGCCGTAGGGCATGATCCCCTGAGGCGCACCCACCTCCAGCAGCGCCTCCCACAGGGCGAGCCCGGCGTCGGCGGGCACGGCGAGCTCGAAGGCCAGCTCACCGGAGAAGCTGATGCGCGAGACGCGGAGCGGCACACCGTGCAGCTCGGTCTCCCGCACACCGAGGAACGGCAAGGCGTCGTCGCTGAGGTCCTCACCAGGGAGCAAGCCGGCGAGGACCTCCCGGCTGCGGGGCCCAGCCAGCGCGACGACCGCCCACTGATCGGTGACCGAGGTCATGGCCACGTCCAGGTCGGGCCACACCCGCTGGTGGAGGAACTCGAGGTGTGCCAGCACCGCAGCCGCGTTGCCCGTCGTGGTCGTCATGAGGTAGTGGTCCTCACCGAGGCGCGTCGTGGTCCCGTCGTCGAAGATGTAGCCGTCGTCGCGCAACATCACGCCGAAACGTGCTCGGCCGACGGGCAGCTGCAGCCACCTGTTGATGTAGACGCGGTCGAGGAAGGTCGCCACGTCGGCGCCCCGCAGGGCGATCTTGCCGAGCGTGGACGCGTCCGCGATCCCGACGTTCTCCCGGACGTTTCGGGCTTCGCGCGCCGCTGCCTCGACGAGCCCATCGCCACTGGACGTGTAGTACTGGGGGCGCAGCCACAGGGCGGAGAACATGAACACCGCACCGTGGTCCTCGTGCCAGCGGTGCAAGGGCGAGCGGCGGACCGGGGCGATCCGCGGCCCACTCTCCCGAGCGGCCAGGGCACCGAGGGCCACCGGCACGTAGGGCGGGCGGAAGGTGGTGGTGCCGACCGCCTCGACCGGTCGGTCCTGCAGCTCGGCGATCACGTGCATCGCGTTGACGTTGCCGGTCCGACCCTGGTCGGTGCCCATCCCGAGCGTGGTGTACCGCTTGACGTGCTCGACGCTGTCGTACCCCTCCGAGAGGGCCACCTCGATGTCGTGGACGTGCACGTCGGTCTGCAGGTCGACGAACGCTTTGCCGCGACCCGAGACGAGCGGAACCGGCGCGGCGTCGACCGCAGGTAGCGGATCCGGCTGGCCGACCGCGGGGAGCGAGGTCGCAGCTTCGGGCGGTGCCGTCGCGCCGGGTTCCGCCGCACGGCGTCCGGCCAGCTCGGCGGCGCTGCGTCCCGCCGTGGCGCCTTCGGCCATGATCGCGCCGAGCCCCTGGGTCCCGTTCGCCGCCCCGGCGGATCGCAGCCAGCCTTCGCCTGCTCGCTGACCGGCTTGGCTGCCCGGGACGAACGCACCCCAGGTCGGGTCGTAGACGGGCGCGGCACCGCCCTGCGCGTGGAGGCTCAGGAGGGGCGTCCACCCGCCAGCCACGCACACCAGATCGCACGCGACGTTGCGACGATCCGCCCCACGGGCCACCTCGGCGCCCTCCACCCACCTGGTGCCGCGGACATCGCTGAGCTGCGCGCCGGTAGCGACGTGCGTTCCCTCGATGGACGCCGCGACCCCGGGGTCGTCGCGGATGTCGATGACGGCACGCACCTCGACGCCCGCGGCGAGCAGGTCCCGGGCGACGCCGTAGCCGGTGTCGTTGTTCGTCGCGACGAGGGCACGCGTCCCTGGGACGACACCGAACCGGTGGAGGTAGCGCTGCACCGCCGACGCCAGCATCACCCCGGGCCGGTCGTTGTTGGAGAACACCAACGGCCGTTCGACCGCACCGGTCGCGAGCACCGCCTGTTCCACCTGGAACGTCCAGTACCGCTGCCGGCCCACGCCGGGGTCCAGCTGCTGTGCGGCGCCGAAGCGGCCTTGCCCGTACCGACCGAACACCGCGGTGCGGGCCAGGACGATCGCCTCCGGTGCGGCGTCCAGCTCGGCACGAGCAGCCGCGACCCAGTCGCGTGCCGGAGCCCCGTCGAGCGCCACCTCGTGATCGAGCAGGCTTCCGCCCGGCTCGGGCTGGTCGTCGGCGAGGATCACCCGAGCGCCCGCACGCGTGGCCGCGAGCGCAGCGGCCAGCCCAGCCGGCCCCGCACCGACGACCAGCACGTCGGCGTGGAGGTGACGCTTGTCATGATGGTCCGGGTCGGGCCCGTCCGGTGGTCGTGCGGTCGATGCCACCCGGCGCAGGACGTGCTCGTAGGCCGGCCACAACCGCCGAGGGCGGATGAAGGTCTTGTAGTAGAACCCGGGTGGCAGCAGCCCGGACACGTGGTCGGCAGCGGCGCCGAGGTCGCGGCGGGCACTCGGCCAGCCGCGTTGGGAGGTCGCCTCCAGGCCGTCGTACAGCGGCACCTCGGTGGCCTTCACGTTGGGCACCGCGCGGGCTCCCGACTCCAGCCGGACCAGGGCGTTGGGTTCCTCGGCCCCGGCGGTGACGATGCCTCGTGGGCGGTGGTACTTGAAGCTGCGGCCGACGAGGCCAACACCGTTGGCGAGCAACGCGGACGCCAGGGTGTCGCCCGCGTAGCCGGTGTAGCGCCGACCGTCGAAGGTGAACGTCAGCGATGCGCTCCGGTCGAGGTGACCGGCACCGGGGATCCGGTGGGGCTGGGTCTGCCACGATGTCATGGGCCCTGCCCTCCCGCGCCCGGGGTGGGCGCGCGAACCTCGAGGATGCGGCTCGTGGTCGTGTCCCGAGTGACCGTCAGCCACAGGCGACACCCGTTGGCGTGATGCCAGTACTCGACGTGCGTAGCGGCCGGGTCCTCACGCAGGTAGAGGTAGGCGTCCCACGTCGCGTCGTCGACCTCGGTCGTGGTGTCCGGTCTGGGACGCGAGGCATCGCCGCCGTACGTGAACTCGGTCGAGTCCCGACGTCCGCAGTGGGGACACTCGATCAGCAGCATCGCTGCCCCCTCACCCTCGGGTCGTC
>CAYVJT010000205.1:0-6786 GCA_964451855.1 uncultured Actinomycetota bacterium
ACTGGCTTCCTGGTGCCCCCTGGGGACCCGGAGGCGCTGGCGGCGAAGGTGCTCGTAGCACTCCCGATCGCGGAGGAGATCGGCCGTCGGGCTCGACGGGCCTTCGAGGGACGTTTCACGATGGACGCGGTAGCGCCAGCTTGGGCAGCAAGCATCGATGCGGCAGGCCGATGACCCGGCCCACCGTCGTGCACCTCACAACCGTGGACATGTCCCTGGCGCTGTTGCTGCTGCCTCAGCTCACCGCCTTCCGGGAGGCTGGCTACGACGTCGTTGGAGTGTCCGCTCCTGGCCCGTATGTCCCGATGCTGGAGAAGCACGGGATCCGACACATCGCGCTGGATCGTTCGACACGCTCCGCGAACCTCCGTGACGATCTTTCGGCTGCTCGCGCCTTCGTCCAGGTGTGTCGCAGCCTCCGGCCCGACATCGTCCACACCCACAACCCGAAACCGGGCGTCTACGGGCGCATCGGCGCCCGCCTCGCGCGGGTACCCCACGTCGTCAACACCGTCCACGGCCTGTACGCGCAACCGACCGATCCGCTGCTCCGACGGGGTGCCGTCTACTCCCTTGAGCGCCTTGCTGCGACCTGTTCGGACATGGAGCTCGTGCAGAACCCGGAGGACATCCCGACGTTACGACGGCTCCGCATCCCGCGACGCAAGCTCAGGCTGCTCGGCAACGGTGTCGACCTCAACCGGTTCGATCCCGAGCGGCACGCTGCCGCTCGGCAACAGGTGCGCGCAGAGCTCGGCATCAGCGACGACGAGGTGGTCGTCGGCTTGGTCGGCCGGCTGGTCGCGGAGAAGGGGTACCGCGAGGTCTTCGAGGCCGCCCGCACGGTCCGGCAGCGTCACCTAGGAGCGCGGTTCGTCGTTGCGGGCCCCGAGGATCCGGACAAGACGGACGCGATCACCGCTGCGGAGCAGGATCGTGCGACAGCCGAAGCTGGTGTGCGCTTCCTCGGCGCCTACGAGCAGGTCGAGCGTCTCTACGCCGCCATGGATCTCTACGTGCTGGCCTCGTACCGCGAGGGGTTCCCTCGGTCAGCCATGGAGGCAGCCGCCATGGGCATCCCCATCGTGGCCACAGACATCCGTGGGTGCCGCCAGGTGGTCGACGACGGCAGGACCGGGCTGCTCGTCCCCACCCGCGATCCCGGGGCACTCGCCGAAGCCATCGAGCGCCTGGTAGCTGAGCCCGAGTTGCGTGCTCAGATGGGAGTGGCTGCCCACGACAAGGCCGTTGCCCAGTTCGATGACCGCCGTCAGGTCCAGATCACCTTGGAGGTCTACGAGGGGCTCCTCGGCCGCCACTGACTTGGGAGCCCTCTCGCCTCGATGGCTCGGGGCTCCGCCAAGCTGCTGCGGCGTCTACCGTTGACGGGCGGACCGAGTGGATGCTGCGGTCGAGGAGGGGTGCGTGGGCCAGGTGGTGATCGTCGGGATCGGTGGGATGGGCCGTGAGGCGGCCGCCTGGGTCGAGGACTCTGGTCGGGCTCAGGACCTCCTAGGCTTCCTGGACGACGATCGGGCACGTCACGGGGACGAGGTGGTCGGCTACGACATCCTCGGCGGGGTGGAGTGGCTGGCTGAGCATCCCGACGTCGAGGTCGTGGTGGCGATCGGCTCGCCGACCCGTCGCGCGGAGCTACTCACCCACCTCGATGCTGTCGGAGCCACCCTCGCGACGGTGGTGCACCCGACGGCGTCCATCGGACCACGAACGACGATCGACCCCGGCGCGATCATCTGTCCAGGAGCACTGCTGACCTGCGACGTGACCGTGGGCCCGGCGATCATCAACTACGGGGCTGTGGTCGGTCACGATGGCCACATCGGTGAGGCGGCGTTCGTCGCGCCTGGTGCGCACCTCGCCGGTAACGTCACGGTCGGCGCGCAAGCCGACATCGGCATCGGTGCATCGATCATCCAGGGCATCACGATCGGGGACCGGGCCGTCATCGGCGCAGGTGCCGTGGTCATCCGAGACGTGCCCCCGGACACGACCGTGGTGGGGGTTCCAGCCGAGCCGATACGACAGGGCCGATGACGGAGCGTGGAACGGCGTCAAGCGACCACGTAAAGCGGGTCGTGGATGTGGCCGTCGCGCTCGTCGGTGTCGTGATCCTCGTTCCGTTGTTCGTCGTGCTCGCACTGCTCATACGGCGGAAGCTCGGCTCGCCGGTGCTGTTCCGACAGTTGCGACCGGGCCTCTACGGTCAGGTGTTCACGCTCTACAAGTTCAGGACGATGACCGACGAACGAGGCCCTGACGGTGACCTACTTCCCGACGAGCAGCGGCTGACGTCGTTCGGACGGTTCCTGCGAGCGACCTCCCTGGATGAGCTCCCGGAGCTGTGGAACGTCCTCAAGGGCGACATGTCACTGGTCGGTCCACGGCCGTTGCTGGTGGAGTACCTCGACCTCTACACGCGTGAACAAGCTCGCCGCCACGAGGTGCGGCCGGGCATCACCGGCTGGGCCCAGGTCAACGGGCGCAACGACATGTCGTGGGGGGACAAGCTCGCCCTGGATGTCTGGTACGTCGACAACCGCAGCCTGTGGCTCGATGTCCAGATCCTGCTCCGGACGTTGTGGGTGATGCTGACGCGCCAGGGCGTCTCCCGGTCGGGCCACGCCACCGCCCCGCGCTTCACGGGCAGTGACGATCAGGCGCCCGGGACGAGCGAACCGCCGGTTGCGCCGCCGCGGGAGGAGGACACGTGAGCGACGACCTCGAGGTCCGCGAGGCCACCGACGACGACCTGCCACAGGTGCTCGAGCTGCTCCAGTCGTCCCTGGGCTGGGTCCCGGACGAGCAGTACGCTGCCTTCTACCGCTGGAAGCATCACGACAACCCCTTCGGTCGCTCTCCGGCCTGGGTGGCGCTCGACGGCGACCGGATCGTAGGGCTGCGGGTGTGGCTACGGTGGCGGTTCACCCGGGCAGGTGAACGCTGGGATGCCGTGCGGGCGGTGGACACCGCGACACATCCCGACTACCAGGGGCGCGGCATCTTCCGCCGGCTGACGACCTCGTCGTTGGAGGTGCTGGCCGAGCAGAGCATCGCCCATGTGTTCAACACCCCCAACGAACAGTCCCGTCCCGGCTACCTCAAGATGGGCTGGGAGCAGGTTGGGAAGCTGCCGGTCGCCGTGCGGTTCCGTTCACCACTGACGGCGGCCTCAGCGATCAAGGCACGGGTCCCGGCCGACAAGTGGTCCCTGCCGACTGACGCGGGGGTCCCGGCGGCGGAGGTCCTGGACGATCAGGGCCTGCTGGAGGCGCTGATCGCGGCGCTACCCGCCGAGCGCATCCGCACCGACCTCGACGTCGACGTGCTGCGCTGGCGCTACGGGTTCGCTCCCCTGCACTACCGCGGCCTGCGCGATGCCGGCGGCATCGTGCTGTTCCGGCTACGGCGCCGCGGACCGGCGACCGAGTGCGTGGTGGGTCACCTGCTCGCCCCCGATGTCCACACCGCTCGGTACCTCCTCCGACGCGTCGCGAAGGTCAGTGGCGCGGACCAGGTGCTCCACCTCACTTCAGCTCCGCACCTGCGTGGCGGCTACCTCCCGTTACCGGGAGCCGGGCCGATCCTCACCTGGCGTGAGTTGAACATGTCCACGATGCCTCCCCTCGATGCCTGGGATCTGACGTTGGGCGACATCGAGCTGTTCTGATGGCTCGATCGGCGCACTAGGCTCCGAGGGATGGCACGGCTCACGGGACCGGGGTTGCGACGCTCGCTCAAGCTGGGGCTGGCGGGCGGGAGCCGTCTCTTCAGCGCCGGGCGGCCAGCCGCGGGCGCGACGCTGCTGATCTACCACCGGGTCGGCGGCGGGACACCGGACGAGCGGGACCTGCCCACCGCCGAATTCGAGGCGCAGGTGGAGGAGCTGACCCGGCACCGGGTCGTGCCGCTCGACGCCGCCCTGGACGCGCTGGACGCGGGCGACGACACCCCGACGGTCGTGCTCACCTTCGATGACGGGTTCGCCGACGTCTACACCACGGCGTACCCGCTGCTCCGAGAAGCCGGTCTTCCCTTCACCCTGTACGTGACCACCGCGTACCTCGGTGGGACGATGCACTGGCCCGGATCGATGTCACAACACCCGGGGCCGGCGCTGACCTGGGAGGAGCTCGAGGAGCTCGCTGCCGATCCGCTTGTCACGATCGGCAACCACACCCACACCCATGCGAGGCCGGAGGACCTCACCGCGGAGGAGCTCGACCGATGCTCCGAGTTGCTCGAGCACCACCTCGGCGTCATCCCGCAGCACTACTGCTTCACGTGGGGTGTGCCGGTGTCGGAGGCGGTCCCACTGCTCGAGGCGCGGTTCCGGTCGGCGGCGACCGGGATCGCCGGACGTAACCAGCCGATGACCGACCGGTTGCAGCTGCACCGCGTGCCGGTGCGGGGGACCGATCCACTGCCGTTCTTCCGGATGAAGCTCCGGGGCGGACTCGGTGCCGAGCGGAGCTACGAGTGGCTCGTGGGCGCCGCCAAGGGTCTCGGGCTGCGCGGCTGAACCTCAGCTGTCCTCGGCGCGCCGTGCGAGGCGTGCGTGGATCATGGGATGATCGGATCCCGCGATGGTTGTCCGGTGGCGTTCGAGCGTGGTGAGATCCTCGCTGTGGAGCACGTGATCGATCGTCAGCCCGAAGGGTCCCAGCTCCGCCGGCCAGCTGGGCTGCAGACCGTGGCCGACGCGGGAGTCGATGAGCTCGGCCTCCCGGGCCAGTCTGCGCAGTGGAGCCGACCACCTCGTCGCGTTGAGGTCACCCATGACCACGACCGGGCCCTCACGGTCTCGGGCCTGCTCCGCTATCCATGCGAGCATGGCGTCACGGCGGGCTGCCCGCTCCCGTGTGACCGGAGAGACCGGGTGGGCGGCCAGCACATGGATCGGGCCGCCGCCGTGCTCGACCACGATCTCGACCATCGCGTCCCGTGCGTCATCGGTCAGGCGGTGGACGATCACCTCTGCGTCTGGATCGCGGGTCAGCGTGACCAGCTCCAGCTCGAAGTCGGGGTCGGTGTCGGGCCCGGTGCGCACGTGCAGATCGAGCTGGGACGCCTCCAGGTCTTCGACCCAGCTACCGAGCGCAAGGGAGAGCACGACGACATCGTCCCTCCGGGACGCGAGCTGCGCGATCGTCTCCTCCCGGTCGGCCCGGAACTTCGTGTTGAAGAAGGTGACGTCGAGCGTCTCCGCGCCGGCGTCGACGGATGCCGGTGTGCCGAGCTGGGTCGAGACGAGGACAGGCGCGACGACGAGCACGTTCAGCATCACACCGATCGCTGCGGCTGTGAGGGCACGCCACGATCGGACCATGGCCAGGACGAGCGTCAGCAGGAGGAGCCCCACCGCCAGGTGCAGCCGCAGGTTCGCGAACAGGTCGAAGAACCACCACCAGGCGCCGAGGAAGCCGAAGAGCGTCATGATGACGAGGATCACCGTCAGGGTGACGGCAACGCTCACGACGGCGCCCCGCCAGCCAGGTGTGGCTGGATCCGAGTCAGCCTGCGCAGGCGTGGTCGACAGTGCTCCTCCTCCGGCTGTGGTCGGCGGCACAGTATCCAGCCTGGCACCGGCGAGGAGGTGGCGAGGGCCCGACGTCGTCCACGCTCATGCGGGGCTGCGGTAGTGGCTCTCGAGCTGTGGGACGATGCGTTGGGGCGTGTAGCGCTGCACGTGCTCGCGGCCGCGCTGACCCATGGCATCACGGAGGTGGGGATCGTCGGCCAACCGGCAGATGGCTGCGGCAGCTGCCGCAGCGTCGTCGCGTGGGAAGAGGATGCCCGCCCCGGTCTCCCCGACGAGGTCTCGGTATGCCGGGATGTCGCTCGCAACGACCGGCAGACCGTTCATCATCGCCTCCGCCGCGATCCGTCCGAAGGACTCGTTACGAGACGGGCACAGCACGATGTCGCAGTTGGCGAAGGCTCGACGGACGTCGAGGACGCGTCCGGGCAGGGTGATGTCCAGGTCCTCGCTGAGCTCGTTGAGCTCCTCCCATGGGCGGCGGAGCGGAACGGGCGTATGTGGTGCCGGGGGAGCGACGTACAGATCGATGCCGATGTCATCACGCCCGAGCTCCCGGATGATCGGCGCCAGCAGGTCGAAGCCCTTGTGCAGGGCCGCCAGGCCCAGGTACCCGACGCGAACGCCCTCGTGTGGCACCGCACCTGTGACGACCTGCTCCGGATCGATCGGGTTCCTCACGAGCGCGACATCGTCAGTCGGGATGCCGAGCGTGGCCACCAGGGTGTCCCTGGCTGTCTCCGAGACCGCGAGCCATCGAACCCGGTGGCCGGCACGACGCCACAGCAGCCGCAGGGCTCCGGCTGTCGGGCTCGCCTTCGACGTGTGCGCCCACATCACCACCGGCACCCTCGCCAGGAGCATGGCCAACGCGGCGAGGTTGAGCTCCGTCTGGCCATTGGCGTGGATCGCGACGATGTGCCGACGATGCCGACGCACGTACCTCGCCAGCCTGACGGCAGCCCGCAGCCGTGACAGGTGCCGCAACCGCAGCCTGTAGGGCATCGGCAGCTGCCCTTCGATGGCCTGCACCTGCGCCAGCCGGACGAGGTCTCCCCGCGGTGCGTACAGCACGCGATCGAGGTCGTCGCTGAGGTTGTCCAGGACGGTCAGCAGGCTGCGCGCTGGACCGCCGATCCCGCGGGACATGCTGACGAACACCACGGTGTCGCGCGTCGGGACGAACGGGTCCGGGGAGCTCACGCGGTCATCCGCTGGATCGGTGGTTC
>CAYVJT010000206.1:0-6713 GCA_964451855.1 uncultured Actinomycetota bacterium
GGGTCGCGAGGACCCCGTTGCCCAGGGTGCACAGCGCCTCCCGCAACCCCTCGTCCTGCGGGTCGTACCCCACGTAGCTCAGCGTCCACTCATCCACCGCCGTCGTCCCTCCTCACCTCGCCGGGCCGGCGACGATCTCGTGCAGCTCCGCGAGGAAGCGTCGCGCCGTCGGATCGTCGTCGGATCGTCGTCGGATCGGGCACCTATGACGCTCCTGACCGGCACGCCGCTACGTCCGTCCCCCAGGGACATGGCCGTATCTCATCCCCCTGGGACATCCACGATGCCCCACCGGAGGAGCGTCCGCACGGGCCGTAGGGCTCCCCTCCACCGGACTTCCGTCGTACTCGACGACAGGTCGGCACCGATCGGTCCCGTGATCGTTCGATCGCCACGTCGCGCCCGTGTGCAACGCCAGTCAGGTCACGCAGGCCAGGGGTGCCTCGTCATGCCGTATCGGGCCCGGCGGCCTGGCTGTCGAGCTCGTGCGGGAGGTCGTCGGTCAGCAGATCGTGGCCGATCGATGCGATCTGGGAACCGACCTGCCGCAGCCGCGCCTGCAGCTCGGGTTCCTTCGGGTGCCGGGCGGCGATGGCTTCGAGCCACGAGATCGTCGAGGAGAGTTCGGTGAGCACCATCGCGAGTTCATCGACAGAGCGGGGCTGCGGCTCGCCTGCACGGGTCTGCGCCTCACGTCGGGACCGTGCTTGCGTGCGGGTGACGCCCGAAGCGCGGCCGACGGTCTGCACGGTGAACCGCTGCGGTGCGGTCGTGGTGTCGCTCATGTTGCTCCCCCGCTGGGCCCATCGGCCCGTCGCAGCGTCGAGACCCGGCACCTACCTCATGTGCGTACCACATCCGCTGCTGGCTGGGTAGGGGCGACGGTCCCCGGTCGTTGCGCTGTCCGGCCGAGGTCGGGAGCTGACGGTCGGACGCGGGGCCGAGGAGGGGCATCCGGCCCCGGACAGCGGCCGGGACGACGGGGATACTCGGGGGACCGGATGCTGGCCAGGGTGGAAGGAGCCCGGTTGACTGGGTTCCAGGTCCTCGCGCTCGACTACGACGGCACGCTCACCGAGGGGGACCGTCCGGATGCGGCGGTCCTGGAGGCGGTGCGCAAGAACCGAGAGGCCGGCCGTCGTGTGGTGCTGGTGACCGGCCGGATCCTGGCCGAGCTGCGTGCGGTGTTCCCCGAGGTCGAGGTGGAGTTCGACGCGGTCGTGGCCGAGAACGGCGCGGTGATCGCCACCGGTGACGACGTCGCCGATGTGGCGATGCCCATCGACCCGGCGCTGGGGCACGCCCTCGCGCATCGCGACATCGCGTTCCGGTCGGGACGGGTGATCGTGGCCTGTGACGTCGAGCACGCCCCGGCGGTGCTCGCTGAGGTGGGCAGACTGGGCCTGGATTGCCAGCTGGTGCGCAACCGCTCGGCGCTGATGGTGCTGCCCAGCGGGGTGACCAAGGGCACCGGACTCATCGAGGTCCTGGGCGACCTCGGGGTGTCGCGTCACTGTGCCCTGGCGGTCGGTGACGCGGAGAACGACCTTCCGCTGCTGGAGGTCTGCGAGGTCGGGGTCGCGGTCGCCAACGGCGTGGCGAGCTTGCGGCAGCGCGCCGACATCGTGCTGGAGGAGCCGGATGGGGACGGGATCGTGGCGCTGCTGCAAGGTCCGATCGTCTCGGGCGAGCAGCGGGTCCCGACCCTTCGACGGCGTCTGGAGCTCGGCACCACCACGGATGGCAGCCCGGTGAGCCTGCCGACGTCGCAGCTCACGCTGCTGGTCACCGGTGGGAGCGGAGGGGGCAAGTCCTACCTCGTGGGGATGCTCGTCGAACAGCTCGTCGGGCTGCGGTACGCGGTGCTGGTGGTGGATCGGGAGGGCGACCACATCGGGCTGGGGTCACGTCGCGGGATCGTCGTGCTCGGCGGGACGCGGGATCCGCCGTCGACGGCGGACGTGATCGCCCTGCTGGCCGACCGGTTCGGCAGCGTCGTGCTGGACCTCTCCCTGGTGGATGAGCAGGCACAGCTGGGCTACCTCGAGCGGCTCCTTCCGGCTGTGCACGCCCTCCAGGCGGCATGCGGGTCCCCGCACTGGCTGGTCCTCGATGAGGCGCACGCGGCCCTCGGTGCCACGGGGCCCGATCACCTGGGCCGGCCACCTCCCGGTGGCGGCCAGCTGCTCGCCACCCACCGGCCACAGGACCTCCCTTCGTCGGTGCAGGCCCGGCTGGACGCGGCGGTGCTCCTGCCAGGTGAGGGGCAGGGCGCAGCCGATGCGCTCGCCACGGCCCTCGGCTGGTTCGGTCAGCCCACCGAGCTCGCCGAGCAGCTGCATGGGCTCGCGCTCGGTCACGCCGTGCTGGTCGCCGACCACGGTGGGCCACCGGTGACCTTCCAGGTCGGACGCCGGCTCGTCGAACACGTCCGGCACTGGCACAAGTACACCGACGCGCGCCTCTCGGACGAGCACGCCTTCCGCTTCGGCCCCGACGGTCGTGACGGCGTCGCCAGGAACGTGCGGGAGTTCCACCGCGGCCTGCGCCGGGTCACCGACGCCACCCTCACAGCTCACGCCCGCCGCAGGGACCTCTCCCGGTGGATCGAGGAGATCCTGCAAGCCCGACAGCTGGCTGCGGTCATCAGCGGCCTCGAAGCCGACCTCGCCCTCGAGCGGCGACCGGTGGCCGCCGTGCGCACGGACCTGCTCCGCGCGATCGAGGTGCACTACCTGGAACGCATGCCGCGACGCTGGTCGCAGTAGCGGCCGCAGCCCGCTCCCTGCGGTGCACAGCTGCGCGTCTCACGCGATCTTCGCTGGGACCCTGGCCGTCGGGGCGAGCTGGCTGCGGCGGACCTCAGCGGGCCGGCAGGTCGACCTCTCGGTCCGTCGACCGGGTGCGGTGAAGGGTGGGGGTCATCGGTGGGGTCCTGGTGGGGTCGCCGGGAGTGCGTCGGGTGGCGCATCTGCCAGGAAGTAGTAGGCCGAGCGGAACGAACGACAGCGTGGGCCTTCCGGGGTGTGACGGGCCCACAGCAGCAGCCTCGCCGCACGCGCATACGTCGACGATCGGCCCAGCCCCAGCTCCAACGAGGTCGCCGGGTGCATCGGCCGGTCGATGGTGGACAGCCGCTCCAACAGCCCCTCCGGAGGCTCGGGTGCGTAACGGCCACCATCGGTCAGCGGCTCCGGGCAACGGCGGTGCACCCACCGCTCGAAGACCTCGGGTACCTCGTCGTCGTTCGGGTCGGAGGGGACATCGGACCCGCGACGCGGTGAGATGGCTGTGCTGCTCCCCATGCTCGTTCCTGACTGGTGATCCGTTCACCGTCGGCCATGAGCGATAACCACACGGAGGGGCGGATCCTCCGTCGTGATCGGTCCGGTGCCAGCATCGAGGCTCGGCGATCGACCCGGGCTCATGAGCCCGCCCCCACCGGTCTCCACCAGCGGAGCGCTGCACACGTCGTGCTCCAGGCTCACACCCGAACGCGACCGTGATGATCAGGTTCACTGATCAGTCGCTGGATGCCGGAGCGATGTCACGGACCATGGCACGGGTTCGGCCCGGCCGCTAGGGCCTTTCGCACCCTCCTCACGCTCCGGCCAGGCCCAGCCTGGGCTGTCCACGCTCGCCCACCTGTTGCCTGCCGGTGCTGGGCCCGTAGCCGGCACGGCCTACGCTGTTGGCGAAGCCAACGTCCCCAGTCCGGCTGTCAGGAGGCGACGGTGCCGATCATCGCCTGCCCGATCTGCGGCGAGGACGATGACCTCACCGGCGATCGCCAGGGAGAGGCGATCATGCTGACCTGTGGCCACTGCGGCCACCGGTGGGATCGGGACACCCGGCTGGTCTGTGGCCTCTGCGGCTCCGATGACCTCGAAGGGGTCCCGACCTCCACCCTGGAGGAGGCCGGCCGCGCCGGCGTGCGCACCCCATCCGGGATCCGGCTCGTCCACTACTGCTGGAGCTGTCGCGGCACCGACGTCACCTCGTCGTCGCCGCGTCCGGGTCCGAACCCACCGCCGGGTGGCAGCCGCGATCTGCGCGCGTTCCGGGGACGGTGAGGGCGGTGGATCGCATCGCGCTCGCGGAAGCGGCCCTGGATCGTGCGGTCTCGGAGGCGTTGGAACCGACCGAGCAGCGCGACCCCGGCGCCGAGGTCCGGCCTGGCGGACCGACCGGCACGCAACTCGTGGAGGTGTTCGCCGATCAGGTCGCGTCGCGCCACCTCGACGTCGTCGCGCGGGAGCTGCGGTCGCGCCAGGTCGGGTACTACACGATCTCGTCCGCGGGACACGAGCACACCGCCTTGGTGGGAGCGCTGACGCGTCCCGACGATCCGGCGTTCCTGCACTACCGCGACGGGGCGTTCGTCCTGGCGCGGGCGCGCCGTTGCGGGGTGGCCTCGATGGAACGGGACGTGCTGTACTCCCTCTGCGCCGCCGAGCAGGATCCGGTCGCGCAGGGGCGGCACAAGGTGTGGGGCAGCCGGGAGCTGTGGATCCCGCCCCAGACCTCGACGATCGCGTCGCAGCTGCCGAAGGCGATGGGCAGCGCCGTCGCGATCGGGCGGGCCCGGCGGCTCGAGCAGCGGCTCGCCGTGGCAGCCGACGCGATCGCGGTCACCTCGTTCGGTGACGCGTCGGCGAACCACGCATCGGCGTTGAGCGCGATCAACGCGGCGAGGTGGGCGCATAGGGTCGGCAACCCCATGCCGATCCTGTTCGTGTGCGAGGACAACGGCATCGGGATCTCGGTGACGACGCCTCGAGGCTGGATCGCGGAGACCTTCGGGCGCATGTCGGGCCTGACCTACGTCCCGGCGAGCGGGGAGATCGACGAGGTCTGGGCGATCGTCGCCGGGGCCGTCGAACGTTGCCGCGCACGACGGACGCCGGTGTTCCTCCACCTCGAGACGGTGCGGCTGTGGGGCCACGCCGGTTCGGACGTGGAGTCCGGCTACCGCGCCGCGGCCGAGATCGACGCTGACGAGGCCCGCGACCCACTGCCTCGGGCCGCTCGTCGGCTGATCGAGCTCGGTGTCGTCGGCAGGGGCGAGCTCGGCGCGCTGATCGAGGAGACGCGCCGACGGATCCGTGCCCAAGCGGAGGAGGTCGCCGCCGATGCGACCCACCTCGCCGACGCGGCCGACATCGTCGCGCCGCTCGCACCCTTCACACCGTCGGCCGTCCGGGAGGCGGGGCGGCGCCGGGCACCCGTCGAGGTCCGCGAGGCGGCCTTCCGGCAGGGGCTGCCGGAGGAGGCGACGGCGGCGCAGCGCCGCACCCTGGCGGCCAACCTCAACGCGGCCCTGCGTGATCAGCTGCTCGCCCGCGACGAGGTGGTCGTGTTCGGCGAGGACGTGGGCCG
This sequence comes from uncultured Actinomycetota bacterium, assembly GCA_964451855.1. GTDB lineage: Bacteria > Actinomycetota > Nitriliruptoria > Nitriliruptorales > Nitriliruptoraceae > CSSed11-175R1. The sequence goes on from CAYVJT010000206.1 coordinate 5,380, forward strand.
CAAGGGAGGCGTGTACGGGGTGACGTCGGGGCTGCAGACCAGCTTCGGGACGGGCCGTGTGTTCGACACGCTGCTCGACGAGACCTCGATCCTGGGGCTCGCCCAGGGCATCGGCCTGCTCGGCCAGCTGCCGATCCCCGAGATCCAGTACCTCGCCTACCTGCACAACGCGCTCGATCAGCTGCGTGGCGAGGCCTGCTCGACGAGCTTCTTCTCGAACGGGGCGTTCCGCACGCCGATGGTGCTCCGGATCGCCGGGCTCGCCTACCAGAAGGGGTTCGGGGGCCACTTCCACAACGACAACGCGTTCGGTGCGCTGCGCGACATCCCCGGGCTCGCGTTGGCGGTGCCGTGCCGGCCCGCCGACGCGGTGGGGATGCTGCGGGCGGCGGTCGGGATGGCCGCCGTCGACGGACGGGTCGTCGCGTTCCTCGAGCCCATCGCCCTGTACCACGAGCGCGACCTCTACGAGGAGGGTGACGGCGGCTGGCTGCAGACCTACCCGGCCGACGACGAGGTACTGCTGCCCGGTGACGTCGGCGTGTACGGCGGCGGACCGGCGGACCTCTTGCTCGTCACCTACGGCAACGGGTTGCGGATGTCGCTGCGGGCGGCCCGTCGGCTGGCCGAGGACGGGATCCGCGCGCGGGTGCTGGACCTGCGCTGGCTCTCGCCGCTACCGATCGCCGCGGTCCATGAACACGCTGCGGACGTCGCGGGGGTACTGGTCGTCGACGAAGCGCGTGCGACCGGGGCCGGCGTCGCTGACGCCGTGATCGCATCGCTGGCGGAGTCGGGAGCGTCCCAGCGGCTGGCGTCGGTGCGTTCGGTCGACACCTACGTCCCCCTGGGACCTGCGGCCGATGCCGTGCTGCTGTCGGAGGAGCAGGTCGTCGCGGCCGCTGCCGCACTGCACGCCGAGGTCGGCACGAGGCGCCGCGGCCGACGACGCCGACGCTGAGTCGGGCCAGCACGGTCCTCGTGGATGAGGGCGGAGCCCGGCCTCACCGGACCAGGAGCAAGAGGTTCCACAGCCACAGCGCACCGGCGACCGGGACGAGTCCCGGCTTGAGGAACCGCACGACATCAGCAGGACGTTGCAGCCTCTGGACCGAGGCGCTGGTTGCGAAGAGGGTGCCACTCATCCCTCACCTCCCTGGCTCGCGTCCCCTCCTCGTCGGCCGGTCGGAGCCGCGCTGAAGTCCTTTGTGTGTTCCGGTGTTCCGGTGTGATGGGGCGGAGGTGCAGGTCGGCCCGGGTGGGCTCAACAACCGGTCCGGGACCCGCGGTGTGAAGTCCCGGGTGCAGGGGTGCGCCGCACGCTTCACACCCGG
>CAYVJT010000207.1:0-6651 GCA_964451855.1 uncultured Actinomycetota bacterium
GACGACGAGGTGGCGTTGCCCGACCGGGACGACGGGTCGGCTCCTGTCGGGTTGGTCGTCGGTGGTGGACTGGTGACGGGCCTGGCAGCGCTGACGGCGCTGCAGGTGCGCCGGCGACGCTTGGAGGGCTGACACGTGCCCACGTTACGCACCGACCGCCTGATCCCCCGGGGGCTCCACCCCGGGGCGTGGTGGGTGTGGGCGATCGGGCTGGCGACGGTCGCATCCCGGACCCGCAACCCCCTGCTGCTGCTCCTCGTCCTCAGCGTTGCCGGCTACGTCGTCAGCGCGCGACGCAGCAACGCCCCGTGGGCGCGGGCCTTCATCGTCTTCCTCAAGCTCGGTCTGGTCGTGATCGCGATCCGCACCGTCGCCCAGGTGCTGTTGGGGACACCGCTGCCCGGCACGGTGCTGTTCAGCGTCCCCGAGTTCCCGCTCCCCGACTGGGCGGCAGGGGTGACCGTGGGAGGCGAGGTCACCGCTCCCTCGGTGATGGCCTCGGCCACCGAGGGCCTGCGCCTGGCGACCGTGCTCGCGTGCATCGGTGCGGCCAACGCGTTGGCGAACCCCAAGCGTCTACTCAAGTCGCTGCCGGCGGCGCTCTACGAGATCGGTGTCGCGCTGGTCGTCGCCCTGTCCTTCGCGCCGTCGTTGGTCACCTCCGTGCAACGCATCCGCGCGGCCCGGCGTCTCCGCGGTCGCCCCGACCGCGGCGTCCGGGGGATCATCAGCGTGGCGATGCCCGTGCTCGAGGACGCGCTGGACCGCTCGCTGTCGCTGGCGGCCGCGATGGACTCCCGGGGCTACGGCCGCCGCGCCGACGTGGCGACCGCCACGCGGCGCCTCACGGCCCTGTTGACCCTGGGCGGTGTGCTCGGTGTCGCGATCGGCATGTACGGGCTGCTCGACGCCTCCGGTCCGACCGCGATGGGCCTGCCCACCCTGGTCGCCGGCCTGCTCGCCGCGGCGGTCGGTCTCGCGCTCGCCGGCCGCCGCACCGTGCGGTCCCGCTACCGCCCGGACCCCTGGCGCGTCCCCGAGTGGCTCACGGCCGGCACCGGCGTGCTCGCTGCCGCCGGCTCGATCGCGACCGGGATCCTCGATCCGGCGGCGCTGAACCCGAGCCTGCTGCCGCTGTCCGAGCTGCCGCTGCCGGCACTGGCCACCGCGGGGCTGCTGCTCGCGGTCCTGCCGGCGTGGGTCACTCCCCCGCCACCGGCCGCCGTCACAGCCCCCACCACCTCGACGTCGAGGCAGCACGCGGGGACCTCCGCCGACTCCGCGGAAGCGGCGCGCACCTCCCCCGGGCGCGATCATGCCGGCGCCCCGGACGCTGAGCGGCCCGTTGCCGGGCCGGCGCCCGTGGCCGCCACCGGACCTCGCCGGGACGAGCACGCCGGGGAGGCCACACCATGATCGAGCTGCAACAGCTCGGCGTCACCTACCCCGACGCCGCCGCCCCGACGCTGGCCGACGTCGATCTGTACGTGCCGGAGGGCGAGCTGTGCCTGGTCGTCGGCCGGACCGGGAGCGGCAAGTCGACGCTGCTGCGCTCGGTCAACGGGCTGGTGCCGCACTTCACGGGCGGCACCCTCTCCGGCCGTGTGCTGGTCGCCGGGCGCGACACCGCCACGCACCCACCACGGGAGCTCGCCGATGTGGTGGGGGTCGTCGGCCAGGATCCGACGAGCGGCTTCGTCACCGACGTCGTCGAGGAGGAGCTGGCCTACGGCATGGAGTCGCTGGGGCTGCCCGGCGACGTCATGCGCCGCCGGGTCGAGGAGACCCTCGACCTGCTCGGCCTCGCCGACCTGCGGGATCGGGCCCTCAGCACCCTGTCGGGCGGCCAGCGCCAGCGGGTGGCACTGGGGTCGGTGTTGACCGCCCACCCCTCCGTGCTGGTGCTCGACGAGCCCACCTCGGCCCTGGATCCACCCGCCGCCGAGGAGGTGCTCGCGGCGTTGCAGCGGCTGGTGCACGACCTCGGCATCACGGTCCTGCTGGCCGAACACCGGCTCGAGCGCGTCGTCCAGTACGCGGACCGTCTGGTCCACATCCCGGGTGGCGCCGCACCACTCGAGGTCGGGGATCCCGCACGGCTGCTGGCGACGACCCCGGTGGCCCCACCGGTGGTCGAGCTGGGGCGGCTCATCGGCTGGGATCCGCTCCCCCTGACGGTCCGCGACGCGCGCCGCCACGCGACGGACCTGCGTGCGCGGCTGAGCGCCGCGGGTCGTCCGCAGCCTCCGGCGACCAACGGCGCTCCGTACGCAGGGACGTCGGGCGCCCCCGCCCCGGGCGACCAGGTCGCGGTGACCTGCGAGCTGACCGTGCGCTACGGCCCGATCATCGCGCTGCGCGACGTCGATCTGGAACTGCGGGAAGGCGAGGTGCTCGCGCTCATGGGCCGCAACGGCTCGGGCAAGACGACCCTGCTGCGCGCCCTGACCGGTGTGGTCCGACCGACCTCCGGCGCGGCACGGGTCGGTGGGGCCGCACCAGCGTCCCTGCGACCGAAGGAGCTGATCCGCAAGGTCGGCCTCGTCCCCCAGGAGCCGGCGGACCTGCTCTACGCGGAGACGGTCGACGCCGAGTGCCACGCCGCCGACCGGGATGCCGATGTCGCTGCCGGGTCGTGCCGAGTGCTGCTCGACCGGCTGGTGCCCGGACTCGATCCGACGGCCCATCCCCGTGACCTCTCGGAGGGGCAGCGACTGGGACTGGTGCTCGCGATCGTGCTGACCTCGGCTCCGCCGGTGATCCTGCTCGACGAACCGACCCGTGGCCTCGACTACGCCGCCAAGGCGCGGCTGATCGGCATCCTCCGCGAGCTGGCCGCCGACGGTCACGCGATCGTCCTCGCCACCCACGACGTCGAGCTCGCCGCGGCCGCAGCCACCCGCACGGTCGTGCTCGCCGACGGCGAGGTGGTGGTCGACGGCCCGACCGACGAGGTCGTGGTCGGCTCTCCAGCGTTCGCGCCACAGGTCGCGAAGGTGCTCGCCCCGCTGCCCTGGCTGACCGTCGAGCAGGTCGCCCGCTCGCTGGAGGTCGCACCATGAGCGAGCTCACCCGGCAGGCCGACCGGACCGCGGGTCCCCTCCGGCTTCGCCCCCGATCGATGGTCGCGATGGTGACGGTGACCGCGGTCGGGATCGTGGCGTTCGGGTGGCCCCTGCTCGCCTCACCGGACTCCCCGATCGCCCACGTCGGCGACGCCCCCCTGCTGTTCGCGTTGCTGCTCCCGCTGCTGATGGCGGTCGTCCTGGCCGAGCTCACCGAGGGCGGCATCGATGCGAAGACGGTGGCCATGCTGGGCGTGCTGGCGGCGGTCGGCGCGGCCCTGCGTCCGTTGGGCACCGGCATCGCGGGCCTGGAGCCGATGTTCTTCCTGCTCGTCTTGGCGGGCCGGGCGTACGGTCCCGCCTTCGGGTTCGTCCTCGGCGCGACGACCCTGTTCGCGTCCGCGCTGATCACCGCCGGGGTCGGCCCGTGGCTGCCGTTCCAGATGTTCGGTGCCGCATGGGTCGCCGCCGGTGCCGGGCTGCTGCCGCGGTGCCGCGGCTGGCGCGAGCTGTCCGTGCTCGCGCTCTACGGGGCGATCGCGGGGCTGCTCTACGGCATGGCGCTGAACCTGTCGTTCTGGCCCTTCACCCTGGGCAGCGACACCGCGATCTCGTTCGTCGCCGGCGACCCCGTCGGCGACAACCTGCGACGGTTCGCGGCCTTCACCGCGGTCACCTCGCTCGGGTTCGACATCCCCCGCGCCCTGCTCACCGCGATCCTGGTGGTCGTGACCGGCAAGCCGATACTCCGGGCACTGCGACGGGCCGGGCGCCGGGCCGCCTTCGACACCCCGATCGGCTTCGCGCCGGCGCCGCCTACCGGCGCCGACCCGGCTCAGGACGCCCGACAGCGAGGTAGATGATCGACCCGATGATCTGGGTCAGGACGATGACCAGGATCCACACGAGCTGGTTGCCGGCACGGAAGCGGTCGTCGCTCGGGACCTTGACGACGTCGATGATCGTCCAGATCCACACCGCGAACACGGCGAGGGAGAGGAGCACGGCGAAGATCGCGATGATGACGCCGAACCCGAGCCCGACCGCTGCTTCCATCCCTGGCCTCCGTCGTCGCGTCGCTCCGTGGTCGACCGCAACCCTATCCGTGGCACGGGTCTCCCGACACGGACCAGTGCCGCGACCGACGTGTTGCGCAGCTCGCCGAGGTGGTGCCCAGCGACCTCGGTGACCGCGAGGTCGGCGTCCTGGCCGCCGAGCCGCCAGCTGCCCCGGGCGATCACCGGGCCCGGTCGAGCAGCTCCTCGAGCTGCGACTCGGTGACCAGCCCGCTGTGGTGGGCCACCAGGTCACCGTCGGTATCGAAGATCACGGTCGTCGGCATGCCCCGCGCTTCCACCGCCGCAGCGACGTCCCCCCTGATGTCGAACAGGGTCGGGAAGGTCACGTCCATCTCGTCGAGGAAGGCCTCGGCGTCCTCACGGCGGTCGAGGTGGTCGATGCCCAGGAAGGCGATGTCGGGGTTCGCCTCGTAGGCGTCGAGCAGCACCGGAAGCTCGTCGCGGCACGGGGCGCACCAGCTCGCGAGGATGTTGACCAGCACCGGTCGCCCGTCGGCGTTCTCGCGGCGGATCCAGGCCGCGGTCTCCTCCCACCCGCCGTCGGCGAGGTAGGCGTCCCTGGGCGGGACCGAGTCGGGCTCGTCGACCTCACCGACGTTGAGCGTGTCGGGACCGCAGGCCGCGGCACCGACCGCCAGGACCGCGAGCACCCCGAGCACGGCCACCGTCGCGCGGCGGGCCCGCGTCGGCCCAGCGTGTCGTCGGCTCGGCTGCCGGACGGTCATCCGCGCGAGGGCAGGTCCGCGAGCACGTCGGCCGAGACGTTGAGGAACTCCTCGGTCTCCTCGGGGGTACCGACCGAGACGCGGAACTGCTCGTCCATGCCGTACGGCGGGAGCGTGCGCACCCCGACCCCCCGCTGCCCGTACGCGTCGACGATCGGTGCCGCGGCGGTGCCGCACTCGACGGTCAGGAAGTTGCCCAGGCTGTCGGTGAAGGGCACGCCGAGCTCCCGCAGCCCGGCCGCCATGCGGTCCCGCCCGGCCAGGGTGCCGTCGACCGTGGCCTGGAGGTGGTCGGTATCGCCGAGGCTGGCGACCGCAGCGGCCTGCGAGACGGCGGTGACGTTGAAGCGGGGACGGTAGGCGTCCAGGGGACCCACGATGTCGGACGGGCCAACGATGTAGCCGATCCGCATCCCCGCCAACCCGTACACCTTCGAGAAGGTCCGCAGCGAGAGCAGGCGGGGGTGCTCGACCTCGAGCTCCTTGACCGTCGCGTACCCGAGCTGTCCCGTCGCGAAGTGGTGGTAGGCCTCGTCGATCACGATCGTGACGTGCTCTGGGACACCGGCGACCAGGGTGGTGAGCTCGTCCCTGGTGAGGTGGACGCCCGTGGGGTTGCCGGGGTTGTCGATCAGGATCAGCTTCGTGCGGTCGGTCACCTCGGCGAGCATCGCGTCGACGTCACGCTCGTAGCCGCTGTTCGCACCCCGCGCGGGGCCGCCGTCCTCCACCTCGACGTAGCTGGCCCCCGCGTTCTTCGCGCCGAGCCGGTAGACGATGAACGAGTGGGCGAAGGCCAGCACCTCGTCACCCGGGCCACACAGGTGCGGGACCAGGTCCATCAGCAGTGCTGCCGAGCCGTTGGCGGCTCCGACCTCATCGAAGGCGCAGCCCTCGTGCTCGGCGAGGGCGTTGCGCAGCTCGGTCGACTGATCGTCGGGGTAGCGGTTGCCCTCGACGAGCGCCTCCTGGGCCGCGGCGATGGCGGCCGGAGACGGGCCGAAGGGCGACTCGTTGGAGGAGAGCCGGATCCGGGCTCCCACCGGCGGTCCCACGGTCTGTGACGCGATCGTCGTGCTCATCCCTGCCTCCAGTCCAGCTCCACCAGTCTCGCAGGTCGGCGTTGTTCGTGGTGGCGGCCGGGTCCCCGCACACCGGACCGCCTACAGGTACAACCCCGTGGCCCCGTCCCGCCGCGTCGACGCCACCGCGTGCACGTCGCGCTCCCGCACGATCAGGTAGGGGTCTCCCTGGACATCCACCTCGATCGCATCCTCCGGGAGGTAGAGCAGCTCGTCACCGACGCCGAGCTGTCGTACGTGCGGACCGATGGCGATGGCCTCGCCCCAGATGCCCTTGCGGTCGACCGAACGGGCCGTCGCGGGGATCAGGATCCCGCCCTTGCTCTTGCGCTCGCTGTCGTCGGGCGGTGCGACCAGGACCCGGTCGCCGAGGACGACGACGCTGCGACGGACCTCCTCGAGGCGGGCCGCATCGCGGGCCGTTGCGCTCCGCGCCGCGTCACCCTCGTCGCTGGACGGGTCCGTGATCGGCTGATCCGACGCAGCGGGCTCCTCCGACGCAGTGGGCTCCTCCGACGCAGCGGGGTCCTCCGACGCAGCGGGGTCCTCCGACGTCGGCGACCCGTCCGACGCGTCGTCGGACGGTCCCTCGTCGTGCGGACCGTCGGGCAGCGGGGCAGGTTCGGGAGCGCTCATGGGGCAGCAGCCTACCTGCGCAGCCTGCGGGGCTCCGTACCGCCCGCCGCCGAGCCAGGTCCGT
>CAYVJT010000208.1:0-2653 GCA_964451855.1 uncultured Actinomycetota bacterium
ACCGGGTTGTTCTTCGTCCGCCGGACCAGGACCTGGATCACGCGGCGGATCTCCTCGTCACGGCCGATCACCGGGTCGAGCTTGCCGTCCTTCGCGAGCTGGGTCAGGTCACGGGCGTACTTCTCCAGCGCCTCGTACGTCGATTCCGGGTCCTGCGAGGTGACCTTCTGCGCCCCCCGAACCTGACGGAGCCCGTCGAGGATGGCAGCGCGCTCGATCCCGTGCTCGGTCAGCACGCCGGCGGTGCGGTCCTGCGCATCCGCCAGCGCGATCAGCAGGTGCTCGGTGGAGACGTAGTCGTCACCGAGGTTCTGCGCCTCCTCGAACGCCGCCTCCAGCACGCGCCGCAGGGGCCCACCGATCGTGACCTCACCCGAGCTGCCGTACGCGGCCGGCGTGGCATCGAGCACCTCGGCCACACGGTTGCGCAGGGTCGTCGGGGTGACCCCGAGCTTCTGGACCAAGGGCAGCACGATGCCCTCGGACTGTTCGAGCAGTGCCGCCAACAGATGGGCGGTCCCCACCTCTGGGTGGCTCCTGTCACGCGCGATCCCGGCGGCGCGCTGCAGCGCCTCCTGGGACTTGTGCGTCAGTCGATCCATCTCCACGCGCGTTCCTCCGTCGTCGACGTCGGCCCCCGGTCTCGGTCCCGGCCTCGGCTTGAGACTCGGCTTCGGACTCGTCTTCGGGTCTCGGCCCCGGGTGCCCGGCCGGCCGCTCCTGCGCTTCGTCGCCAACCAAGGTAGGCCTGCAGCATCGCGTGGTCACGAGTCCTTCGCGAGGCCGGCGCAGCATCCTTGAGCGGGGACGACGCACCCCCACCGGCTGGGGGTGCGAGGCCTCTCACGAGGCCGCGACCGGTCAGACGTCGGCGACCTCGCGGGAGGACGGGGGCATCGGACGTGCGCGCCGCTGACCCGAGCTGCGCGGCACGGACGCGCCGCGCTCACCCGTCCGCCGCCGCAGCGGATGTACCTCGACGCCGGAGGGCGGCGCCTTGACGATCTGGTAGTGATCCGACGGCGGGGCGTCCTCCACGCGTTCGGCGAGCACGCGGACCATCTCCTCGAGCTCGCCGACCCGGCGACGCGATGCCTCGAGCTTCTCGCCGAGGTCGAGCACCACCCGGACGCCCGCGAGGTTGAGGCCCTCGTCCTGCGTGAGGGTGCGGATGAAACGCAACCGCTCGACGTCACGCCGAGAGAAACGACGTGTCCCACCTTCGGTACGCGCGGGGGTGAGCAGGCCCTCACGTTCGTACGCACGCAAGGTCTGCGGGTGCAGGCCGGCGAGCTCCGCCGCAACCGAGATCACGTACAGCGGCGTGTCCAGGTCGTCGTCCGCCTGGTAGCCGTCATCGACCGGCTCGTCCTCGTCACGACGACGCGACGACCACGACCACGAGGAACCGTCGCGGGGCTCGAGGTAGCGCTGTTCAGTCATGATCCTCGCCTACGTGTGCTGGGCCTGGCCACGGAACAGGGCTTGGTCCCGTGCCTCGGGATCGTCGTGCTCGGCCAGTTGCTCCAGGAGCTTGCGTTGTTCACGGGAGAGCTTGCTTGGCACCTCGATGCGGACCTTCACGAGCAGGTCGCCGTTGCCGCCGTTGCGCTTGGGCGCACCCTGCCCGCGGATCCGGAAGGTGCGTCCGCTGGAGGTTCCCGCCGGCACCTTGATCGTGCGCTTGTCGCCGTGGGGGGTCGGGACGGTCAGCTTGGTCCCGAGCGCGGCCTCGCTGTACGAGATCGGGACTTCCAGGGTGACGTCGTCGCCCTTGCGTCCGAAACGGGGGTGCGCCGCCACGTGGACCGTGACGAGCACGTCGCCCGCCGGTCCACCGTTCACACCCGGCCCACCTCGGCTCGGTACGCGGATCACGGCACCGTCGCGTACGCCGGCGGGTATGCGCACCGTCAGCTCACGGGGTTTGACCACCCGCCCGGACCCCGAACAGGTCTCGCACGGGGAGGTGATCACCTGGCCGCGGCCGCCGCACCGTTCACAGGGTTGCGCGAAGGAGAAGGGCCCCTGGTCGAGGACGACCTGGCCCCGGCCACCACACACGCTGCACGTCTCCGGGCGCGTGCCGGGCCGGGCCCCGGAACCGTGGCAGGTGTCACAGGCGCCGTCGCCGGTCACCCGCAGGGTCGTGCGCACGCCCGCGAGCGCATCCTCGAAGGTGAGGTGCACGTCGGCCTGCAGGTCCTGCCCGCGACGCGGACGGCGAGCACCGCGGGTGGTCGTGGCACCGTGGAACCCACCCGGGCCACGGGCACCCGCGCCGGCGTCCCCGAAGAGGTGGCCGAGCAGGTCGCCGAGATCGGCACCCCCCATGCCGCCCATACCGCCCATGCCGCCGCCGGGGCTCCCGAAGCCTGCGGCGCCGAGGCGGCGGATCTCGTCGTACTCGCGCCGCTTCTCCTCGTCACCGAGCACCGCGTACGCCTCGCCGACCTCCTTGAAGCGCTTCTCTGCCTCGGGGTCGTCGGGGTTGGCATCGGGGTGGTTGTCGCGGGCGAGCTTGCGGTAGGCCTTCTTGATCTCGTCCGCGGACGCGTCCTTCGCGACGCCGAGCACGGCGTAGTAGTCCTTCTCCAACCACTCACGCTGGGGAGCCATCGCTCACCTCCTCGTCGTCGCGTTGGCGCGACGC
>CAYVJT010000208.1:2753-6648 GCA_964451855.1 uncultured Actinomycetota bacterium
GCACGATCGTCGCGTTGGCGCGACGCAGATGCCCGCTGGTCGCGAACGTCGTTGGAGCTCACCCTTCCACCACCACCATCGCCGCGCGCAGGACCCGGTCCTCGAGCCGGTACCCGGGGCGCAGCACCTGGGCGACGATCGGCTGCGGCGTGGGCTCGTCCGCCGGCTGCTGCTGGACCGCCTCGTGCAGGTTCGGGTCGAAGGGCACGCCCTCGGCATCGACGCGTTCGACCCCCAACGACTGCAGGGCCCGTGTCAGCTTCGAGGCGACCAACTCGACCCCCTTGGCGAGGCGCTCGTCGGACGAGCCCTCCGCAGCCTCGAGGGTGCGGTCGAGGTCGTCCAGCACCTCGAGCAACGACTCGACGGCTTCGGCGGTCCCTGCCTTGCGCTGAAGGGCCGCCTCGCGTGTGACCCGACGGCGGTAGTTCTCGAACTCCGCCCGGGCACGCCGCAGGTCGTCGAGGTACTCGTCTCGATCGGCCTCGAGGTCGAGCACGGCACCGATCAGTTCGGCCTTGGACCGTGGATCTGCGGCGGCGAGGGACTCGAGGTCGACGCCGGGTGCCTCGTCGGCACCTGCGTCGTCAGCGGCGTCGGCGCGCTCCACCTCGCTGTCCTCCACCTCGGTGTCCGGTTGCGCTCCCGACGGAGACGGGTCGCCGGTGCGCAGGTCGACGGCTGGCCGGTTCGGCTGGCCGCCATCGCCCTCCGGGGCGGAGGCTCGCTCCGGCCCAGGAGCGGTGCCGGGCACGCCAGCATCGGATGTCTGCTCGGCTCGCGGGGTGCTCGGTTCGTTCACGGGTACCTCCAGGGACGCGAGCGGGGCGGCGCGAGGCCGCCCCGTCACGGGTGGTGCGACGTTCAGCCGGCCTGGATCTGGATCCGGCGGGGCTTGGCCTCCTCCGCCTTCGGGACCGTGATGGTCAGCAGGCCGTCACGGAAGTTCGCCTCGACGTTGTCGGCCGCGACACGGTCGGGCAGGCGCACCGCCCGGTGGAAGCGACCGAAGTGGCGCTCGATCCGGCGGAAGCCGTCGGCTTCACGGTCGTCGTAGAAGCGACGCTCACCGGCGATCGTCAGCACGTTCTCCTCAAGGGACACCTCGACGTCCTCGGGCTTCACGCTCGGGAGCTCGACGTGGAGGGTGAACCTGTCCTCGTCCTCCTCGACGTCGAGCGCCGGGGTGAACGCCCCTGCGGAGGCCGCGGCCTGGTTGCCGAACGCCTCACGGAAGATGCGGCTCACCTCGTCGTTGACCGAGGACACGTCGGGTGTGTGGCCGTACCGGTTCATCAAGGTTGCCATCGTGGACCTCCTTCCTGGCTTCGATCCTGCTGGTCTCGTCCTGCTGTGTCTGGTGCTGGTGTGTCTGGTGTCTTGGTTCGGGTGCCGGCGGGACCGTGACCCGGGACGCGCGCGCCGGCGTCGCGCCTCCCGGGTGAACGATCAGGAGCCGGCGGCCTGCTCGTCGTCGCCTTCGTCGACCACCTCGGCGTCGACCACCTCGTCGTCGCCTCCGGCCGCATCGCCCGCCGCGGCGTCACCGGCTGCGGTGGGATCACCCGCTGGCGCGCCCTCCTCGGACGTGGAGCGGTAGATCGCCTCGGCGAGCTGCTGGCTCTTGCCGGCGAGGTCCTCCATCTTGGCCTTGACGGCGTCGTCGTCCTCGCCCTTCAGCGCCTCCTTCAGCTCGGTCAGCGACTGCTCGACCTCGGCCTTGACGGACTCGTCGAGCTTGTCGCCGTGGTCCTTGAGGCTCTTCTCGGTCTGGTAGGCGAGCGTGTCCGCCTGGTTGCGGGTCTCGACCGCTTCGCGGCGGCGCCGGTCCTCCTCAGCGTGGGCTTCTGCGTCCTTGATCATCTGCTCGATGTCGTCCTTCGGCAGCGCCGAGCCACCGGTGATCGTCATCGACTGTTCCTTGCCGGTGCCGAGGTCCTTGGCGTTGACGTGGACGATGCCGTTGGCGTCGATGTCGAAGGTGACCTCGATCTGCGGCATGCCACGCGGGGCCGGCGGGATGTCGGTCAGCATGAACTTGCCGAGCGTCTTGTTGTCGCTGGTGAACTCACGCTCACCCTGCAGCACGTGGATCTCGACCGACGGCTGGTTGTCGTCCGCAGTGGTGAACACCTCGGAGCGCTTGGTCGGGATCGTGGTGTTGCGCTCGATCAGCTTGTGGGTGATCCCGCCCTTGGTCTCGATGCCGAGCGACAGCGGGGTCACGTCGAGCAGCAGCACGTCCTTGACGTCGCCCTTGAGCACCCCGGCCTGCAGCGCCGCGCCGATCGCGACCACCTCGTCGGGGTTGACGCCCTTGTGCGGCTCCTTACCGGCCGTGAGCTCCTTGACCAGGTCCTGCACGGCGGGGATCCGGGTGGAACCGCCGACGAGGATCACGTGGTTGATGGAGCCGACGTCGTTGCCGGCGTCCTTGATGGCGCGCTCGAACGGGCCCCTCAGCTTGTCGAGCAGGTCACTGGTCAACTCGTTGAACTTCGACCGCGTGAGGTTCTGCTCGAAGTGCAGCGGGCCAGCGTCCGTCGCGGTCAGGAACGGCAGGTTGATCGTGGTCTCCTGCGACGAGGAGAGCTCGATCTTGGCCTTCTCCGCGGCCTCCTTGAGGCGCTGCACGGCCATCTTGTCGTTCGAGAGGTCGACGCCCTGCTCGTTCTTGAAGGTGGTGAGCATCCAGTCGATCAGCGCATCGTCCCAGTCGTCCCCACCGAGGTGGGAGTTCCCGGCGGTCGACTTGACGTCGAACACGCCCTCGGCGATCTCCAGCACGGAGACGTCGAAGGTCCCACCACCGAGGTCGAAGACCAAGACGGTCTGCTCGTCCTCCTTCTCGAGGCCGTAGGCGAGCGCCGCGGCGGTCGGCTCGGCGACCAGGCGCAACACCTCGAGCCCGGCGATCTCGCCAGCCTCCTTGGTGGCCTGCCGCTGTGCGTCGTCGAAGTACGCGGGGACGGTGATGACCGCCTGGGTCACGTCGTCGCCGAGGTAGGCCTCCGCGTCCCGCTTGAGCTTCATGAGGATGCGGGCCGAGATCTCCTGCGGCGTGAAGTGCTTGCCGCCGATCTCGGTCTTCCAGTCGGTGCCCATGTGGCGCTTGACCGACCGGATCGTGCGGTCGGCGTTGGTGACGGCCTGCCGCTTGGCGACCTCACCGACGAGCACCTCGTCCGACTTCGACCAGGCCACCACCGAGGGCGTGGTACGCGCCCCCTCTGCGTTCGCGATGACGGTGGCCTCGCCACCCTCCATGACCGAGACGACCGAGTTGGTCGTCCCGAGGTCGATCCCAACGGCCTTGGCCATCTGCGGGTCCTCCTGCGTGCGCGGTGGTTGACGTCGTCTCACCCGCGCTCAGCGGGTGAACCACCTCCAAAGGTACGCGACGGGACGCCGACGGCAAGTGTCCTGAGGCGGTACGACGCAGATTACTTGAGTCGTATCGACTCAAGTATCCGAATCGACTCAAGTATCCGGACCGCCTCCGCGTCACGTGACGCGGGCAGGTGATGCCGACGTCGCGGGAGGAGCCGCCGCGGCGAGGTCGCGGACACCGCGAGGTGTCCCGCCGACGGTGCTGAGCCGGCTCGGCGCAGGCCGTGACGACGCATCGTGCGGACCGCGGGGACTCGGTGCGACCCCGCGTCAGTGGTGGTCTCAGTGGGGGTCTCAGTGGTGGTCGTCGGGCTCCGGCTCGGCCACCTTCGGCCGCCACGGCCGCTCGAGCGGCTTGCCCGCGACGGTGTGGCGCTCACGGTGCCGCCAGAACTCGGTGAGCAGCGCGAAGGGCAGCAGCACCAGGACGGTCAGGATCACCAGCTGCCACGTCGCCATCGTCGTCCTCCCGCGCGATCGCCACCCAGCCTAGCCGGAGGTTGCC
>CAYVJT010000209.1:0-4839 GCA_964451855.1 uncultured Actinomycetota bacterium
CGCGCGGGCAGGCCGCCAGGCACGCCGGGTAGGTGCAGTGGTTGCAGATGCGCTGGAGGTAGAAGTTCCACACGTCGTGGGGCAACTCGTCGAGGTAGGCGCCACCGTCGATCGTCCCCTCCGGTTCATCCTCGCCGAGGTTGGGCTGCGCCCAGTGCTCGCTCGACGGCAGCCAGCCGGCGACCACCTGCCCGCTCCGCGCGGCCTCGAACACGGTCGTGCCCTCGTAGACCTCGTCCGTCCAGGCCTGGTCGGCCAGCAGCGACAGCGACCGCAGGTCCCACCCGGTGGGGTAGGAGCCGAAGGGCTTGGTCTCGACGTTGTTCCAGAAGGCGTACTCCTGGCCCTTGCCCCACGTCCAGGTCTGCTTGCACGCGATCGTGCAGGTCTGGCAGGCGATGCACTTGTTGGTGTCCATCACCATCGCGAACTGCCGGGTCGGCCGCACATCCTCGTGCGGGAACTCCATGTCGCGGCCGAGCTGCCAGTTGTGGACCTGTGCCATCGGTCGTGTCCTCCTCGAGGTCGTGCGCTCAGGCGCCGGTCAGGAACCGGCCGGCGAGGTAGCGGGCCATGTCCTCGGACTCGTAGCCGGGCCGGAGTCCCTCGCGGGCCGGTAGCCACAGCTCCTCGCCGTCGAACCCGCCCGGCTCGGCCCGGGTGATGCGCACCACCGACTCCTTCGGCGCGCCGTTGGCCGCGTGGACGTCGGGTTCGAAGCCCTTGCCCACGACGTGGCCGAAGTAGGGCTTGCGGACCAGAGAGTCGGTCAGCAGCGTCGGACGCAGCCACGCCCGGGTCCCGCTCTGGTGGCTGCCGTAGCGGAACATCGCCTGGTACTCGGTGTCAGGGTTCTTGGCCAGCCCGTCGTCACGCTCCGCGGCGCCGCGCACGCTGCCCTTGCTCGCCCCGTACATGTGGAACCACATCCGGGTGATGCCACGTGGCATGCCGTTCATGTAGCGGGCCCGCGCGAGGCAGCGCGACACGGGGTAGAAATCGTCGTCCTCGTCCCAGTCGCGGTAGGGGCGGTCGGCCGGGTCGCCGTCGATCCAGACGTAGTCGCCGTCGTGGATGTCGAGCTCGCGGGCATCGGTCGGGTTCATCTCCACGTAGCCCTCGCCGACCCAGGGCTTGCGCTGGTCGTGGCGGTAGACGTCGCCGAAGGGGCCGAACAGCACCGCCATCCAGTCGAGGTCCACCGGGGTGGTGTGCGCCCCGTGGCGGTACTTCGGGGTCATGAAGATGAACCGGAAGTCCTCATCCACGTCGCGCAGGGGGTGGTGGGTGGCCTTGAGCTCCCCCCACGTGAAGGTGTCGTTGCGGACCTGGCGGGTCTCGGGGTGCTTGTCGTCGTCGGCGATCCCGTAGTCGGCCGGGCGCTTCGGTCGGATCGCGGGGTGCTCGGCCGCGAGCAGGGCGTTGGGCTCGTAGATCGTGCTCTCCACCGGCTCGCGCCAGACCGGGAGGTTCTCGCCGTACTCGATGAACTCGGGCTCACCCCGGTAGAACTCGAGCCGACCCGTCTTCGTGTACCAGGGCTCGTCCTCGTACCGCTGCTCCCAGCCGCCCTGGCGCGGGTAGGTCCGGAAGTTCATCAGCATCGGGATGCCCTCGCGTGCCTTGGCGTGCAGCTCGTCGATCGAGTAGCCGCGGGTCGAGGAGGACAGGTCGAGGATGCGTTGCAGGTACACCTCGGGGCGGCCCTCGGTGACGAACCGCCAGTAGTCCACCATCCGCTCGTCGTCGAGCAGCTCACCGAGCCGGGTGCCGACCCCCGCCAGGATCTCGAGGTCGTAGCGGGTGTCGAAGTTGCGCCGCGGCCCCGCCGGGAAGATGCACAGGAACGGGTTCGTGCACGACGCGGTCATGTCCGGGTAGGGGAACTCGCTCCACGCGTCGGCGGCGAACACGATGTCGGCGTACTCGCACGACCCGGTCCACCACCACTCGTTGGCGAACACCGCCTCGATCCGCGGCAAGGTGTTGTGCACCACGTCGTAGTGCCACTTCGCGTTGCCGAGGATCGAGTTCGAGTTGGCGAACCACATCGCCTTCGTCGGGCTCGGCATGTGGGTCGCGCCCGTGAGGTTGGTGTCGCCGGCCTTCAGTGGCCGATCCCCGTAGTTGTAGAAGTGGGCGGACTCCGCCAGGTAGGTGGTACGGGTCCGCGGCACCTCGTCGGGATCGAGCTCGACGTCGAAGGGATCCTCGGAGATGTAGTGCGGGATGCCGTTGAACACCGACCCTCGGTAGTTGCCGGCATAGCTGCCGACGTTGCCGCCGAGGTGACCGACGTTGTCGGTGAGTGCCGCCAGCAGGAAGATCGCACGGTCCTTGATGTCCGCGTTGAAGTAGTGGTTCGGACCCATCCCGACGCCCTGGAGCACCTTCTGCGGGTGATCGGCGACCAGGCGGGCGAGGTTGACCACGGCCTCGCGGGGAGCCCAGGTCAGCTCGGCGACGGTGTCGGCGTCGAGGTTGTCGTCGAGGTAGCGGCGGATGAGGCCGAACACCGGCTGGACCTCCACCTCGGTCCCGTCGACGAGGGTGACGGTGTGTGCACCCTCCAGTGCCGGGTCGACCCCGGCCTGCTCGAAGCGCCCTCCCACCTGGTCGCGGCTCACGGCGTGCGGCGCGCCGTTGGCTTCGTCCCAGACGACGGGGTCGTCCCACTCGTCGCGCAGGGTGTCGGCGACGAACTGGCTCGACTGCTGGTAGTTGGGTGGCAGCGGTGCGTCGGGCCGACCGTCGGTGGTGCCGTAGACGCTCGTGTGCTCCCAGGTGCTCGGCTGGTGGTCCGGGATCACGTCGGAGGCCCGCAACAGCTCGAGCGTGTCCATGCGGACCAGGAAGGGCAGGTCGGTCGCGCCCTTGATGTGATCGACGTCGTAGCGGCCCTCGTCGATGATGACCTTGCAGGCGCCGAGGGCCAGTGCGGCGTCCGTCCCGGGACGGAGGATGATGACCTCGTCGGCCTTGTTCGAGGTCGACTGGTAGTCGGTCGAGATGTTGACGATCCGGGTGCCCTTGAGCCGAGCTTCGGACAACCAGTGCCCGTCGGGCATCTTGGTCGAGATCCAGTTCATCCCCCAGGTCACGACCACGTCGGCGTGCTCGGGGGCGAACAGTTCGAACTCGACGGTCTGGTGGCCGGTGACCATGGTGTGGCCGGGCGGCAGGTCGGTGTGCCAGCTGTAGTTGTCCCACCCCCGGGCACCCTTGGCCTCGTCGACGTCGATGCCGCGGATGTCCTGGTCGAGCAGCGCGAGCATGTTCGCGAAGCGGTAGAACCCGAAGATCCGGGTCACGCCGAGCAGCGGCATCCCGCCCCGGACCTTGATCGTGCGGGTGCCCGCCTGCCCGTAGTTGTCGCTGGCGACCATGTCCTCGTCGTACCCCTGTGCGCGCAGGCGCGCGGCACCTTCCTCCCCGCTGTAGGTCTCCGCGATGTCGCGGAAGGTGCGGGCGGCCAGGTCGAAGGCCTCGTCCCAATCCACCTCGACCCAGGTGTCCTCGCCCCGCTTGGTCGTGTCCATCGCCGGGACGCCCGTGTCCGCGTCGCGTGGGAAACCGGCCTCCGCCCACTCGAGGAAGCCCCGACGGACCCGCGGCCGACGCACGCGGCGGTCGCCGTAGAACTTGCGGGCCATCGCGAGGCCCTTCTGGCACGCCCGGGGGTCCCACCGGTGCGACGCGCGGTTGCCGTAGAGATCGGTGGCCTTGCCGTAGCCGTAGGTCGGGCTGATGTTGACGACCACCCCGTTCTTCGTGCTCGCCTTCAGCAGACAGTTGTGGGTGTCGTTCGGCGAGCAGGTGAACACGAAGCTGTCGTCGGTCGCCGCCAGATCGCGGTAGACCGACTCCCAATCGCGGTTGGGGTAGGCGGCGAGGGGCGAGTCGATCCGCACCGGGGCCGCCCTGAGGTAGGCCGGATCGAGCACGAGCCCCATGGCCGCTGCGGCCGTGCTGACGCCGCTGATCCGCAGGAAGGACCGCCGGGACAGCCCTCCCGTTCCACCGGGTGCACCAGGACCAGGCATGCTCCGCTCCCTGGGCCGGCGTTGCATCCCTCGCGACCGCGAACCGGCCCGCGCACCGCGATCGCTGTGGCTCGCCGCTCAACGTTCATCCCGTGGCTCAAGGATGGCAGGTGAGGGTCCCGCCCACGTACGGACGAAGGTCCCGGAACACCAGGGACCTTCGGCACTGGCATCGGCGTGGGTGCGCTGCCGATGCTCCCGCCGCCCCGGAGCCGATGCTCGCGCCGCCCCGGACGCGGAGGTCCGGCCAGGTGACGGGACGAGAGGAGCGCACCGATGCCCCCGCCGCTCTGCGGCATCGTCGGCTCCTCGAAGGCGGGCAAGACCCGCTTGGCGCAGCAGCTCGTCCCGGAGCTGGCCAGCTACGGACTCACGGTCGGCTACGTCAAGCATGCACCCCACGGCGCACAGATCGACCGCGAGGCGAGCGACAGCTGGCGCCTCCGTGAAGCGTTCGCGACCGAGGCCGTCGTGGTCGCTCCGGACACGGTCACGCACCTGACTCCTGCGGATCCGGGCGGCCCGCCGCTCGCAACGGTCGTGGCCCGCATGCGCGACAGCGACGTGGTCCTCGTCGAGGGCTTCAGCGGGGAGCCGCACCCGAAGATCCGGGTGCGTGCCGCCGGGCAGCCGCCGCGGGAGGTCGCGGACCCGGTCCTGCTCGACCTCGAGCGGGACGGCGCCGCGTGGACGCCGCATGACCTCGATCGCGCCTGCGAGGTCGTGCTCGGGATCGTGCGGCAGCGCCCGGGACCGCAGGTGAGCATCGTCGCCGACGGCGTCGCTGTGCCGGTCC
>CAYVJT010000209.1:4939-6597 GCA_964451855.1 uncultured Actinomycetota bacterium
AGCGCATCGAGTTCGATGCCACGCACCGCGGCGAGGATCAGGTGGGCGTCGACGTCCGGAGCGGCGGACCCTGCGGCCGCCACGACGCTCGAGAGCAGCCCGATGAGGGCCTCGCGGAAGCGTCCGTACTGCTCCGCCAGCCGCGGGGAGCGGGTCGCCTCGAGCGCGAGCTCGTACTCGGCGATGAGCCGCGCGTGGCCGGCGGTCAGCTCGTCGATGACGAAGGCGGCCAACACGGCAGCGGCGCGGTCCACCGAGAGGGTGTCACCGTCGGTGACCGCGGCCTGCGCCTCGGCCACCCGGTCGATCCGATCATCGACGTAGTGGGTGAGCGCCTGGCCGAGCAGGTCGTCCTTCGACGCGAAGTAGTACGTGGTGGCGCGAAGCGAGGTGCCGGCCTCCTGCGCCACGGCCCGGTGGGTCACGCCGCGGATGCCCTTGTCCGCGATGACCCGCAGGACCGCTTCGAGCACGGCGCGCCGACGCGCCTGTCCTCGCGGCTGGCGCTTCGGTGGGTCCGGTGCGGAGGTGATCACGTCGCGGCGAACCAGCCCATCATCCCCCGTGAGCTCATGTGCAGCTGGTGCGGGTGGAACATGTAGCGCCCGGGTTCGGGGAGGGTGAACTCGATGATCGCCCGTTCGGCCATCCCCAGGGTGATGATGTCGGTGTGCTCGTGCGGCTCGAGGGAGGTCCCACTGCGGTAGACGTCGAAGGTCTGCGCGTGGAGGTGGAAGCTCGCCACGGGGTCTCCGGCGATCATGTTGACCACGTAACAGCGCACCAGCTCGCCCGTCGGTACCCGGATCGGGAAGCGGCCGTAGCCACCGCTGACGCCGTTGAAGGCGTACAGATCGTCCCGACCGTCGCCGTCGAGGTCGAAGCCGCCCAGCACGAGCACGACCTCGTGCGCCGGGGCTCGGCCGCCCGGAGGGTCGACGATGAGCACGCCGTACTGTCCTCGGCGCACGTGCTCGTCGATGGGTCCGACGTGGCAGTGGTAGGGGTGGACGCCCACGGGCAGGGCCGGGAACTCGTAGGTGAAGGCGTCGCCGTGGGGGATCGGCTGCCAGCCGTCCATCGGCCCCGGCGGATGGGTGCCGTGCAGGTGCAGGCTGTGCGCCCCAGGGCCGTGGTTGTGCATGTGGAGGCGGAGCAGATCGCCCTCGGTCGCCCGGATCACCGGCCCCGGGAGCCGACCGCCGTAGACCCAGGCGTCGATCATCACGTCCTCGGCGACCTCGTGCCGACCGGCGGTCACCGACAGGTCGTACTCGCGGAGGGTCCCCGGCGGTGCGTCGTCGCGAGGCGGTGCGACGGTGAGCTCGTCGATCCGGTCCCGGGTCAGCCCTCGCGGCGGGGCGACACCGCCGTAGCCGTCGGACGCTCCGAGCTCGGCGAGGTCACCGGACCCCTGCGCCAGCGCCGGCTCGGCCGCCCGGATACCCGACGGCTCGCGCTCCGCGGTCAACGCCGTGCTCACGCCACGCCCGAGCGCCCCCCCACCGAGCAGGGCCGCCCCGCCGAGACCCGCAACCCGCAGCAGCCGCCGACGCCCGGGATCCTGCTCGTGGCCGGCGTCGGACCGACCACCGTCGGCCCCGGCCACCTCGACGTCCCTTCCGTCTGTGTCCCGCTCCATCGTGTCCTCGCCGTCG
>CAYVJT010000210.1:0-6592 GCA_964451855.1 uncultured Actinomycetota bacterium
CTGCAGCCGCTGGTGGTGCCGCAGGACTCGCAGACGTGACAGGCGCCGGCGCGCTTCATCTTGATCCCGCACTCGAAGCACATCGGCGCGTCGTGGTCGATCGGTATCGACGCCGACGCGGCCGGCTTGATCGGCTCGGCCCTCTCGACATCCTGAGCCGTCGGCCCAGAGGGCACGCTCGCCTGCTGATCGCCGTAGCCCTCATCGAGGATCCGGGTCCGCTCGTCCAGGCTGTAGATCCCCAACGCGTCGCGCTGCTCGTAGGGCAGGTACTCGAGCGCGAGCTTGCGTGCCAGGAAGTCCACGATGGACGTCGAGAATCGGATCTCGGGGTCGTCGGTCATCCCCGCCGGCTCGAAGCGCATGTTCATGAACTTGCTGACGTAGGCCTCCAACGGCACGCCGTACTGCAGCCCGATCGACATGCTGATGGCGAAGGCGTCCAAGAGGCCTGACAGCGTCGATCCCTGCTTGCCGAGCTTGACGAACAGCTCGCCGATGCCGTCACCTGGGTACTCGCCTGCGGTGATGTAGCCCTTGGCGTCGCCGACCTTGAACGAGATCGTCTGCGACGGCCGGGTCTTGGGCAGCTTGCGCCGCTGCGGCACGTGGGCCACCTCGACGTCCCCCGGCGCTTCCGCGGAAGCGTCCGCCTTCTTGGAGACCGACAGTGGCTGGGCGACCTTGCAGTTGTCGCGGTAGATCGCGATCGCCTTGATGCCCATCTTCCAGGCGTCGAGGTGCAACTGCTCGACGTCCTCGACCGTCGCTTCCTCGGGGAGGTTCACGGTGTTGTGGTTGACGATGCCGTTCGCCACGAACGCGTGCGGCCCGGGCACGGAGATGTCGTACACCTCGCGCTCACCAGCATCCTCGACCGAGGCGACCGGGCTGAAGTGCAGGCCGTCTTCCACCACCTGCCACAGCCAGTCAGGGAGCTCGACGCCCGGGATCGCAGCGACCCGCTCCAGTGTCGTCCGACTCACGTGCTTCGTACGACGATCACCGAGGAAGGCGAACTCCGTCCGCAGCAGCTCCCCGCGATCGTTCCTCGTCCCGTACGGGATCAGGGCGTGGAGCTCTCCTGGCGTGATGCCAGGCACCACGTCAGCGGTGCTCTGGGTCGGCAGCAGGCTCAGCAGCTCCTGTGCACGGGCCGCCTTGTCCTGCTCGGCGAACGGAACCAGTCGGATCAGGTGACGTGCATGCTCGCCGCTGGCGTAGACCCCGTCGTAGTCCTTGTCGTAGTTCTTGTCGTGCTTGGTGATCCGCGAGTGCACGATCCCCAGATTGGTCAGGACGGCCTGGAGGTCGTCGAGGAGGCCGTTCGAGTCCACGCAGATGGCCCACTTCGGGGTCGAACCCATCGTGGTCGTGTAGGCGTCGAGCGCCAAGCCCTGCACGAACGCCAGCACCATGGCACGAGGCGAGCGGAGCACCGCATCCGGGATGCGCTTGTTGGCGGCACCCTCGCCACAGCCGAGCCAGGTCAGGAACTCCACGATCGTCTTGGAGGCGACGATCACCGAGCTACAACGGTCTTCCGGGTGCACGATCCGTGCCTGCACACCGAACTGCGACTCGAAGGCCGCCGCGACGCGCTCCAACACCCCCTGGTCCGCGTTGGTGATCGTGGTCGTCCACGTCGAGCGGGCGATGTGGCCCTCGGCGACGAACGCCCCCAGCAGGAACGCCAGCTCCTCGGTCATCTCCGTCGGCAGCGTGACCGACTTCTGGGAGCCGTGGGGCGCACTTGCCGCGAAGTCGTCGAGACGGGCCGGCAGCTGCGACCACAGCTCGGCGCCGTACCGCTGGGCAACGTGGTCGCCGGGTTCGATGTCGTGCAGCATGCGCCACTCGAGCCCGGCATCGGTCGCCACCAGCAGTCGGTGGTTCGGCGTACCCGTGACCCGGTGCCCGGACCGCAGCACGACCTCCCGTACGGGACGCACACCGCCGTAGTAGAAGGCATCGGTCTTCTGCATCCCGTCGAGCGAGGCCACCTTCATGACGTGGTCGCGGAAGCTGTCCGGCTCCTCGCCCTCGTGCAGGCTGTCGATCCGGATCAGGCCGTCCTCGGTGGAGACGAGCGTCTCACCGACCACGCACTTGGAGATCGCTCCGCTGATGAACGGTTGCGCGGCGGCCATCATGCCGACGTGGCCCATGTAGTGGATCGCGTCGTCGCCCATGGCGCACTGGAACACCTTGGTGTGCTCGGCCTTGAGCACAGGCGCGCCGTGGATCGTCTTGTTCTCCGCGATGTAGGCGATGATCGCCTCGACCTGCTCCTCCTCGTAGCCGAGGTGACGCAGCGCTTCGGGCACGGAGTGGTTGACGATCTCGATGGAGGCGCCACCGACCATCTTCTTCATCTTGATCAGGCCGAGGTCGGGCTCGATGCCGGTGGTGTCGCAGTCCATCATCAGGCCGATGGTGCCGGTCGGGGCGAGCACGGTCGCCTGCGCGTTGCGGAAGCCGTGCTCACGACCCAGCTCGAGCGCCTCGTCCCACGACGTACGTGCGGCCTGGAGCAGGTCGTCGGCGACCGGACGCGGGTCGATGTCCTCGACGGCGTCACGGTGCTTGCCGATCACCCGCAGCATCGGCTCGGCGTTCTTCGCGTAGCCGTTGTGCGGGCCCTTGACCTTCGCCAGTTCCGCGGAGGTCCGGTAGGCGTGACCGGTCATCAGCGCGGTGAGCGCCCCGCACCAGGCGCGGCCTTCCTCGGAGTCGTAGGGCAGCCCGATCGACATCAGCAACCCGCCGAGGTTGGCGTAGCCGAGGCCGAGCTCGCGGTAGTCGATCGCGTTCTTCGCGATCTTCTCCGTCGGGTAGCTCGAGTAGCCGACGATGATCTCCTGCGCGGTGAAGATGATCTCGACCGCACGGCGGTACGCATCGATGTCGAAGCGGCCGACCTCGTAGTCGTAGAACCTCTTGAGGTTCAGGCTGGCGAGGTTGCAGGCGGAGTTGTCCAGGTGCATGTACTCCGAGCAAGGGTTGGAGCCGTTGATGCGGCCCGACTCCGGCGAGGTGTGCCAGTCGTTGATCGTGGTGTCGTACTGCAGGCCCGGGTCGGCGCACTCCCAGGCAGCCTCGGAGATCTGGCGCATGACCTCGCGCGCGTCCTTCTCCTCGATCACCTCGCCCGTGGTGACCGCACGCACCGGGTAGGTGGTGCCCTCCTCGAAGGCCTGCATGAACTCGTCGGTCACCCGCACCGAGTTGTTGGCGTTCTGGTACTGGATCGACGCGTAATCCTCGCCGTCGAGGTCCATGTCGAACCCGGCCTCGCGGAGGACCCGGACCTTCTTCTCCTCACGGGCCTTGGTCCAGATGAACTCCTCGACGTCGGGGTGGTCGACGTTGAGGATGACCATCTTGGCGGCGCGCCGGGTCTTGCCACCCGACTTGATCGTGCCGGCCGAAGCATCCGCACCCCGCATGAAGCTGACCGGGCCGGAGGCCTCGCCACCGCCCTTGAGGATCTCCTTGGAGGAGCGGATCGTCGACAGGTTGATCCCGGCCCCCGAGCCGCCCTTGAAGATCGTGCCCTCCTCGACGTACCAGTTGAGGATCGAGCTCATCGTGTCCTCGACGGCGAGGATGAAGCACGCGGAGCACTGCGGCGTGTCCTCGACACCGACGTTGAACCACACGGGCGAGTTGAACGCGGCCTTCTGGTGGACCAGCAGGTGCTTGAGCTCGGCGTTGAAGACCTCCGCGGACTCCTCGTCGGCGAAGTAGCCACCGTCGATGCCCCAGCCGGTGATGGTGTCGGCGACCCGGTCGATCATGTGCTTGACCGACGACTCGCGCTCAGGGGTGCCGATGGTGCCGCGGAAGTACTTCTGCGCGACGATCTGGGTGGCCATCATCGACCAACTCGTCGGGAACTCCACGCCGCGCTGCTCGAAGGAGACGGTGCCGTCCCGCCAGTTGTTGAGCACCGCGTCGCGCAGCTCCCACTCGAGTTCGTCGTAGGGGTGGGTGCTCGCATCGGTGAAGTAGCGCCGGACCTTCAGGCCGCGCCGCTCGCCGTCGTCCACCACCTCGATGCCCGTGCTGGCGTCGTCGGTCAGATCGGTCGTGACGACCACCTCGTCCTCCGCGTGCGTCCTGGCCATGTCGTGTGCTCCTCGTCTGCGTCGCCCGGAGCCGTGCCTCCGGGAGGTCCGTGTGGCCGCTCGGCCGCGTACCGATCGGCCAACCGTTGCCCCGACCCCGTGGTAATTACACCCGTGGAAGTCGTCCCCGCACTGAACCTTGCCGCGGGGTGGACCGCAAGCACCCTGTCACGTCGACGGCGCCCCGGCTTGCACAACCTGTGGGGGGTTGGACGGCACCCAACACACCACATGTTGTGTTTCCACCGGCTCTCCCCCGCTGGTCCCGAGGGTCATCCACAGGCGAACGGGGGGTTATCCACAGCTTGGTCCACCGCTCGCTCTTGGCGAGCAGCGCGCAGGCCGCGCACCCGCGCGGCGGGACCGGACGTCCGTGCCGCGGACGGTGGTCGGGTCCTGGCACCGAGGACGACGAGGTGGTAGCCGCACGGACCGACGGCGCTCGTCTAGCCTCCCGCGGACGGCACCCGCACGGCGTGCCGCCGGTGGATCGATGCCTCGGCAGCCTGCAGGGCCGGTCAGGACCTGTGGCGTGGTCGCGAGCGGGAGGACGGCATGAGCAACGGCGCGGACGGGACACCGCAACCGGGGATCGCCCGCGTGCCCTCCTGGTTGGCGACCTCGGCAGCCTGGAGCTGGCGCCTGCTGCTGCTGCTCGCGGCGTCCACGATCATCCTCATGGTGATGGTCCAGCTCTACCTCGTCACCCTGCCGGTGATCATCGCCCTGGTCCTCGCCACCCTGTGCGTCGGTCCGGCCCGCTTCCTCCAACGGGTCGGGGTCCCTCGGCTGATCGCGGCGTTCCTGGTGGTGTTCGGGGGGTTGAGCGCGGTGATCGGGGTGTTCGTCGTGCTCGCCCCGCAGTTCATCGACGAGGCCCGTGAGCTCGGCCCGACGATCGGCGACGCCATCGACACCCTCTTCGGGTTCCTCGAGGAGAACTTCGGGTGGGACCGTGCCGAGGTCATGGGCCTGATCGACGAGGGCATCGAGACCCTCATGGAGCAGTCGGGGCTGATCGCGCAGCAGCTGGTCACCGCAGGCGCGCTCGTGGTGCAGGGCATCGCCGCTCTCGTGCTCGCCGTGATCCTGCTGTTCTTCTTCGTCAAGGACGGCGAGCAGATCGTCGACTGGATGATCGCCCGCACCCCCGACCACCACCGCGAGACCGTCCGGGCGGTCGGCCGCCGGGCCTGGGCAGCGCTCACCGGCTTCGTCCGAGGGACCGCGGCCATCGCCCTGATCGACGCGGTCGGCATCGGCATCGGCCTTGCGATCGTCGGTGTCCCGTTGGTGCTTCCCATCTCGGTGCTGGTGTTCCTGGGTGGGTTCATCCCCGTGATCGGGGCGTTCATCACCGGGCTGATCGCCGTGCTGGTCGCGCTCGCGACCGCGGACCCCGGCGTGGCGTTCCAGACCGCATTGATCGTGCTGGCCATCGTCGTCGGTGTGCAGCAGTTCGAGTCCAACGTCCTCCAGCCGGTCATCATGCGCCGCGCGGTCTCGTTGCACCCGGTCGTCGTGCTGGCGGTGCTGACCGCAGGTGCGACGCTGATCGGGATCATCGGCGCCTTCCTCGCGGTGCCCATCGCCGCGGTGCTCGCTGCGGTCGGCAACGAGCTGCGACTCCGCGGTGAGGCCAACTCCGGTAAGGGAGGCCCCTCCGAGGATCCACCTCCCGACGCTCCCCCACCGGACCCGCCCGTCGGCGACGACCCGACCACAGGCCTACCGCCGGAGCGGGACATCGCCACGCAGGAGATCTGAGGCTGAGTTCGGCAGCGGGTGTTGATGGATGGGCTCAACGCGCCCGGCCGAGACAACACTACGGCGGTTGTGCCTACGTCGGTCGGTTGACCGCATCCGTGCGAAGCGGCGGTCAACGTCATGTTCGGACACTGCCGATGGCGCCGTCCTAGTGGCAGGGCGGCACGTCCTCGGGGTTGAGCCAGGAGGCCGCAGGCAAGGCACAACCGCGGCGCGGCGCATCCGGCTCAGATGCCCGGCGTCGCTTCCCGTGTCGCACCCATCGGTGAAGATCAGTTGCTCGCGCGACCCTGCGCGCAGCTACGTCGAAGGACCGCGACCGACAAGCGAGGACCATGTGGCGGCGTACCGCATCACGCTCCATGCTCATCGCAAGGCCCGGTCGCTCGAGCTCACGATCGAACAGGTGCGCGAGATCATCGACCGCGATGACGTCTGTGAGACGATGCCGAACCCAACCGATGGCCGCATCGGCAAGCGCCTGTACGGTCGTGTCGGAGCGCGGGAGTTCCACATCATCCTGGTGGTCAACCCCGGCGACACCCTGCACACTGTCACCACCGTGTACGAGGTGGACCGCAAGGACTTCCCGGACGGCCGAACGAGACGGAGGAAGCGATGAACGAGCAGCGACCTCGGTGCGCCGTCTGCAACCTGGGTGGCCACCTCGGTGACGAGCTCATCACCGAGACCGA
>CAYVJT010000211.1:0-799 GCA_964451855.1 uncultured Actinomycetota bacterium
GCGCGAGGTCAGAACGGTACCCCGCCTGCTCGTGGGGGTCAACTCGGCGGTCCCCTCGTCCCCTCGGGTCGCTGCCGCAGCCGCGCTACGAGACCGAGCCGAGGAGGGCGGTGGTGCGCTCCGTCCGGCAGGAGGCGTCCCTCTTCGCGCTGTCATGCGGTGTGGGCCCTTGCCACGATCCAGCCCGAGCGGCGGCCGATCGCGGCGCGCCGGAGGTCGTCGATGTCAAGCCCCTACCGATCGAAGCGGCTGCGGACGACCTCGAGGTCGAATGCTTCCGGGTTCCAGCCGCCGAGCCACTCCCGCAGCACCTCCGTGTCGTGGTAGCGCGCCTCGCCGCCGGAAGCGACCGCAACCGCGTCCTCGTAGCCGGGCAGTCCGCCGCAGTCCTCAGGTGGGAAGGCTCGCGCACCGTCCACGAGCCGTCGGGTGAACATCTCGTCGAGGGCTTCGACACCCTCGAGCGTGACCGTGTGCTCCCAGCCGTCCCCGAAGTCGTACTCGTAGGTCACACCGGCGTGTTGCCCCAGATGGTCGCCGGCCGACACCTGGGCCGCGTCAGGATCAGGATCGCCGAAGCCGAAGTCGTCAGCAAGGCCCGCGACCACCTCGCCAGTGGGCCCCCGGAAGGCGAAGAGGTGTCGATCCTCCCAGCCGCAGGCGTCCTGGATGGCATGATGGAGATCGAGGAAACTGGCCCGCTCGTCCAGGAGGAAGCGCCTCCAGATGCGTGGACGAACGTGGTCGAGCGTCACCTCGAGATCCAGATAGTCGGGCATCGGGCCACTCCTTCGTCTCC
>CAYVJT010000211.1:809-6563 GCA_964451855.1 uncultured Actinomycetota bacterium
GGGCTTCGCCACCCTCGAGCGTGACCGTGTGCTCCCAGCCAGCGTTCCACCACGGACTGCGGTCGGGAGACGCGACGGGTTGTGGGAGTTGGGCCCGCCGGGCGCTCGGAAACGACTCCCGGCGGTCGACGCGAGCAGCGTCGCGGACCGGCCAAGCCTGCGCGGCTCACCAGGGCCGCTCGGTGCTCAGTGCCAGGCGCCGCTGGAGCAGACGCGCCGTGGCGGAAACCTCCTCCGCGCCCACACCGTGGTCCTTGGCCGCCTGGGCTCGTGAGCGGCGCAGGCCCGAGCGGTTCTCCACGAGGCTCGCGAGCGCCGCCGCCAGCACCGCCGGATCGGCGTCGACATCGAGCTGCTCTCCGCTGCGCCACCAGGCCGTGAGACAACGCACCACCAGCGGCAGCCCGCCGCGAGGTCGCTCGATGCGCCACAGCGCGTCTGCGACCGGATCGAGATCGATCGGAGGGGAGGTCGCGCCGAAGAGACGCTCGGGGATCCCCGGGTCCAGCGACCAGTGCGCCGGCAAGTGGCCGTCCAGCGTCGGCAGCCCAGGCAGCAGCTCCAGCAGCGCCGGCCCGGAGGGGGTCGACTCCCACCGCAGCGTGAACGTCCAGCCGGTCGGTCCGGTGCGCAGCTCGCCGTGCGTGACGTAGGGCAGACCGGGCTCGGGAGCCTGTGCGAAGGCTTGGATCGTCTCCGGGGTGGCTCCGGCCGGCACGCCGATGGCCACCAGCGGCGCCTGCTTGCCGTAGAGGCGGTGGAGGGTGGTCAGGGGTGAATCGTCGGCCACCCGGCGTCGGTGCCAGCGCCGACCCTGCGCCACCTCGTCCCAGAACTTGAGCGCGAGCCGGGTCCCCACCTCCTGGATCCGGGCGACGGATCGGCCGGCTGCCGCGCGCGGGGACGCGGCCGCGCCCGGGGAGCGGCGCCGTGGCGGCGTCGCTGTCACGGCAGGTCGCCCGTCGGTAGCGGACCGTCCGTTCCGGGAGGCGGGCGCCCCCTGGCGTGCGCTCGACGACGCGTCCGCATGGGAGGTGTCGGTGGCGTCCCGTGGCGGGCGTGGCGCGTCGACGTGGGAGGGGTCGGTGGACCTGCCCGCCTGCTGTGGCGCGTCGATGTCCCGGTTCAGGGTGGGCGCCGGTCGCGGAAGACAGTGGGTGCAGCCGAGCCGCTTGCGGCCGGCGATCAGCTCCTGTTCACGACCACAGTGGGGGCAGATCACGGGGGCGAACGACCGGGTCGCCGGGAGCCACACCAGCTCGAGCGGGAAGGTTGTCGCCCCTCGCCGGACGTGCACGGGCAGCCGCAGTGCCGGCACCATCACCACATGGAGCCGGAAGGGCTGGAGCTCCAGTCGCATCCGGTGGGTGTCTTCGACCTCCTGGCACCGCCGCTGACGCTCGAGCTGGGTCGCTTCGGCTTGCGTATCGAGTAGGGCACGTCGCTCGTCGTCGTCGGTGGCCGCGCGCCGCCGCCGGATGGTGGCCAACGCCTTGTCGTAGTAGGCATCCACCCGGGCGAGCGCATCCCGGCGGTCCTCGGCGGCCCGGGCCGACAGGGTCTCGGCCCGCCGCGCCGAGCGCTCCGACAGCAGTCGGTCGGCCGCGCGGAGGCTCGCTGTCAGGTCGAACGTGAGCACGGCGTGGCGCTGCTCGGGCTGTGGTGACCAGGATGATCCGGTGAGCGCGTCCAGGAGCGTGTCGGGAACCTCGGTGCCGGTCCGTGCGTCGACCCACACCTCGTGGCGCTCCTGGAAGCGAACGTCCAGCGACGCGGTCGTGGTCGCCAGCGCGCCGGTCCGCAGCACTGGCAACCAAGCCCGGGCTGCCTCCCGGTCCCGGTCGATGCGCCCGTGCTCGACCCCGACCGCCTCGCGGGCGCGATCGAGCAGCTCGGCCGTACCTGGCGAGCGTCGGTCGGACCACGGCAGCCAGGCGACCCCGACGTCGCCCTGCCCCACGGCCTGCTCTGCCGCTCCGTCCAGTACGGGGTGGCCGGGCAGCAACAGCACCGCCCCGTCCTCGCGGGCGACCTCGGGGTCAGCGGTCACCGCCACGGTCTCGTCCAGCGAGAACCGCTTCTGCAGGCCCGGCGGCAGCACGACCAGCGCGTGATCGCCCTCGTCCTCGCTCAGGGCCCCTTCGGCCTCCGCGTAGCGCAGCCAGAAGCCCACGCCCGGGTCGTCGCCAGCCGTCGCGGCCCCTGCCCGACTCACGGGAGGCTCCCGTCCTCGGTGGCGTCCCCGTCGACCAGCGCATCGGTGCGCTGCCGGCTGTCGAGGTGGGCGCGCCGGGCCGCGGCCAGCTCGTCGCCCAACGCCTCCACCTGCGCGTGGAACTCGTGGTCGTCTCGACTGCCGACGTGTGCCGCGTACAGCCATGACGGCAGGTCGAAGTCGTCATCGATACGGCCGAGGATCATGTCGAGCTCGCCCACGACGAGTTCGAAGAGGTTGATCTTGGCCTCCAGGACGGTGAGGATCCGCTCCTCGACCGTGTCGCTGCCCACGAGGTTGTACAGCTGCACCTCGTGGTCCTGCCCGATGCGGTGGATACGACCGAGCCGCTGCTCGATCTGCATCGGGTTCCACGGCAGGTCGAAGTTGACCAGCACGTGGCAGAACTGCAGGTTGCGGCCCTCCCCAGCCGCCTCAGTCGTGAGCAGCACTGGCGCGTGCTCGCGGAAGGAGGCGACCGCCTCCTCCTTGTCCCGCCGCGACAGACTGCCGTGGTAGACGGCGGCATCCATCCCCGCGGCAGCGAGCACCTCGCCGAGGTACGCGAGCGTGTCGCGGTACCCCGTGAACACGACCACCTTCTCGCCGGCTTGCCGGTGGCGCTCGAGCAGCTCGAGCAGCACCTCCGCTTTGCGGGTACGGGCGATCCCCGCCGCGCGGGCGGCGAGGTCGTCCCAGCCGAGCTTGGCGAGGGTCGGCGCCACCGCCCGCGGGCTCGATCCCGCCAGACGCAGCCCGGCGCGCAGTGCCACGCGCCGCTGCGACGAGGCACCAGCCCCCTCGGCACGCACCCTCTCAGCGACCCGCCGGTACAGCTCCGCCTCTTCAGCATGGGGCTCGACCGCGATCGTGCGCGCCAGCCGGCCGGGCAGCAGCACGTCGAGGTCGCTGCGGCGATGGCGCACCATGACCTCGCGTAGGGCCGCCTTCAGCGCCGGAAGGTCGCGAACCTCGCCGCCCGTCGCGGTGTGCCGCGCCCGGAACTCGCGCACGGTGCCGAGATGCCCAGGCCGCACCAGGCTCACCAGCTGGAACAGGTCCTCGAGGCGATTCTCGACCGGGGTGGCGGTGAGCAGCAGCAGGTAACGGGTCTTCAGCGCCCGCGCGAACCGAGCGGAGGCGCTGCGCGGGTTCTTCAGCCGATGGGCCTCGTCGACGACCACGAGGTCCCAGTCGCGCTCCTCTAGCGTCGCGCGCAGGGGCCGGCGCCGGGCCGCCTGCAGCGACGCCAGCACGATGGGGGCCGCGTCGTCCTCCCACCCTCGACCGGCGGCCACCACCGAGGGCAGCGCGAACTTTCGGTCGAGTTCCTCCCGCCACTGCTCGACGAGTCCGG
Organism: uncultured Actinomycetota bacterium; assembly: GCA_964451855.1. Classification (GTDB taxonomy): domain Bacteria; phylum Actinomycetota; class Nitriliruptoria; order Nitriliruptorales; family Nitriliruptoraceae; genus CSSed11-175R1. The sequence continues at coordinate 4,382 of CAYVJT010000211.1, forward strand.
CGGGGACGACGACGAGGATGCGGCGGGCGAACCCGCGCAGGTGCAGCTCGGAGAGCACGAGCGCGGCCTCGATGGTCTTGCCCAGGCCGACCTCGTCGGCCAGGATCCCCCGGCCCCGCATCTGCTCAAGCGCCCGCCCCGCCGCGCGCAACTGATAGTCGAAGGGCTCGAATCGCAACCGCGGCAGGCACACGAAGCGGTCGAACCCCGGCCGTGCCAGCACGCCCAGCGCCTGGTCGACCAGGGCGGAGCCCGCGTCGGTGACGACAGCTCCCTCGGCGAGACGCTCGCACAGCCCACGATAGCCGGCCAGACCGTCGTCGAGGTCCGCGAGCTGGGCGGTGAGTCCCTGCTGCCACCCATCTGTTTCTCGCCGGACAGGCGTCCGCGTCGCACCCGTCACGAACCCACACCCAACATGGCTGAGCACCTCCACGTCGCGGCTATGCGACACGGCCCGGGGGAAGGGCGCCTGGTGGCCGGCGGGCTCGAACGGCGACCCTACGCGGTGCCGGTGGCGGCAGGCAAGCACCGTCCACGGCTCCGGTAGCCGTGGACGGTCCCCACGGCCGAAGACCTGCGCGGCGCTCACCGACCGTGTCCATCACGACGGTCCCGATAGGGTTGAGCGACCGTCGGCGCGCGCCGCTGCGCGGCGTCACCCGATGTGGACGGACGAGGACGTAGGCCCAAGATGCCACCGAGCCGACGTCACCGGTTGCGCCGGCCTGCCCGGCTCGACTCGGCGGGCGCCTGGCTGGCATCAGGCGCAACGGTGACGTTGCGGGGCTACGCGCGGCGCTACGGCGTCGACCGCTACACCGCCTACGACGAGCTGACCATGCTCGAGGTCGACCTGCCGGCTGGTGACGAGCAGTGGTCGAAGCGGCCGCCGCCGATCCCCAGGCGCGCACGGCGGGGCCGCGATGATGATCACGAACCCGATCCGACCAGCGACCTGCCGGAAGGTTGGGTGTCGTGGGGCGGCGAGCTCCTGTTCGTCGTGGGCTTCACCTCCGGAGGGGCGCCGTTCGGGACACGCATCGACGAGTTCCCCGAGGATGCGCTTCCCGACGAGCTGCGGGAGGCTCGGCGCCTTGCGGAGTCGGAGTCCGCACGTCGGCCCCTGGGTGAGCTGGACCCGCCCTTCTAGCATCGAAGCCTTCCGGGTCGGCTGTGTCGGGCTGTGGCTGGTGATGGGCGGGGCTCCAGTCGCGATGCGACACCTTTACCGCCCAGTGCGGACGCGCTGGTGGGGTTGCCGCCGGTGACGGGGGTCAGGGGAGTGCGGGCACGGCAGGGCACGTGGCCGGTCGAACGCGGCCACGATCTGCTCAGCCCAGGGCCAGTCGGCCAGGCAGCTCGATCCGGATGCTCTCGGGCGTGGCTTGCGAAGGTGTCGCACGGCAGGGCGCGCATCTCGGTGTCCTTGCCGCAACGTATGCGGTCCTCGACCCGGGCATGGGCCCGGTGGCGGGTGTCGAGCCGTGTCAGATCGGTGTCGGGCTGCTCGGTGAGCCACACTCTGTGGTCTACAACACCCACATCCTGCGTTTCACGAGGGTCCCTCCGTGCACCTGCCGCCACGCCCCCACGTACCCGCGGAACATCAGGGGTAGCCGACGCGTGACGAACCGACGATCGAGCTCGGCCACGATCCAGCTCGGGCATCACGACGCGAAGCTCGCTCCGGGCCGACGGCGCTGGGTTCCTGCTCTGGCACCTCGATCATCAGGGTCGATGGCGGCCAAGCGTCCGGGGCCACCCTGGCCCTTCACCGGTGCCACCCTGACCCTTCAGATGGGCACCTCGCCGGCCGGTGCGCCGGTCAGGAACCGACGACCTCGAAGCCAAGGGCTCCACCCTGCCTGCGCACGGCGAGGTTCCGCGGTGACCGAGCTGATGAGGCTGACTCGCCGCGCTCCTCGACGAGCATCTCCACGACACTCGCCGCTTCCTCGACGTGATGCGGTCGTGGCGGAGGGGCTGGTGTCCGCGGGGGGCTGATCCAGCCTCGCCAACGCCTCTGGCCATGTCGACGCCGTCGGCGGACGGCCAGAGCGTCGCCGTCGGCCGACCCCGGCCTTCGGTCGACCCCGATCGGTCACGATGTTCCGTCCCTCCCTTCGCGCACCACCGCGCGACCTCGCCCACGGGTGTCCCTCGGATCCAGGGCCGCCGG
>CAYVJT010000212.1:0-3255 GCA_964451855.1 uncultured Actinomycetota bacterium
GCACCGGGTCGGCACACGGTCGGGTTCTACGAGACCGATGGCTTCCTCGTGGACGCTGTCGTCGACCTGCTCGCGCCTGGGCTCGCCACCGGCGAGGGCGCGCTGATCATCGCGACCGGCGCGCACAGCGAACGGTTCGAGGCGGGCCTGTCGGATGCGGGGATCGACGTGAACGAGGCGCGCCGCAGCGGTCAACTCGTGGTGCTCGATGCTCGCGAGACCCAACGTGCCCTCATGCAGCAGGGTGTCCTGGCTGGCGGTCGCTTCCGATCGGTGATCGGCTCGTGGCTCGACCGGGTGGCCGAGGGCGGACGCCCGGTACGGGTCTTCGGCGAGATGGTCGCGCTGCTGTGGGACGAGGGGGATACCTCGACCGCGCTCGCGCTCGAGGACCTGTGGAACCAGCTCGCGCTGCGTCGTCCCTTCGTGCTGTTCTGTGGCTACCCGATGCGCAGCTTCGTCGACGATGAGAGCGCCCAGGCGTTCTGGACGGTGTGCCGACGGCACTCGGCGGTGACCAACGAGAGCTACGCCCGGCTCGGGTCCTCCGACGTCGGCGAGCTCGGTGTGGTGACGATCGAGCGGGAGTGGCCCGGCCCCGAGGTCCACGATCGCGTCGGTTGACGTGCGCAGGGGTCGCTCGCAGTAGGTTCACTGGGGTCACCTCGACGAGGAATGCTCATGAACCTCCAGGTCACCGAACAGGCCGCGGACCTGCTGCGCGAACGGGGTGGCGTCGCGGCGATCGACTTCGTCGCACCGGTCTCCTGAGGGGGTCGTGCCGAGGTGTCGGTCGACACCTACCTGAAGGGCAAGGACACGAGCAGCTACACGCAGCTGCTCCACGATGATCTCGAGGTCCTGCTCGCGCCGGCGCTGGTGCGCTGGGCGCAGGACGTCCGTCTCGACGTGAGATCGTCGCTGTTCATCAAGCGGTTCGCCGTGACCGTCGAACACCAGCACACCGCAGCCTGTCGTCACTGAGGTGGCGTGCATGACACGCCCGACGACGTCGGCGCGGGGTCACCACGTCGCCGTCAGGAGTCGTAGTAGCGGCGTTCGCGCACGACCGTCTCGCGTCCGATCAGCCCGGTCGCCAGCGCCACCACACCGACCGCGAGGTAGAGCACCGCGCTCTCGCGGCCGATGCCGAGCAGGTCACCGAAGGCTCCCGGCTCGATGAGCCACACGATCCCGAAGACGAGCGTGACCAGGCCGATCCCGGTCATCGAGCCCTTGTCGGCCGTGGCGCTCGCACCGATCAGGAGCACACCGAGCAGGATCTCGATGATCCCCATCAACGGGGTCCGCGTGAAAGGACCGACCGAGGTGGTCGGGTCGGTGAAGGAGTCCGTCGGGATCCCGGTGCGTGCCAACGCGACGATCCCGATCACCAGCAGGAAGACGCCGATGACGCCTCCGATGAGGGTGACGACGTTCGCCCGGGGGCGGGCCATGGTTCCTCCCTTGCGTCGCTGTGCTCGAGTGGGTCGAACCTGGACGTCCCAACCAGGGTGGCGGGGCAGTGGTCAGCGCTGGTGGTCGAGGTCCGGGGGCAGTTCGACCACCGACCGTTCGGACGTAGCCGCGGGTCGGCTGGCCGGATCCCGCCGCCGACGTCGAGGTGGCCACGACCTCGGTGTCGCCGGTCGACCGGTCGCTGGGCAGGGTCTGCGGCGAGGATGCAGACAGGGTGGGTGTGGTCACCCCTGCAGCGTCGCGCCAGGGTGCGACAACTCAGCCGCGGTGGCGTTGCTTGCCGAGATCCGGTGGCTCGATGACCGCGTCGTCCTCGGCTGCGCTCGCCCTGCGCCTACAGGTCCCCGGCGGACTGGCTCTTCGTCGCCTTCTTGTCCCGCTTCGCCTGCTTCTTCTCCTTGGGGGTCTTGGCCGCCGCCGTCTTGCTGCTCCTGCCGCCCTTGTCCTTGCTCGCCATGAGGATCCCTCTGGGGCCGCGAAGGGTGCGGCCATGACCGAGTATGACACCCGCCAGCTCCGGCTGCATCCCGGGATCGATGATTGCGGTGACGGCCGGGACGTGGGAGAGTCCCGGGATCAGGATCGGAGGTGCCGTGCTCGATGACGCGGCGCGTGGCTTCGTGACCTCTGGGATCTACGGTCACCTCGTGACCGTCGATCCGGACGGTGGACCCCAGGTGACCCTGGCGTGGTTCGACCTCGACGGCGACGACCTGGTCTTCGCGACGCTGTTCAACCAGCGCAAGCTCGACAACCTGCGGCGCGACCCCCGGGCCGCGGTGTCGTTCGAGTCCGACGGCGTCGGCGAACACGGACTGCGTCCCTACCTCGTCGTGCGGGGCACCGCCACGGTCACCGAGGGCGGCGCCCCCGAACTCCTGCAACGGTTGGCGCACCGCTACCTCGGCCCGGAGGTGGTCTTCCCGCCGATGCCGGACCCGCCGGAGGGCTACGTCACCCGCATCGCCGTCGAGACGGTGGGCGGCGTGGGGCCGTGGAGCGAGTGAGCCCGATGCCCCGCACCTGGGGTCGGCCGCACCCGTCGCTCCGCATCGGGACGTGGGCCCGTCGGGGCGGGCCGCTCGCTGGGGACCGGGTGTCAGGCAGGCCACCTCGCCTCAGGTGGAGGTGCTCGTCGTCTCGCTCGTGAGCAGCAGATCGACCGCGTGGTCGACCAGGCGTGCCCAGCGGTCGCCGCCGGGGTCGTTGCTGATCTGCTGCGTGGCCAAGCCGGTCAGGACCGCGGTCCACATGTCCAGCGCCCGATCGCTCGTGAGCCCGACGCGGACGAACACGTCGCGCAACCGGTCCAGCGCCTCCTCGGCGAGGGCGTAGGCGTCGGCCGAGGGGGTGAACCCCGGGATCACGCGGAGGAACAGCAGCTGCGCCCGTGCCGGGTCCTCGATGCAGAAGTCGAAGAACGTGTGCGCCACACGTCGCAGGACGTCGGTCGGATCACCGGTCGTCGGCACCGCGCCGACCCGTGCCAGGAGTTCCCGGTAACCCTGGGCGAACATCGCGTCGTAGATCGCGTCCTTGCTGTCGAAGTAGACGTACAGCGAAGGGGCACGCATACCGACGGCCGCCGCCACCTCCCGCAGTGACCAGCCGGTCAAGCCGTGGTCACGGGCGAGGCTCCAGGCGGCATCGAGGATCTCCTGCCTGGTGGCCTCGTGGCGCCGTGCCCGTCGGTCCGTCATGTGCTCCTCCTCGGCCGTCGGGTCACCTGGGCTCCTCAACGGAGTCGTGGTCAACGGAGTCGTGGTCAACGGAGTC
>CAYVJT010000212.1:3355-6431 GCA_964451855.1 uncultured Actinomycetota bacterium
CCTGGGCTCCTCAACGGAGTCGTGGTCAACGGAGTCGTGGTCAACGGAGTCCTGGTCAACGGAGTCCTGGCCAACAGGGTCGTCGTCAACTGGCCTTAGCCTAACATAGTTCGCTTCTCCTATTGACGTTAGGTGACGTCAACGTGTATACCTAACACCGTTAGGTCGAACGGCGTTCGGGACGATGCCACTGGAGGGTGATCATGGTCGAGGCTCGGTCGGGAACCACTCAGGCGCTACCTGCGAGCGGGCGGAAGCGCGCCCATCGCCGACCGCAGGTCGATCCAGCGTCGTTCGCCGCGTCCGCCAGGCGGGTGACGTCATGAGCCACCTGGAGCCGAGGGACACCGCCAACACGACCCACGGCAACGCGATGGAGGTCACCGCCACCCCGCCGCTGCGCCATGGTGACTGGACGCGGGCAGCCGCCGAGGAGTACCGACGGTTGCTCGAGCTGCTGGATGCGCTCGAACCGGACGAGTGGTCGGCGCCGACCGACTGCACCGGCTGGGACGTGCGAGCCATGGTCGCCCACCTGGTCGGTGCTGGTGAGTGGGCCGCGAGCATCCGGGAGATGGCGCGTCAGATGCGCCAGGGGAGCAAGCTGCTCCCCGACGCGGACGTGGTCGACGGCATGAACGAGTTGCAGGTCCGGGAGCGGTCGGAACATCCGCCGTCACGGCTCCTCGCCGATCTCGCCGACGTGGCACCCCGGGCCGTGCGGGCTCGGAAGCGGCTACCTCGCCCCGTCCGTGCCCTCCCGATGCGGTTCGGCCCACCCCTTGGCACCAAGCCGATCGGGTACCTGATGGACCGCATCCTCACCCGGGACGAGTGGCTGCACCGGGTGGACGTGTGCCGCGCGACGGGCCGCCACCTGCAGCTCACCGCGGACCACGACGCCCGACTCGTCGAGGACGTGGTCGTCGAGTGGGCAGCGCTGCACGGCGAGCCCTTCGAGCTCACGCTCACCGGTGTGGCGGGCGGACGTTGGCGTCACGGTCGTGACGGTGAGACGTTGGAGCTGGACGCGGTCGAGTTCTGCCGGATCCTCTCCGGGCGGAGCGCGGGTGACGGGTTGCTCGCCACCCGTGTGAACTTCTGACGGATGCCACGCCGATGACCGGGGTGGGGACGGGATGCGCATCGACGCCGAGGTCGCCCGGTGCGGCCGGGGTCGGGGACCAGGCGGCAGCCAGCGACCCTCCGGAACCACTGGCCGGACGGTCCGGGGCCCTGGTGCTGTTCTCCGATGTCGCCTGCCCGTGGGCGACCGTCGCCGTCCTGCGGCTCCGTGCGGCCAGGGAGTCGTTGGGCCTGACCACGAGCTTGCCCATCATCCACCTCGCCCATCCCTTGGAGCTGTGGTTCGAGCGGCCGCTCGCCAGGCGGGTGATCGACGCCGAGATCCCGGTCTGTGCGGCGGCGACGCCGGGCTTCGGCTGGTCGCTGTGGCAAGGGCGGCTCGACGAGTACCCGGTCTCGAGCGTGCTCGCGCTCGAGGCCGTGCAGGCCGCACGGCGACAGTCGGAGCGGGCCGCCGAGGAGCTGGACCTGGCACTCCGCACCGCGTTGTTCGTCCGGTCGCGCTGCATCTCCCTGCGGCACGAGGTGCTGGACGTGACGCGTTGGTGTCCATCGCTCGATGCGGCGCGACTGGCCGCGGACCTCGATGCCGGTGTCGCGCGGTCTGCGGTGACCCGCCAGGGCCTCGCTGCGCGCGACGGAGCGGCGCCCTGCACCGGGTACGTCGTGCTGCCCGATGGGACCGGCGTGTGCAACCCTGGCGTCACCACCGCGTGGCTCGGGCCGTCCTTGCCGCGCGGTGTCCCGGTGCTCGAACACGACGACCCCGACATCTACCTCGACGTCGTCGCAAGCGTCGGCGGCGTAGCGTCTCCCGTCAGGGGTGCACGGGGACGGAGGTAGGGACGTGCGGCTACGGCCTGCCGGCTGGCGAGGCTGGTGGCGACCCCCGCCTGACCAGGCTCACCGGTGCCTGGCGTCGCGCCCGAACAGGGCGAGGAGACGCGTCTGCAGGTCCACCTCGTCCTTGACGTCGTCGAGCTCGACCGGCGCCGAGAACATCCCGGAGGCGGCCAGCTCGTCGACCCGTGGGGCCCACACGCCGTAGAGCTCCTCGACCAGCTCCGCATCGAGGTCCTCATCCACGCGCAGCCCCCGGGCGAGATCCCAGGCGTGGATGGCCAGGTCGGCGATCATCTGGGTGACGTACTCGGTGGCGGGGATCAGCCCCATCGAGGTGTGGACGCTGCCGTCGAGCGCTCCGGGCCGGGTCACCGCCTCTCGGGCGGCGGATGAGGCCCGTGACCAGACCGAGGCCGGATCGTCCCCGAGGTGATCGCCGTCGTAGCGATCGCCGATCCGTTCGAGGGTCTCACCTGCGAGCAGGTCCGGCATCCACAGCTGTTCGACGACGAGGTGGTTGACGAGGTCCCGGACGGTCCAGTCGTCACAGGGCGTGGGGTCGTGCCACCGGTCCTCGGTCAGCAACTGCACCCGCCGGTCGAACTCGGCCATCGCGCGTCGGTGCTGCTCCACGAGCTCCACGTCGTCCCCTCGTTCCGGGCACCGACACCGTAGGGGCAGCAAGGTGCCGCTGCTGCGGGCGTGAGCGGTCGTCGAGGTCGCGCGTACACGCCGGGGGGCGCCTCAGCGGACGTATCCTGACCGGCGCACCGACCCCGGCGTGAGGATCTTCCTGTGGTGACGCACAGCATCTCGCTTCTCCCCTGTGCTCAGTTCGGCTGCCCCGGCTGCGACTACCGCCACTTCCACCGTAGCTCCGACGACTCGCTGCTCACCGAGGTCCCGGGCGAGGGCATGTTCACCCGCGAGCAGCTGTCGGTCCTCGGGCGCGCGGCCCTCGCCACCGGTGCGATCGGGGACGGAGCGGACGACGCCGCGAGCACGTGAGGTCGCCCCGCCTGGCCAAGGTCGATCTCTGCTCGTGCTCCTGCCGTCCCCGTGTCGCGACGCCTATGGTGGCGCCCGCGTGGGGGGGCTCAGCGAGGCGAAGGTGTCAGTCGGGGGCCTCGACCGTGGTGACGGGGAT
>CAYVJT010000213.1:0-6394 GCA_964451855.1 uncultured Actinomycetota bacterium
CATGAAACGAAGGATCATCGGCATCGTCGCCGCCGTACTGCTCGCGGTCGTCGGGACAGCGTTCCTCGTCATCTACGTCCAGGGAGCGGAGGACCGTGCTCTGGCCGGCCAGGAGACCGTCGAGGTGCTCGTCGTCACCGGCGACATCGAACGCGGGACCGCGGCCGAGGACCTGGGCGACATGGTCATCACCGAGCGGATCCCCGCGAAGGTGCGGGCCGAGGGCAGCATCGCGAGCTTGGATGACCTCGACGGTCAGATCACCTCGGTCGACCTCCTCGCCGGCGAGCAGCTCGTCCTCGGACGCTTCACGACGCCCGTCGAACTGGAGGCCGAGCGCGCGATCGAGGTCCCGGAGGGGCTGCAGGAACTCACCATCTCGCTCGCACCCCACCGGGTCGTCGGCGGGCGCGTCTCCCCCGGCGACACCGTGGGGGTCTTCGCGTCCTTCACGTTCCACGACCGTCGCGACGCGGAGCAGATCGCGGCCGAAGATTCCGAGGACATGCGACAGGTCCTCACCGAGACCACCAAGATGATCCTCCACAAGGTGCTCGTCACCAACGTGCAGGTCGAGCAGCTCCCGCCGGCGGCCGACGACGACCAACCGACCGGACCGGACCTCGCTCCGACCGGCAACCTGCTCATCACCCTCGCCGTCGACGTCCCCAGGGCGGAGCGGATCGTGTTCACCGCGGAACACGGGACGATCTGGCTGTCGCTGGAGTCCGACGACGCCGACGAGTCCGGGACCCGCTTGCGCACCCCGAGGAACATCTTCGATGACTGACCTCCGCGTCCTGCTCGCCACCCCGCACGCCGGGTACGAACAGCGCCTGCGCCGCGCCTTCGGCGACCACCTCAACGGCGAGGTACAGCGCTGGGACCTGCACGACGGCGGTGGCACGCCCGGGGAGCTCCTGGCCCAGCTCGCCTCGAGCGTGCCCGACGTGGTGGCCATCGGCCCCGACGTCGAGCTCGATGCGGCGCTGACCCTGGCGCGCCAGCTCGAGCAGGATCGTCCGGAGATCAGCGTCCTGCTGATCAGCGAACCCGCGCCTGAGCTGTGGCAACACGCGCTCCGCGCGGGGGTGCGCGACGTCGTCACCCCGGACGCGCCCGACGTCGACGTCCGCGCCGCGTTCGACCGTGTGATGGAGGTCGCAGCGCGTCGGCGGCAGAACCTCATCGGCGACGACGGTGCGGGCCGAGGCGGTCGCATCATCACCGTCGTCTCGCCGAAGGGCGGGTCCGGTAAGACGACGGTCGCGTCGAACCTCGCGGTCGGCCTGGCGCTCGCCGAACCGAACCAGGTCGTGCTCGTCGACCTGGACCTGCAGTTCGGCGACGTCGCCACGGCGCTGCGCCTCACCCCCCACCACACCCTGGTCGATGCCATGCGCGTCCCCGGGCAGCTCGACGGCATGGCCCTGAAGTCGTTCCTGACCGCGCACCCGACGAACCTGTGGGCGTTGTGCGGACCGGAGTCCCCGGCCGAGGGCGAGGAGGTCGGTGCGGACCGAGCGCAGCAGGTGGTCCGCATCCTCGCCGACGAGTTCCGCTACGTGGTGGTCGACACCAGCGCGGGGCTCTCCGAGCACACCCTCTCGGTCCTCGAGATCTCCACCGACCTCATCCTGCTGTGCGCGATGGACGTGCCGAGCATCCGCAGTCTGCGCAAGGAGATCGACGCGCTGGACCAGCTCGGGATGACCCACCAGCGCCGCTCCCTCGTGATCAACCGGGCCGACTCCAAGGTCGGCCTCGACGTCCGGGACGTGGAAGCGAGCATCGGCATGCCGATCGACGTCGCGATCGGCAGCTCCCGCAGCGTCCCGCTGTCGCTGAACCAGGGCGCACCGTTGGTCGAGTCCGAGCCTCGCTCGCCGGTCGCACGTCAGCTGCTCGGGCTCGTGGAGCGCTTCGTCGAGCAACCCGTACCGCAGGTCAGGCGGCGGCGGAGTGGAGGTCGGGGATGAAGCTCAGCCAACGTCTGAAGGGGCTCGAGGACACCGAGCCCGGCCCCGTCGAAGGCGACGACGCCCTGCCTCCGCCGCCCCCTCCGCAGACCGGCCGCTCACTTCCGAAGCCGGAGGCACCGCCCCTCAGCGACCCCCTCACGGGACTCAAACAGCGGGCGCAACAGGGCCTGTTCGCCCGCCTCGGTTCGCGCCTGTACGACGCCTCGCTCAGCGACGAACAGCTCAAGTCGCTCGTCCGGCAGGAACTCATCGCGGTCATCGACGCGGAACGGACCCCGCTGAGCCCGGCGGAGCGGCAGCGCCTGACCGAGGAGGTCGCCGACGACGTGCTCGGGTACGGCCCCATCCAGCCGTTCCTCGACGATCCGACCGTGACCGAGGTCATGGTCAACGGCGAGGAGGCGATCTTCATCGAGCGTGACGGTCTGCTGCATCAGACCCAGGTCCGGTTCCTCTCCGAGGACCACCTGCGTCGGGTGATCGAGCGGATCGTCTCGGAGGTCGGGCGACGGATCGACGAGTCCTCGCCCATGGTGGACGCGCGCCTGCCAGACGGTTCCCGCGTCAACGCGATCATCCCGCCGCTGGCCGTCGATGGGCCGACGCTGACGGTCCGCAAGTTCTCACGGGAGCCCTACGGGGTCGGCGACCTCATCAGCTTCGGGACGATGACACCGGAGATCGCCACGCTGATGGAGGCCTGCGTCCGAGGGCGGCTCAACATCCTCATCTCCGGCGGCACCGGCACCGGCAAGACCACGCTGCTGAACGTCGTCTCGTCCTTCATCCCCGACGACGAACGGATCGTCACGATCGAGGACGCCGTCGAGTTGCAGCTCCACCAGAGCCACGTGGTGCGCCTCGAGTCACGTCCGCCGAACATCGAGGGCAGGGGTGAGATCACGATCCGCGATCTGGTGCGCAACTCGCTGCGCATGCGGCCCGATCGGATCATCGTCGGGGAGGCTCGGGGCGGTGAGGCGCTGGACATGCTCCAGGCCATGAACACCGGCCACGACGGGTCGCTGTCCACCGTCCACGCCAACAGCCCACGCGACGCGCTCTCCCGGCTGGAGACGATGGTGCTGATGGCCGGCATCGACCTGCCGGTCCGCGCGATCCGTGAGCAGGTCGCCTCCGCGATCGACCTGCTGGTCCACCTCTCTCGCCTGCGTGACGGCAGCCGCCGCATCACGCAGGTCACCGAGGTCCACGGCATGGAGAGTGAGGTCGTCACGCTCCAGGACGTCTTCCGGTTCGACTACTCCCTCGGGATGGATGCCGATGGCCGCTTCCGTGGGATGCCTCGCCCGACAGGCATCCGACCGCGGTTCACCGATCGTCTGGAGGAGCAGGGCATCCCGATCCCACCGATCGTCTTCGGATCGCCCCTCGACGACACGGACGCCCGATCGCTCCGAGCTCGGCTCGAACGATGAGACGCACACTCGCGGTCACCGGGTGCCTGCTCGCCACGCTGGCGGCCTTGCCGCTGACGTCCGCGATCGCGCAGGATGAGGCAGGACTGCGGATCGAGTCGGTGGACGTGCGCGACCATCCGGAGGTCCAGCTCACGGTCAGCGTCGCCGGGTATCTGGAGGGTCCGGTCCCCGCGGACGCGTTCAGCGTCACCGAGGACGGCGTCCCCCGCGACGCCGACGTGCGGTACGCGGAGAGCAGCGACCTGCAGATCGTCCTGCTCATCGACACCACGGGGAGCATGGGCGGCGCGCCGATCGCCGGCGCGAAGGCCGCTGCCACGAGCTTCATCGAGGAGCTCCCGGACGACGTCGCCGTGGCCGTCCTGGGCTACGACACCGAGGTGACGGCCGTCACCGACTTCTCCGCGACACGGGACGAGCACCTCGAGGGCATCGACGGGCTGATGGCGAGCGGTCGCACCGGCATGTACGACGCCGTGATCACGGCGGTCGACACCTTCCCCGAGGCCGACGGCGACATCGGTCGCGCCGTCGTGCTGCTGACCGACGGTGAGGACAACGCCAGCGAGAGCACCGTGGAGGAGGCGATCGAGGCGCTCACCGCCGCGGAGGTGACCCTGCACAGCGTCGAGTACATGACCGCCTTCTCCGACGAGGCCGCGATCCGCACGATGGCCGAGGCCACGGGCGGGCGGGTGATGGAGGCCGGGGACGCGCAGGCCCTCATGCTGGTCTACCAGGAGCTGGCGGCGACGCTGATCAGCCGCTACACGATCGCGTACACCTCGGCGTCTGCCGGTCAGACCGAGGTGTCGGTGACCGTCGACCACGACGGGCTCCAGGCGACGGCCAGCCGCTCGATCGACCTCCCCGCGCTTCCCCCGGTGACCGAGGACCCCGCCGACGAGGAGGATGAGGCGAGCGTGGCGCCCCCGGTCGCTCCTCCCCCGGCGGTGGCACCAGCGCCGACGGGCCTGGCAGCGGGACACCTCGGCCTGATCGCCGGCGCCGGTCTGTGGTTCGTCGCCCTCGCCTCGCTCGCGCTGGTGCTCCTCACGCCCCGGGCCCGACGCGCCCAGGTGCTGCGGCGTGCGGGCGGTCGGGAGATGCACCGCAGTGGGATGAGCGGACTCGCCAACCGTGCGACCCTGTTCGCCGAACGGCGCCTGGAGCGTCGCGGCTACCGAGGCCGGCTCAACGCGGCGCTGGAACGTGCGGCCATCAACCTGCGCCCCGGCGAGTTCCTCGTGCTGGTGCTCTCCGTAGCGGTGACGGCCGCGGCGCTCGGGCTCCTGCTCCACGGACCGGTCGTCGCCGCGCTCATGGCCGTCATCACCTTCCTCGCCGCGCCAGCCGTCGTATCGGTGCTCACCAGCCGACGCCAGCAACGGTTCGCCGAGCAGCTCGGCGAGATCCTCCAGCTGCTGTCCGGGAGCATGCGGGCCGGGTACAGCCTGATGCAGGCCATGGACGCGGTGGCCCGCGAGGCGGACGCACCGGCCTCCGACGAGTTCGGCCGCTTGGTCGTCGAGACCCGCCTCGGGCGCGACATGACCGAGGCGCTCCACGCGATGGCCGACCGGGTCCAGTGCGAGGACCTCAACTGGGTGATCCAGGCGATGGAGATCCACCGCGAGGTGGGCGGTGACCTGGCCGAGGTGCTCGACACGGTCGCCGGCACGATCCGCGAGCGCGATCAGATCCGTCGCCAGGTGCGTGCTCTCAGCGCGGAGGGACGGCTCTCGGCCTACATCCTGCTCGCCCTGCCGGTCGGGGTGGGACTCGTGATCTTCGTGACCAACCGCGACTACCTCGCCGTCCTGCTGGAGGGAGGACCGCTCGGCTGGGGCCTCATCTCCACCGGGGTTCTGCTGATGGCCATCGGGGTCATCTGGATCCGCAAGCTCGTCCGCCTCGTCTTCTAGGAGCCACCGTCATGCCGATCACCGTGATCGTCGCCGCCGCAGCGGTCGCGGCGTCGGTGCCGCTGCTGTGGTGGGCGCTCGCGGGGGCCCGCCCAGCCCCGACGACCGTGCCACTGGAGGTGCTCGCCGGTCGGAACCGACCGCTGGACCTGCGCGCGGCAGCGCTCCAACGCTCGGCCCACGAGCGTGCGGTGAAGCCGCTCGCCGGTTGGCTGTCCCGGTTCGTCCGCCGGCTCACCCCGTTCGCGTGGATCGAGTCCCTCGACCACCGGATCACGCTGGCCGGTCGTCCCGCCGGGTGGCCCATCGAGCGCGTGCTGATCGCGAAGCTCGTGCTGGGAGCCGCGATGTTCGGGCTGGGCTTCCTCGCGTTCGCCGGCAACCGGACGCTGCCCTGGCTGCTGACCTGGGGCGGCATGACAGCGCTCGGGTACTTCGCGCCCGACCTGATCCTGCACAGTCGCGGTCAGGAGCGTCAGCGTCGCATCGGCCTGGAGCTCCCAGACGTCCTCGACCAGCTGAGCATCAGCGTGGAGGCCGGGCTCGGGTTCGAGGCTGCGCTGGCACGGATCGGTCACCACGGCACCGGCCCGCTCGCCGACGAGATCGTGCGGACCATGCAGGACATCCAGGTGGGCGTCCCGCGAGCGGCCTCGCTGCGCAACCTCGTGGCTCGCACCGATTCCCCGGACCTGCGCCACTTCGTGCTCGCCATCATCCAGGCCGAGCAGTACGGGATCCCCGTCGCCGACGTGCTGCGGGCCCAGGCCGCTGAGCAGCGTGTCAAGCGTCGCCAACGGGCGGAAGAGCACGCGATGAAGATCCCCGTGAAGATCGTCTTCCCCCTGGTCCTGTGCATCCTGCCGACGCTGTTCATCGTCATCATCGGCCCCGCCATCATCCAGATCAGCCGCACGCTGTTCGGCGGCAACGGCCTGTGAGCTGCCGATGGCCTGCGCCCGGCTCGGCTCGACGCCGCCGGACACCCCTGCCACACGTGCGGGTCGCTCGGTGACCTGCCTCGCACCGGTGCGCGACCGGTGCG
>CAYVJT010000214.1:0-6393 GCA_964451855.1 uncultured Actinomycetota bacterium
CATCCGCAGCTCGGGCACCAGGCGGCGGGCCAGCTCGTGCGCGGCGACCACCTTCCTCAACAGCGCACCACCCACGCCGGAACCGCCGACGGTGACGATGCAGACCCGCTCGTCGGGGCGGTAACCCAGCTCCGCCCGTAGCGACTCCCGCTCGTCGTCGGCGATGGGGTCGAACCCGGTGATGTAGCCCGGGAAGGCGTAGTTCGCCTCGGTCCACTCACGGATCAGGGGCAGGTCCTCACCGAAGCGCTCATCCACGATGTCGTCGGGGTTGCCGACGAACAGCGCCCGGTCGCGGACGTAGGGGAACCGCTCGATGTGCTCGATCATCTCGGCGTTGACGTCGGCTGCGACGTAGGGTTCGCGACCGGCGGGGCCGAACGGTCCCGGTGCGTCGGGTCCCTCGGAGCCGTCGGTCATCGGCAGCATGCCAACGAAGTCGGTGAACCAGGCGAACGGGGAGCGCTTGAGCTCGGGGTTCTCGTGCAGGAAGTGGTCGACGTCCCAGGACTCGTCTCCGACCACCAGGTCGTAGTGCCCGTCGGTGACGACGTCGTGGAACACGTGGAAGTTGCCCACCAGGATCTCGTCCATGTCCCGCAACGCCTGGAAGCAGTGCAGGTCGTGCTCGGCCGCCTCCCCCTCGAGGTGGGCCGACTCGCTGACCAGCCAGCCGCTGGCCGGGTGGACCCGCTCACCGGCCGCCTCCAGGACCAGGGTGACCGGGTGCTGGGCGAGCCACTCGACCTCGATGTCGGGGTGGTGGGCGCGCAGCTCGCGGGCGATGGCCAGGTCGCGGCCGACGTGGCCGAGCCCGATCGGTGACGACAGGTACAGCACCCGCTTGGCCCGGTTGCGACCACGGGTCCAGGTCCGTCGGGTGGTACCCCCCGGCCGGTGGCGCTCGACCACCTCACGCAACGCCAGGTTGACCTGAACCGGCTCACGGCCCGAGGGCTGGTGGCCACCACCCTCGACGACCAGCAACTCGCCGCCGGTCAGCTCCGCCACCCGCTCGCCGATGGCGAGCGGGATGAGGCGATCGTCGGCGCCGTGGATGACGCGCACCGGACCGGTGACACGCCTGCACCACGCTTCGAGGGTCTGCTCATCGGGGTACGTCGAGAAGGCCAGATGGTCGCTGACCAGCACCTCCGGGGTCGTGTCCAGCCCCCAACGCACCAGGTCCTCACGCTGCTTGGTCGAGTAGGTCTCAGGGAACCCCAGGCCGGCCCAGAACCACAGGAAGTCCTCGTGGTGCTCCATCCAGTAGGGGAGACTGACCTTCCGCCAGTGCTCGTAAGGGTCCGATCCGCCGTACGGGACCCGGGACGGATCGAGATCACCCGGGGGGGACTCGATGTTGGGGAGGGCAAGTTCCCAGCCGCTGCCCTCGAGCGACGCGAGGGGCAGCAACGCGGGGCCGATGAACACCGAGGCGAGGACCCGCTCGCCGTGGTTGGCGGCGAGGTCGAGCGCCCACCACGCCCCCTTCGACAGTGACACGGTGATCGCCCGGTCGGTGTCGGTGGCGTCGAGCACCGCGAGCGCGTGACCGACCTGGGCCGCCTGGGTGTAGGCATCCGGGTCGGTCGGCCGGTCCGAGAAGCCGTTGCCCGGACCGTCGTAGGTCACCACCCGGCAGTGCCGAGCCAGGTAGTGCAACTGCGCCTTCCAGAGACGCTTGTGGACCAGCGTCCAGGTCGGCATCAGCAGCACCGTGGGCCCACCCTCGCCGTGGACCTCGTAGTGGACCTTCACACCATCGCGATCGGCGTAGCCCTCCTGGTCGGGCCGTCGTGCTCGCATCGTCCCGCTCCTCCGGTCGGATCCGGGTGCCGACGTGCGCACCATGACACACGACACTCAGCAGCGCCTGGGATCCTGACTCAATTCTCACTCAATCCGTGACGGCGACCCGCTACCCTCGAGCGCGGACTCGACGGGACACGGGGTCGTGGAGGATCTCGACTTTCGAGTGCTCGGCCCGATCGAGGTGGCCCGAGCCGGAGCGCCGCTCGACCTAGGGCCCCGCAAGCAGCGCGTGCTGCTGGCCGCGCTGCTGGTTGCTTCGCCTGCGGTGGTGTCCGTCGATGTGCTGCTCGACCGGGTGTGGGGTAAGCAGCTCCCCAAGAGCGCCCCCCACGCTCTGCAGGTGTACGTGTCGAACCTGCGCAAGCTGCTCGAACCGTCCCGGACGGCGCGAGGCGCTGCGCAGATCCTGGTCACCCGCGACCCCGGCTACGCGCTCCTGGTCCCTGACGAGAACCACGACGCCAGCCGCTTCGAAGCACACGTCGCTCGTGCCGAAGCTGCCGGGGAGCCCGCCGAGGTCGCCGCGCTGCTCGAGGAGGCCCTTGCGCTGTGGCGAGGCCCAGCCCTGGCCGACGTCGCCGACCAGCCGTGGGCCGCCCACCAGGTCGCCCGCCTCGAAGGCCTGCGCCTGGACGCCATGGAGCGCCGCTTCGACACCGAGCTGGTGCGCGGCCGACATGCCGCCAGCGTGCACGAGCTCGAGGCCGTGGCACGCCAGCACCCACTGCGTGAGCGGTTCTGGGAGCAGCTCATCCTCGCGCTGTACCGCTGCGGCCGGCAGGCCGACGCGCTCAAGGCCTACGCCGAGGTCCGGCAGCATCTCGCCGATGACCTCGGCCTCGATCCAGGTCCGGACCTGCAAGCGCTCGAGACGGCGGTCCTGCGCCACGACCCGACGCTGGCATGGTCACCGCCAAAGGCGGACCACACCGCTGTGTCACCGGCGGTCGTCACCGGACCTGAGCAGCCCGGCCCGGCGGTACCCAACGACCGGGTCGCTGCGCCGCCCCCGTCCGAAGCCGCCGACAAGGGAGTCGCCGTTCCAGGTGCGTTCGACGGCGCGCCCAGTCCAGAGGACGAGCGCCGGATCGTCACCGTGCTGTTCGCCGAGCTGTTCGACTCGACACTGCTGGCCGAGGCGCTGGCCACCGACGAGTTCGACCTGGTCGTCGACGGCGCCGTGCGCCGGATGGTCGAGGCCTGCGAGGGGTTCGGGGGCCAGGTGGTCAACGTCGCCGGCGACGGCATGACCGCCCTGTTCGGCGCGCCCGAGGCACACGAGGACGACCCCGAGCGCGCGGTGCTCGCCGGCCTCCGAGCGGTCGAAGATGTGGCCAGCTACGGCCAGGAGGCGGCAGCCAGCTGGGGCGTCGAGCCGCTGCAGGCCCGCATCGGGATCACCACCGGGCCGCTCGTCATCGGGCCGGCCGGAGGCGGCGATGACCTGAGGTACGCGGTGCACGGCGACACGGTCGACACCGCCGCCCGCCTCGGATCTGCTGCGCGGCCCGGCACCGTGCTGGTCGCAAGCCCGACCCGCGATCAGCTGGGCTCGTCGTTCTCCTGGTCCGAGCCGCGCTCCCTCACGCTCGAGGGCGACGCGGAGGCGGTCGAGGCGTACGAGACCACCGGCGGCCAGCCGGGCGGGAGGCGCCCCCGCGGCATCGCCGATCGTCCGACCCCGCTGCTGTCCCGCAACGCCGAACTCGACACCGCGCTCCAGGCGACGGACGAGGTGGCGGCCGGCCGGGGCGGCGTGCTGGTCGTCACCGGCGCGCCAGGGCTGGGCAAGAGCCGCCTGGTCGCCGAGATGCGGGCGGCCGGCGAGGGCCGCGGCGACCCCCAGCACCCGCTGCTGTGGCTCGATGGCACCTGCCTGTCCCACGCGAAGGGCCACCCGCTCTGGCCGATCCGTGAGATCATCGCCGCCTGGATCGGTACGCCGATCGACCAGCCCGAGTTGCGACTTCGGGTGCGCCTGCGCAGCCAGGTCCAGGAGCTCTTCGCCGACGATCCCGAGGCGGCCACCACCGCCTACGCGGCCCTGGCCGCCGTCCTCGGCATCGACGAGGAGGAGGCCGCCGGATGGCGGATCACGCCTGAGACCACCCAGAGCACGCTCCACGCCGAGCTCTGCGGTGTGTTCGAGCGCTTGGCCCGCGACCGCCCCGTGATCGTCGCCGTGGACGACATCCACTGGGCCGACGGCGAGACCCTCGACCTCCTCGACCGCCTCGCCGAGCGCACGGAACGGGCCGCGGTGCTGCTCGTGCTCGCCGGCCGGTCCGAACCCACCCACGGCTCCTGGGACCTGTGCGAGCGGATCCGGCGCCAGATGCCGCACCGGTCACGCCACATCGAGCTTCACGCCCTCGACCGCCCGGCTGCGATGTCGCTGCTCGACGAGCTCGCCGGCAGCGACACCCTGCCCCCCGACGTGCGGGACGAACTGCTCGAGCTGTCCCAGGGCAACCCCTTCTACCTCGAGGAGCTGGTCCGCACCCTCATCGACGACGGCGTCCTGGTCCGCGACGGCTCGAGCCTGCGCTACCAGGGCGGCCGCGTGCGGCTACCCGACCGCGTCGAACAGGTCGTGGTCAGCCGGCTCGATCGGGTCGACCACGAGGTCCGCTCGGTGCTCACCGCCGCGTCGGCGCTCGGCCGGGAGTTCGACCGCTCGCTGCTGGCGGCTCTCGTCGACCTTCCCGGAGGGTCAGCACAGCTCGACGCGGCACTCCTCGAGCTGCAGCGCCTCCAGCTCATCCGCGAGGTGCGGCGGTGGCCCGAACCCACCTTCGGCTTCGAGCACCCGCTCATCCTCGACGCCGCCTACGACACGCTCGTCGCGTCACGCCGCCAGGAGCTGCACCGGCGTGCGGCCGGCATCCTCACCGAGCTCGGCGACACCGAGGCGGCAACGGCCGAGATCGCCCACCACTGGGAGTTGGCCGGCGACGACGAACGCGCCTTCGAGGCCTACCGGCGCGCCGGCGCCGTGGCCGAGCAGCGGGGCACGCTGACCACCGCCGCCGCCCTCTACGCCGCCGCCCTCGACGCAGCGTCGGGCCTCGGGACCGAGCGGATCGGTGCCGAGGTGCTCGGCCCGCTGCTGGTCCAACGCTGGGCGACGGCCCACCACGCGGGGGGCCTGGACGGGGTGATCGACGGCCTCTCCGAGGCGATCGTCCAGGCGCGCACCGCGTCGGACGCCGCCACCGAGGCCCGGGCGCTCGAGACCCTCGCGGTCGTCGGGCTCAGGATCGACACCGGCCGCGACCGGCGCGAGGCCTTCCTGGAGGCCCTGGACGCCGCCCGGAGGGCAGATGACCCGGTGGTCCTCTCCCGCACGCTCAGTCGGCTCGCGTTGTACGAGGCCAACGGTCTCGCCCTGCGCGATGCCCGTGCCCATGCCCTCGAGGCCCTCCACCTCGTCGAAGATGCGGAGCCGCACGCCCGGGCTCTCGCGCTCGACGCGCGCAAGCTGGTGGCGCTCTACCTGGGCGAGCTCGACGTCCTCGCCGCCGTCCTGGACGAGTTGACTCCGCTCCTCGACGACCCCGAGCTGTCGTGGATACGCCAGTTCGCCGTGGCCGAGGCGGCCGTGCTCGACCTCGCGGTCGGTGCCGTGGACACGGCGGAGCACAGGGCCCTCGAGGCCCTCGAACTCGCCCAGTGGGTGGCCGGACGTACCCACCTCGAGGCGTTCCTCGCGGTGCTCTGCAGGGTGCGGCGCGCCCGTGGCCGCTACGGACCGGCCCTCGAGGTGGGCCGAGAGGCCTGCGAACTGGCCCGGACGAACGGCAGCTGGTGGGTGCCCTGGGCGGCCGCCGAGCACGGCTCCCTGCTGCTCGATCTGGAACGGGTTGAGGACGCGACGGGATGCCTGCGCCGCGCGATCGGGTACGAGCCCCCGAACCCGAGCCAGGAACTGCGGTGCGCCGGCCTGCTGGCCCTGGCTGGCCGCCGCAGCAACGACCGCGATGCCGAGCACCTCGGTCTCGAGGTGGCCGACGACCTGCTCAGCCAGGCCTCGTTCCCCGACGGCACCACCTTCCTCTACGGCGCGGACGGTCTCCTGGCCCTGGCCGAGGTCCGGGCGGACCGGGGCGAGCAGGTCATCCCACCCGCGCAGGCCGAGACCGTCGCCTCCGCGGCCGAGGCTGCCGGCTGGCTCGAACCAGCAGCTCGCGCCCACCACCTGCTCGGACTCGACGCCGGCAGACGCGGCGAGACCGACAGTGCCGTCGCCCACCTCCACAGGGCGATCGAGCACGCGGCCGACACGTTCCCGGGTCGGGCCTGGCGAGCCCACGCGGCCCTCGGCCGGATGTCCGGGAACCCTGCGGCGCTCGCACGGGCCGAGGACATCGTCGAACAGCTCGCGTCCTCACTCGACGAGCCAGACCGCAGCGCCTTCCAGCAGGCTGCCCGGGCACACCACAGGCGCACCCCCTGACTCAAGGTGAGGGGTACAGGTTCAGGGGCGATGGGCGGTGGTCAGGTCGTTGCGGTGGGCGAGGGCGGCGGCTTCGCCGCGGCTGTCGACCTCGAGCTTGCGCAGGATGTTGGAGACGTGCA
>CAYVJT010000215.1:0-6384 GCA_964451855.1 uncultured Actinomycetota bacterium
GACCAGATGCCTGACGACCAGACCCGCGACGACCAGACCCGCGACGACCAGACCCCTGGAGCCTGACGTGTCCGATGTGACCCCACCGCCTGGTTCGTTCGAGCCGACCGTCGGCGACCCGGTGCCGCGCGACGAGGAGGGAACGCCGCTGGACGAGACCGGCAGCGTGCTCGCCGCGCGGGTCTCGCCTGTCGTGATCGAGGACGAGATGCGTACCTCGTACCTCGACTACGCCATGTCGGTGATCGTCGGCCGGGCCCTGCCCGACGTGCGTGACGGGCTCAAGCCCGTGCACCGACGGATCCTGTACTCGATGGACGAGACGGGCCTGCGGCCCGACCGGCCGTACCGCAAGTGCGCGTCCGCCGTCGGTGACGTGATGAAGAAGTACCACCCCCACGGCGACTCGGCGATCTACGACGCGCTGGTCCGGATGGGGCAGGACTTCTCGATCCGCTACGAGCTCATCGACGGTCACGGCAACTTCGGCTCGGTCGACGGCGATCCACCGGCGGCGATGCGCTACACGGAGTCGCGGCTGTCCCGTCTGGCGATGGAGCTGCTGCGGGGCATCGACGAAGACACGGTCGACTTCGTCCCCAACTACGACGGCTACGAGGACGAGCCGCTCGTCCTGCCGGCGCGGTTCCCGAACCTGCTCGCCAACGGTGCCACCGGCATCGCCGTCGGGATGGCCACCAACATCCCGCCGCACAACCTCGGCGAGCTGATCGACGCGACGATCGCCCTGATCGACGACCCCTCGCTGACCGCCACCGACCTGATGGCCCACGTCCTCGCACCCGACTTCCCGACCGGTGGGTTGATCCTCGGGCAGCAGGGCGCCTACGACGCGTACACGACGGGCAGGGGCTCGATCAAGGTCCGGGCGGTCTGCTCGATCGAGGAGCCCGATAAGGGCCGTGATCGTGAGCGGATCGTCGTCACCGAGATCCCCTACATGGTCAACAAGGCCAGCCTGCTGCAGAAGATCGCGCAGCTGGTCAACACCAAGGCGATCACCGGCATCGCGGACCTGCGCGACGAGTCCTCCCGCGAGGGCATGCGCATCGTCATCGACCTCAAGCGTGACGCGAACGCGCAGGTCGTGCTCAACCAGCTCTACAAGCACACCCAGCTCCAGGACACCTTCGGTGTGAACCTGCTCGCGCTGGTCGACGGCGTGCCGCGCACCCTCACCCTGGACCAGGCGCTGTCGCAGTACATCGCGCACCAGGTGGACGTCATCACCCGTCGCACGCAGTACCGGCTGCGCAAGGCCGAGGACCGCGCCCACGTGCTCGAGGGCCTGCTCATCGCTCTCGAGCACATCGACGAGATCATCGAGCTGATCCGGGGGAGCGAGTCCGCGGACGCGGCCAGGTCCGAGCTGATGACGCGCTTCGAGCTCTCCGAGATCCAGTCCCAGGCGATCCTCGACATGCAGCTGCGGCGACTCGCGGCGCTCGAACGGCAGCGGATCCAGGACGAGTACGACGAGCTGACGGCGCTCATCGCGGAGCTCAAGGCGATCCTCGCCGACCCCGATCGGGTCCGCACGATCGTCAAGGAGGAGATGACCGAGATCCGCGACCGGTTCGCCGATCAGCGCCGTTCGAAGATCGTCCCGGACGACGGTGCGATGACGGTGGAGGACCTCATCGAGGTCGAGGACATCGTGGTCACCCTCACCCGGGCGGGCTACGTCAAGCGCACCCCTGTCGACACCTTCCGGACGCAGAACCGCGGCGGACGTGGGGTCCGTGGGACCGACATGAAGGAGGACGACATCGTGTCGAACCTCCTGACCTGCTCGACCCACGACCACCTGTTGTTCTTCACCAACCAGGGCCGCGTCTACCGCATCAAGGCCTACCAGGTGCCGGAGAAGTCGCGGGCGTCCAAGGGCGTGTACGTCGCCAACGTGCCGGGGCTCGCACTCGAGCCCGACGAGCGGGTCGCGGCGGTGTTGGCGCTGCGCGAGTTCACCGAGGACCGTTTCCTCGTCTTCGCCACCCGCAAGGGCACCGTCAAGCGCACCCGCCTCGACGCCTTCGACTCACCACGCTCGGTGCTGATCGCGATCGACCTGCGCGACGGCGACGAACTCATCGGCGTCGGGGTCACCGACGGCACCCGTGACCTCATGCTCGTGTCGCGCGATGGGCTGGCCATCCGCTTCCACGAGCGCGACGTCCGCGCGATGGGGCGGACCGCGGCCGGGGTCCGTGGACAGAAGCTCGACGATGGCGACGAGGTCCTGGCGATGGCCTCCGTCCCGCCGGAGGAGGAGAAGGACGAGCGCTACCTGCTGGTCGTGACCGATCGCGGGTTCGGCAAGCGCACGCCGTTGGCGCGCTACCGGACGCAGAACCGCGGCGGACGCGGCTTGATCACGGCGAAGCTCACGGACCAGCGCGGCCGCCTCGCCGGTGCCCTGGTCGTGCCCTACGAGGCCGAGATCCTGCTCGTCACCGATACCGGCACGCTGATCCGCATGGCGATCGCGGGGGTGCGCCCCATGAACCGGGACACCCAGGGTGTCGCGCTGATGCGCACCGGGGAGGACGCCAACGTCACCGGGGTCGCGCTGGTCATGGAGGAGGAGGACGTCGTCGATGTGGTCGGTGACGCGACCGTGGACACCCCCGACGATGGCGAGCCCGCCGACACGGCCGGGTCGCGCCCGGGGGTCGAGGTGACCGACGTCACTGCCGATATCGGGGAGGGCGCCCGCGAGGACGAGGAGCGCCCCGCACCCGAGGTGACCGAGGAGGAGACCGACACGTGATCGCGCGCCGTAGCGGCCCGATCGCCACCCTGGTGGCGGCGCTTCCGGCGCCGACGGGCGACGACCCGGCGCCGACGAGGATCGCAGCGATGAGGTGCGTGCCAACCCCCATGACCGACCGTACGCCAACCCAGCGGCCTACCCCCGGTAGCATCACGCGGACCTGAGGAGCACGTTCGTGGCCCGACGCCGTCTCACCGTGAAGCGCATCGACCCCTGGTCGGTGCTCAAGTTCGGCATCCTCGCCAACATCGTCCTGTTGGTCATCTTCATGATGATCATGGGCGTGGTGTGGTTCATCGTCGATCGACTGCAGATCGTCGACCAGATCTGCGGGATCGCGACCGACGTCGGGTTCACCGAGTGCGGGATCAACGCACCGAACCTGTTCCGATCGTTGATCCTGCTCGGGATGCTGTGGGTCGTGATCCAGACCGCCGTGCTGGTCTTCTTCGCCTTCCTGTACAACCTCATCTCGGATCTGGTCGGCGGGATCGGCCTGACGATCATCGACGACACGACCCCGGCCAGGCCGGCCGCCGCCACCTCGGCGTCCGCGCGGCAGATCGCGACCGCCGATCACCATCCCGGCGCCACCCGAGGCACCAGCGGGAGCTCGACGTGGGAGCGGGGCGACGAACCCGCCACCACGCCCGCGCAGGACGGCACGGCGCAACAGCCTGCGGTGTCCAAGGAGGCCCCGGCGGGAACCACGACGCGTGCGCGCGACATCAGCTCGGATGACGATCTGTTCGGCGATCGCTAGCGCGCTGGTCCCGCGGCGCCGACGTGCGCGCCGTGATCCGTGCGGGCCGGTGTGCGCTGCCTGTGCGTTGCCACAGGGTGGCGTTTCGCAGCCACTCGGGCGCCTCGCTACGCTGCGCCGGCCACGGCTACGGTCGTGACCACATGGGCCAGTAGCTCAGCTTGGTTAGAGCGCACCCCTGATAAGGGTGAGGCCGGAGGTTCAAGTCCTCCCTGGCCCACACATCCGTGAGGACCCCCTCCACTCCCCGCCCGACGTCTCCATGGCCCGGCTGCTCGCCGCGGGACCCGGGCCGGGCCACTCGGGGAACGTCGTGGCCTCTGGCCCTAGTGGGAACGGCCGCTCTGGCGTACACCGGAGGTGCGGGCGCGTGCTGACCGTGACACCGTTGGCGGTCCAGGGCCCGTCGCGGAGCCGAGGACGCCCACCGGATGCCGGCTCCTCACGGACCGCTCCCGCATCACCGGGAGGTGAGTCTCATGTTGACCGGGACACGCACCGTGATGGTCTCGGTGGTGATCGTGGTCGTCGCTCTGGCGCTGGTCGTCGCGACCCTCGGGGAGGGCACCGCTCGACCGGGCCGTGACGGCGTGCTCGAGATCGTGATGGAGGGCAACGACTTCACCCCGTCGAGGATGATCATCCCTGCCGAGGAGCCGGTCACCCTCGTCTTCGTCAACGACAACGACGCTGCACGCAACGTCGCCTTCGGACGCGAGGTGACCGAGACCGATGGGATCCCCACCGGCCTCCAGGAGGACCTGTTCGCCGGTCTGAGCGCGCGGGTGGAGCCGGGCCGCGGCTGGATCGGACCCTCGGAGTCGGTGCCGGTCGTCACGATCAGCGTCGGTGGCCGGTCGAGCACCCGGGTGCACGTGACCTTCCCGCGTGACCGTGTCGGAGACTGGGAGATGGTGTGCTTCCGCGGTCGGGGTTGCGACCCACGCGTCGCCACGGTCGCCGAGGTGACGATCAGGTGACCACGACCGCGGGCCGGTCATCGCCAGCCGGACCGGGTGAACCGGCACCGCTGCCGGGGTGGTCACGATCGGCTCGCCGGCGCGGGGTGCCGTGCTCCGTCCCCGGTCGGAGGTCGGGGACGGAGCACGCGCGGGTGACGCTACGCTCGCTGCAAGCGTGACCCCGACACGAACCCCACATGAGGAGTCGCCATGGCGAAGCGCCTGTCGAAGAAGGTCTCGAAGCTCGAGAAGAAGGCGGACCATCTGCGCAGGAAGGCGGAGAAGAAGGGCAAGGAGCTCCAGGACGCGACCTCCGACCGGATCGACGACCTGTCGAAGGAGGACAAGGGCGGCAAGAAGGGGCTCATCGCCCTGCTGCTCGCAGGCGGTGCGGCCGTTGCGGCGGTCGCCCTCAAGAAGAAGCGCGACCAGGAGCTCGACGAAGCCCTCTGGGAGGAGCCCCGCTCCATCTGAGGCCTTCTGACGCCGGATCCGCACGGTCCCCCGCCGCGGCGCATCCGGAAGGTGCGCACCGAGATCGGTGACGGGGAGGGCTATCCGCTCCGGCCGCCCCCGGTGATCCTGAGGGATCGCGGTGGGCGGCCGTTGCCGTTCGTCGGCCCGTCCTCCATCCTCCACAGGGATAGCCACATGTGTGGAAGAACAGCCGTGTAGTTATCCACAAACCCACAAGGCCATCCACAGGCCGAGTCACCACACGAGGACGTCGTTGAGCACCACGCGGACGACCGTGGCGATCCTCGGGCTCGTGCTGCTCGCTGCGGGCATCGTCGGCATCGCCGCGGTCGGATCCGATCGACAGACCACCGAAGCGCCCGGGTCGGTGCCACCGGTCGAGACGGCTCCCGAGGACGAGGATCCGGAGGAGGCGTTCGCGGAACAGGATGCCGGCGGTCAGGAGGACGACCCCGGTGACGACCCGCCCCCGCCGAGCGAACCGGAGGAGGGTGCCGCTCCCGACGAGCCACGACGCGAACGGTTGGTGATCCACCACGTCGGCGACGTCAACCTCGATCCCGGCTACGTCCCGGTCCTGCGTGAGGCCGGGTTCGCTGCCGCGTGGGACGGGGTGCGCGACACCTTCGCCGCAGCCGACCTCGTCATGGTCAACCTCGAGTGCGCCGCCACCGATGGTGGCACCCCGCAGGACAAGCAGTTCGTGTTCCGCTGCGCGCTCGACGGGCTCGAGCCGATGCGCGAGGCCGGCGTGGATGTCGTCACCCTCGCGAACAACCACAGCGGCGACTACGGCATCCCCGGCATGGTCGAGTCGAGGTACAACGTCGAGGCAGCCGGCATCGAGGCGGTCGGCGTCGGGGAGGACGAGGCCGACGCGTACGCGCCGCGGATCCTGGAGATCAACGGCTGGCGGGTCGCGATCATCGGGTTCGGTGGCGTCGTCCCCGTCCCGGAGTGGACCGCCAGAGGTGGCCTGCCGGGCCAACCCACCGGCTACGACCCCAACCGGATGGCCGAGGCGATCGCGGTGGCCGCAGCCGATGCGGACCTGGTGATCGCCACGGTGCACTGGGGCGAGGAGGGGGCCCTCGAGCCCCGCGAGGAGGATCGGGTCAAGGCGGAGGCGATGATCGAGGCAGGCGTGGACGTCGTCTTCGGCCACCACGCCCACCGCCTGCAGCCGCTGGAACGGGTCGACGACGTCCCGGTCTTCTGGAACCTCGGCAACTTCGTGTGGCCACGGCACTCGCAGGCGGGCGCGACAACGGCCGTCGCCGAGTACGTGATCGAGCCCGACGGCGCGGTCACCGCCTGCCTGATCCCCTTCGAGATCGACGCGACGGGTACCCCGCACCCCACCGGTGAGCCACGACGCTGCTCGTGAG
>CAYVJT010000216.1:0-6345 GCA_964451855.1 uncultured Actinomycetota bacterium
GGACCCGCCTGACGACCTGGAACTCGATGACGTGCTCGCCCGCGTACAGGGACCGGATCGACGCATGGTGGAACCTCGGCTTCCGCCGGAGCCTGGCGTTCGAGATCCTCGAGATCGAGGTCGGCGTCGCAGCCCTCGACATCGTCGCAACCGCACGCCAGGGCCGCGTCGAGGAGGGCACGAGCCTGCACCAGCGACGCGATCCTGGCTTCGAGTTCATCGCGCTTGCGGCGGGCACCTTCGCGCCAGTCGGTTCCTCGGTCGAAGACCTCACCGATCTCTGCGAGCGTGTACCCCGCCTGCTGGAAGTAGCGGATGATCCGCAGCCGGTCGAGTACCTCCGGCGGGTAGATGCGGCCGTTGGCTCCGCGCCCTGCGGGCGCGATGAGCCCTCGCCGTTCGTAGTAGCGCAGGGTCGAGCCGGCGACACCGGCGCGGCGAGCCACCTCCCCGATCGTCAGGGTCCTGGACACATCAGCTCCTGGCGTCGAGGGCGACATCGAGGGCGACATCGAGGACAGCATCGAGGACGGCGCGGGGGATGTCAGCGGCCAGCCAGGCTGGCTAGCTCGATGGTGCGGCGCTTGTGTTGAAGCGCACTTCAAACCGTAGCGTCGACGTCGTCGAACCACCACCGATGCCGAGGTGTCACGATGACCGATCGACCGCCCTTCAGTTGCACCCTCGGACCCGACGATCTCACCCGCCGCGAGACCGAGGATCGCGTCCTGGCTGCGAAGCTGATCGGCCACCGATGGGAAGGCGAACGTCAGGCGACGCTGGTCTTCCCCGCGGACGCCGATGCGTTGCTCGACCGGTTCGTCGCGGAGGAAGCGGCGTGCTGCTCGTTCTTCGGGTTCATGATCGAGCGCGATGCTGACGAGATGCGACTCCGGATCACGGCGCCGGAGGGTGCCGAAGCGATGCTGGAGGGGTTGGTGAGCGCGTTCACGGCGCGTACGGACTGACCTGCAACCTGTGCCCGCCACCGCATGACGGCACCCTGCGGCTCACCCGAGCCCTGGCCCTCCCTCCATACCGGTAGGGAGCCCGAAGGGCGCTAGTCCTCGTCCGGTGGTCTGCCGGCCGTCCGGTGATCACCTCCGAGGGACGTCACCGCTGCCACCGCGAGGAGCCCCAGCGTCAGGCCGTACAGGGTGCTGCGCGGCGGGCCGCCCAGCCCTGCCACCGCCCAGACCAGGAGCACAGCGGCCGCGAGCAGCGCTGCGCCCACGGTCGGGGCCAGCGGCGCGTGACGCACCGTGCTGGCGACCCACCCGACCAGCACACCCGCGACGAGTAGCCCGACGAACAGCAGCGCGAGCCAGCGGAAGCGGCTGAGACCCCACGGCCCCTCGAAGGTCTGCTGCAGCAACCGTCGGCCCCACACGTCGCCTTCCACGACCGTCACGATGGCGGCCGCCGCGACGGCTCCCAGCAGCACCGCCCGCGCCGGCCAGGCCCCGCCGCGGTCCGCGCCGGGCGTCGCCTCTCGGTGGCTGCTTCCGGCCCCCAGCACAGCGGCCAGTGTGGTGGCCAGGAAGACACCAGCGACCAGCACGAGCGTGGGCGGCACGTTGGGCAGGAGCGGTGGGGCGGGCGCCCACGCGGCAGACCACCAGGTCCCCGCCTGGAACCACAGCGCCAGGAGCGTCACGAGCACCGCGGTGGTGAGCGCGAACAGCGGCCGGGTTCGGGCCGCCCGCACCGTGATCCCTACGACCACGCCTGCAGCGGCGAGCAGCACGACGGCGAGCCCATCGGGCAGAGGGGTCGGGATGCCGCGGGGCGACAACAGCAACATGACCACCACCGGCACAACCAGCACGATGAGCACGACCACCGTGGTGGCGAGGCCCGCCGCGAGCTGCCATGCCGGGCGTCGGCGGCGCTGCGGCGGGTCGGTGTCACGCGTCTCTGAGGCCACGGACTGCCCTCCACGGGTTGGCCCAGGGGCCCGGATGGCGGCGCCCCGAAGCGGGGGCCACGAACTGTAGGCCAGGGGGGCCGATGATGTGCATCCGGTCGTCTGGCCCGGACCGCGTGTCGTCCGGAGCAAGCGGGAACTCGAAGCCACGTCAGCGTTCGAAGCGGCCACCTCGTCGTTCCTGCCGGATGCGATGCATCCTGGCCCTCACCTCGGAGGCACGCACGTCGGTGAGCTCGTGGTCGATGCCGACGATCAGTTCGGCGAGGTCGAGCACGAGCCAGCTGCCCTCCGTCGCGTCCTCCGGAAGCACGTCGACGGGGACGTGGAGCGGCTCCTCAGAGGGACCCACCAGCAGCACAGCGGTGCGGCCATCCACGATGCGGTCGATCACGGCACGATCCATCGGGATCTCATCCGACACAGGCAAGCCCCTCCTGTTTGATGTCTGCGAGCCGACCTGCGGCGATGCCGCTGATGCGAGTCATGCTGTCCACGTTGGCGAAGGGCCGCAGGCCGATCATCTCCTGGGCACGGGTCGAGCCGATGTGGACGATCTGCTCGAGCTCCTCGACACCAGCCGAGTTGATGTCGACCTGACCTGGCTCGCATCCCTCCGACGTCGCAGGAGCCTCCTCGTCCGGTGCCTCCTCCGACCCAGGTGGCGCCCGTGCCTCGTCGCCGGAACCGTCCGGCGCCGGCACGGCTGGCACCGACCCGCTGCGGTCGGTGGTCACCGTCCAGCTCGATCCGTCGGTGGTCACGATCACGTGCCCGTGCACATCGGTCCCGTAGGTCTCGACGTCGGCTGCCTGCAGCCGATCGATCACCTCGGCGTGGGGGTGGCCGTACTGGTTGCCCGAGCCGGCCGAGTAGATACCGACCGCCGGATCGACCGCCGACAGGAAGGGCGCGGTGGTCGAGGTGGACGAGCCGTGGTGGCCGAGCTGCAGGATGTCGGCTCGTAGCCCATCCACCGCGGCGCTGACCATCCGCTGCTCCGTGGCTGCCTCCGCGTCGCCGGTGAAGAGCAACGCCACCTCGCCGTAGGTGATCGTGATGCTCAGGCTCGCGTCATGCAGGTCGGAGAGGTCGGTGCCGACGGGAGGGTTGAGGATGTCGAAGCTCAGCGGTCCGATCGAGGTGCGATCCCCGGCACGAGGCTCCTCGTAGAGGGCCCCAGAGCGATCGAGCGCATCGACCGCACGGCTGAACGTCTGCGTGGTCGTCTGGGAACCCGACCACCACACCTCGGTGACGTCGAACGCGTCGATGACCTGATCGAACTGGCCGATGTGGTCAGCGTGGGGATGCGTGATGATCACGAGGTCGAGCTCGGCGATCCCCTGGTCGCGCAGGTAGGGCACGACGTCGGACCGCTGCCAGTGCCCCGCATCGATGAGGACCGCCACCTCCTCGTGCAGGAGCAACGTCGCATCAGCCTGACCGACATCGACGAAGTGCACCTCGAGGTCACCGGCCACCGCCCCGGACGCCGGCTCACTTCCACCGTCACCCGGCTCCCCCGAGCTGATCGGTTCCTCGTCGACGCCCCCATCGGGTCCCTCTGCAGCGGCGACGCGTTCCCCGGCGGCCTGCGGTGCGATCCATGCCACCGCCCAGGCAGGTGCGACGACCACCAACAGCACGACCGCGGCGACCAGCTGCCACGCCGCCTTCTGCGGTCGAGCCAGAAGAGCGAACGCGCCGAGCACCGGCCACAGGACGGACCAGAGCAGCACCTGCACCCAGATCGGCCAGGCTCGGAACCGCCACCACAGCCCGGTGAGCCCGGTCGGTCGATGCCCGCCGGTTCCCCACCCCGACGGTGTCCCTGGAGGCTGTGGTGGCGGAGGTCGGGTTGGTGGGACAGGTGGAGGCGGCCGCTCCATGATGGCCACCTCCCCGCTCGTCGCCTTCCGCCTCTGCTATCGGCCACCCTAGACAGCTGCCTGAGCATGATCTGCTCGACGCGGTCAGGCAGGCACGAGGATCCGGAGCGATCAGCTGCCGGCGGGGAACACGGCGAACTGCAGGTCGCTGCACTGACCGGGCTCGAGTTCGTGGGTCGCTCCAGGATCGAGGAAGTACTCGCAGCCACCGGCGAAGGTGCTGCGCTGCTCTGCAACCTGGCCAGGGATGCGCGGTCCGTGGCTACGCAGGACGAGGTGGACCTCGGCGCCCTGAGGGTTGGTGAGCCCGTGGTCCTCGCCTTCGAGGCCGGGAACGAGGTCGACGAAGAAGTCGATGCAGCTGTCACGGTGCTCACCGACGGTCAACCGGTCGATGAACCGTGCGTGGCCGTTCCCACCGACGATGCTCCCCTCGGCGTACACGCAGGAGGGTTCCACGGCAGGGTTGAACAGGTCAGCTTCGCCGCACCCTTCCCCTGCGCACTCGTCCGGGTTGTTGAATATCACCCACCACAGGGTGATGACGTGACCGTGGTCGAGATCGCGCGTGTTCGTGCGGGTGCGCAGCGAGTCGGTTCCTCGAACGAGCCGCGCGGTGTCCTCGCTGACCACCTCGAGATCGGCGAAGGCCAGGACGTCTGCGGTCTCCTGCCCAGGCGGCCCCGCTGCGGCTCCCTGCCCGGGTGGGCCTGCGGTCGCGGTCGGGGTCAGGCTCAACGCGAGCGCCGCCGCGAGCAGGACGACGAACAGCGTCCTGACGTTGACGTTCCTGCGGTAGGGCGCATGACCGATGGCGTGGTCGGGGACGATGGTGCGATCAGTGGACATGACGCAGACTCCTCTGCGGGTCGTTGCGGTCGGTTGTCGGCGGCTGGCAACGGCTGCTCGGAGCTGTCCGATCCGCCGCTGCGGGCCACCGGTACCCAGCCTGAGCGCGACCGCTAGCGGCCCACCTGCGGGGGGATAGCGGTTCGCTTGCCGCGGCCGGGCCGTCCCGCAACCGGCCCGCAGGCCTGGTGCGCCAACAGCAGCTCGCTCGAGGACCGCACCGGACCACCGGTCGAAGGTGGCAGGCCGGAGGACACCAGCATCCTTCGTGCCTCGGCACGAGGCACGGAGGCAACAGCACCGCGTCGGCCGGACCGTGCGGCTCGTCGGTCCCGCGTCGTGCGGGGTCGCGACATCCCACAGGGTCCAGGCCGCGACACGTACCACGGGCGCTCCGAGGGACGACGAGCCCACCGCTGGGCCCCGCATCCGGGCAGACCCGCAAGACCCCCGTGTTGCGTTGGGAAGAGCTGGCCGTCGAACCGTGAGAACAACACGCCGGTTGTCGCCCGGTTCAGGAACCGTTCCTGTCGGCCACGACGGTGAGGCAGAGGGTGGCTTCGCCATGAGCGCATCGGGCCTCCTGGTCGCATCGAGCCTGCGACGCCGGCCGATGTGGCGTCTCCTGATGGTTGCTCTCCCACAAGCTCCAGATAGAATACTGACCAAGTTGGTCGACTTGACTAGAAAGGCTGTTATGGAGGTCCTGCAGTTCTCGAAGGCGAAGACGTCGCTGAGCGACGTCTTCGACGACGTCGAACGTGGCGATGCACGCGTCGTCGAGCGACGCAAGTCGCCGCGAGTTGCCTTCCTCCGGGTCGACGAGATCGATGAGCTGCTGGGGCGTCACTACCCGTTCAGTACGGAGGTGAGCCGAGCCGACGACAGCACGGTTACCGTCTGGCTCAACGAGCTTGCCGTCTACGGACGTGGGGCCACCCTGGCGGACGCGACCGAAGACCTGCTCGACGAGGTTGAGGCTTACGTCGAAGAATGGGAGGAGTCGCTGCGTCACGCACCCAACCATCAGCAGCGACGCTGGTGGGTCCATCGCCTTCAGTTGGCCGGTGACCGCGACGAGTTGCGCCGGGTCATCCTCGGCGGCGCACCAGACACGACGTGAAGCATCCCACCTGGGACGACATCCGCCGCTTCTGCGAGGTCGACGGGTGGGAGCCCACCCACGGCGCCAGGGGCCGCAAGCGACGCGACCACGACCGCTACGTCAAGACGTTGCCAGACGGTCGCATCCTGCGCACCAAGGCATCCCACGGCCGAGACGAGATCGGCGATCCCAGCCTCGTGAAGCACATACTGCGCGACCAACTCGAGGTCACCGAGGAACAGTTCTGGGACGCGGTCGACAACGGCCGTGCGCCGCAGCGCGGCGGCGACCAGCCGGTGGCCTCGGGGAGACCCGACTCGTCGCTGCCAGGATGGCTCGCCGTCAACCTCTCCGCACTCGTCGGGTTGTCCGACGACGAGATCTTCGCCATGGACGAGGAGCAAGCGATGCAGGCATGGCTAGAGTGGTACGAAAGTCAGGGCCGCCGCTGAGGCTCAGCTGGCACAGGCGCCAGCCCGCAGCCTGCCTCGAAGTGGCTGTGCAGATCCTGCCATCGGATCAGTTCGGCGGCTGGCTCCCGGAGGGATCACCGGGCATAGCGATAACGCCCG
>CAYVJT010000217.1:0-6330 GCA_964451855.1 uncultured Actinomycetota bacterium
TGCCCGTGCTGGTAGGTCGCCATCCGCGGGTGCTCGATCACGAACACCCACAGCAGGTCGCGCAGCACGTCGTCGACCAGCCGGGCGTCCCGGGGGATGCTCAGGTCGTTGAGGTGACGCCGAGGTGGTGCGTCCGGGTCTCGGGGCGCGACCGAGTGCATCAGCCGGTTGATCAACCGCTTGCGCATCAGCCGCAGCGCGTGGCGCGACTCGACGGAGCCGTCGAACTCGCCAGAGAGCGACCGGAAGCCCTCGAAGGGCCCGTCGGCCTGGGTGAAGACCTGCTCGAAGGCGTCGGCGAGCTCGTCTGCGGGGTAGCGCACCGGGTCGTCGGAGGGCTGCGTCGCCAGTTTGCCGCGCCGGGCCCGGCGCTCGATGAGCTGCTCCGTGACCCGCTGGCGGGCGGTGGCGGACTGGGCCAGCAGCGCCAGGGGGATCGAGCCGGCGAGGAAGAAGTCCTCGAGGTCGTGGACCGCGTACGAGACGTCGTCAGCCCACTCCATCACCTGGGCCTCGAAGCTCTGGGTCCGACGACGGTCGTCGCCGGCGGGCTCGCGGACCCACCTGGCGGCCTCGCGCTCGGTGGGGTAGAAGCACCACTTGCGGTCGCTCACCTCGCCGCGTTCCCACGGGTACTTGACCGACGCGTCCAGCGTGGCGCGGGTGAGGTTCAGGCCGCGGTTCGCGGCGGAGCCGGTCAGCCTGGAGGTGACCAGCCGGAAGGTCTGCGCGTTGCCCTCGTAGCCGCCGACGTCGGCGGGGTCCAGACCCCACGCGACGGCCGCGGCGTCCACCGCCCCGCACAGCGACTCCTCGCCCACGTGGCCGAAGGGGGCGTGGCCGAAGTCGTGCATGATCGCGGCCGCCTCGACCAGGTCGGGCTGGGCACCGAGCTTCCAGCCGAGCCGGCGCGCCAGCTGCGCCACCTCGATCGTGTGGGTCAGCCGGGTGCGGAAGAAGTCCGCCTCGCCAGGAGCGACCACCCCGGTCTTGCCCTGCAGCTTCCGGAACGCCGTGGTGTGGACCAGCCGGTCGTAGTCGCGAGCGAAGGGATGGCGGTAGTCGTCGGGGTCGTCGATGCCGGGCTGGCGCGCGAGGTCCTCGTCGGTGTAGCCGGTGTCGCGCGGGTCAGCCATCGTCGTCCCCTCCTCACGGCGAGGCTAGCCAGCCTGCGGTGCTCTGATGCGCCGTGACGGAGCAGTCGGATCAGGCACGTCGGGTCAGGGTCGGCAGCAGTAGTCGGCCAGGGCGTCGCGTGCCGCGTCTGCCGGGTCGTGGCGCAGCGCGTAGCGGGTGGAGCGTCCCGCTCCGCGCATGGAGACCAGCCCCGCCTGTCGGAGGATCGACAGGTGGTGGTGGGCGGTGGCCTTGGTGACGTCCAGCGCATCGGTGGCCTCGGTCAGGCTCACCGGCCCCGAGGCCATGCGCCGCAGCAGGCGGAGCCGGCTCTCGTCGGACAGCGCCTTGGCGAGCTTGAGCAGTGCCGGTGGCGGCGCCTCCGAGGGCAGGACGAGGAACTCGTCGGCGACGACGGTCGAGATCACCTCGATGTCCGTGCCGCGGTGGCCGACCACCAGCCAGGGACGCATCCAGTAGCTGGGCAGCAGCACGATGCGGCGCAACCCCGCATCGTCGGGGGGCTCGTACCCGTTGGTGGCCTCGACGACCACGGCCGTGGGATCCGCCCCCGAGGCCAGTCGCTCGTTGCGGTGATCGGCGTCCCGGCGGATCGGCCCCATGGCCTCGTCCGCGAGGCCGCGCCACACCTGCGCCTCGAACCGTTCGACGATGTCGGCGACCTGGCGGCCGTACGCGACGGGGTCGACGTCGAGCAGCTCCTCGACGCTCGGGTCGCCCCCCGCAGCCTCGACCAGCTCGCGCACCTCGTCGAGGGCGCGCTCGTCGCCGGCCAGCAGCCGTGCGTCGAGGTCGGGCCGGGGATCGAGCTTCTGCGCGACGTGGGTCAGCAGGAGCCGCCAGCTCATCGCCGGGTCCTCGTGCAGGGCCGCGAGCAGCTCGTCGACGCCGCTCGGGTCGGGCAGGTCGGCGGCGATCAGCGAGAGGACGAGGAAGTCCTTGCCGTCGTCGGTCGCCCGATGGGCCTGGATCTCCTCAGCGAGGTCCTGCGGCACCGAGGCGCGGATCCGGTCGAGACGCTCCCTGCCGACGTCGTACTCCGACGGCTCGTCGCTGAAGAGCACCCCGATCAGGCGCAGCAGCTCCGCCGCGGCCGAGGCCTGCGCCACCACCCGCAGGGTGGGCGCAGGCGCGCTGCTACGCAGGTCGACGAGCCGCACGCGGCCTCCGTCGTTCGACAGGGATGCGACCCGAGAACCGTACCTGTTCGCGCTCGGTCGACGAAGTGTCGAACGCGAAGGTGGCGGTTGGTTCGAGCCATCTCTTACCACACTACCTCAAGTTGTTGGATGGTGACCGAAAGAACGGTGCCGAGTTGTTTGACAGATATCGAACAATAGCGTACGATGCACATCGAACGAGATGCCGACCGACGGCGCACAGGACCGTCGCGCTGGCCGACCCCTAGAGGAGGTGGTCTCGGATGTTCCCGGAGACCCTGATCCGTGCTGAGGCCGAGTACCGCGTGGCGCGGGCGCAGGGGGCTCTTGGGAGCCCCTGGAGGCACCGCTTCGGCGGCCGGCGCAGCGCGACCCCCCCGAGCAGCGGCGACCCACTGCCCAGCTCCGACCCCCGCCGCCCGGCACCATCCACGGTCCCGGCGCTGGAGCCGTCGACCATCGACGGTGGCTCCTCGTCGCGCAGCCGCGAGCCCGTCACCGTCTGACGCGGCGGGCACCTCGAGGCTCGACGACGGCGGCGCGTCTCATCACGCGCCGCCGTCGTCGTGTGCGTCTGCGCCGCTACCTCGACGTCGCGGCCAGGTTGCCGAGCAGGAACGCCTCGGCCAGGCAGGCCTTGGCGAAGTCCTCGAGGTGCAACGACTCGTCGTCGCCGTGGGCGTTGGACGCGGGATCCTCGATCCCGACCAGCAGGCACGGGGCCCCGTCGAAGGCGTCGCTGAACGGTTCCACGAAGGGGATCGACCCGCCGCAGCCCAGCACGGCGGGTTCGCGGCCGTAGGCGGCGGTCATCGCGTCGACGGCGGCGTCCCAGGCCGGGCCGCCCGGCTCCATGACCCACGCCGGGTTGCGTTCGCCGAGGGACACCTCCACCCGCATCCCCCAGGGCGCGTTGGCGACGAGGTGGTCGGTGAGCGCCTGCAGGGCGCGGTCGGGGTCCTGGCCGGGCGCGAGCCGGCAGGACAGCTTGGTCTCGACGTCCGAGAGCAGGGTGTTGGCCGCGTTGGCGACCGACGGCACGTCCATCCCCACCGGTGTGATCGTCGGTTGGGCCCACAACCGCTCGAACAGCGAGCGCCCCGGGTCGCCGACGAACCGCACGCCGTCGAGCATCCGGACCTCCTCGCGCAGCTCGTCCGGATCCTCGTCGAGGGCGTTGAGCCGTCCCCGCTCCGCGTCCGACAGCGGTCGAACGTCGTCGGCGAAGCCGGGGACCGCGATGGCGCCGTCGGCGTCGTGCAGGGTGGCGAGCAGCGCGATCGTCCCGGTGAACGCGTCGGGGACCGCGCCACCCCACATCCCGGAGTGCACCGGCTGTTCCAACGAGCGCACCCGGACGCGGACGTCGGCCATGCCCCGCAGGGTGGTGGTCAGGCTCGGCCACCCGATCTTGTGGTTGACGAGGTCGGTGAGCACGATCACGTCGGCGCGCAGCAGATCGCCGTAGCGTTCCAGGAACGCGGTGAGGTTGGGCGAGCCCAGCTCCTCCTCACCCTCGATGATGACCTTGACGTTGACGGGCAGCTCGCCCCGGGCGGTGAGCCATGCCCGGATCGCCGCGACGTGCGCCAGGATCCCGGCCTTGTCGTCGGCGCTCCCCCGACCGTAGAGCCGGCCGCCGCGCTCGGTCGGCGTGAAGGGCTCCGACGCCCACCGCTCGGGTGGACCGACGGGCTGCACGTCGTGGTGGGCGTAGAGCAGCACCGTCGGCGCGTCCGGCCCGGCGTGGAGCCACGAACCCGTCACGTAGGGGTGCACGCCCTCGAGCTCGAGCAGCTGCACGTGCTCGAGCCCGGCCTCGCTGAGCAGCTCCGCGGTCCGTTCCGCGCCCCTCCGGACGTCGTCCCGGTGCTCCGGCAGGGCGCTGATCGACGGGATGCGCACCAGCTCGTCGAGCCACGCGCGGGTCTCGGCGAGCTGGGCCGCCAGGGTCGTGGCCACGTCCTCAGCGTCCGCGGGGACCTGTGTCGCCTGGGGCAGTGCGGTCGTCATCGTCACCTCGTGATGTGGGGAGCAAGGTCGGTCGGCAGCGGCGTGGCGAGAGTCTGCCGCATCCACGCCGAGGTGGCACGTGCAGGTGGCGCGCCGGAGCGGTCCGCCGAGCTGGCACCTCGAGGTGGTTCGCACCAGGGTTCGCCGAGCCCCGCGTCCGGGCCCGATCGCACGGCCGGGCGCGGGGGTGGGCGCGGTAGCCTCACGGCATGTCGGGATCGTTGAGGCGGTTGGATCGAGCAGCGGAGGAGCGCCCCTGGCTCACCGGGCTCGCCACCGGGTTGCCCTCGGGCATCCTGCTCGCGGTCGTCACGGCTGCCGTCGACGGTGGCGAGGGCTTCGCCGACCCGATGGGGCTGTTGACCACCGGCGTCGTGCAGGGGCTGGTCATCGCGGTGCTCGTCGCGGCGGGCGGGGCGTGGCGCCGCCGGTCGAGGCGGGACCGGCAGCGCGCGGACGAGGCGCGGCGTGAGCGCGACCCCGACGACTGACCTGCGGTCGGTGGTCCGGCCTGGCTGGGCCGTCGCGGGAGGTCGTTCCCGGGGACGTTCGTTCCCGGGACGTTCCGTTCCCGGAGCGCCCGAACGGGGCACTATCCTCCCCCGGGACCGAACCGGCGAGCGGAGGCGACCAACCTTGGGACACGCAGCGCAGGCGTGGGAGCGACTGTCCGGCATGCTCACGAGCGCGGACGTGTCCAAGCTGCCCGAACTGTACGCGGCCGACGCCCTCTACCTCGAGCCGTACAACCCGCCTCACCGCGGCAACCTGCTGATCCAGGCCTACCTCAAGGACTGGCTGGCCGGTAAGGAGGAGATCGCGGTCGACGCCACCCGGGTCATCGAGTCCGACGACGGGCTGTCCCTGGCGGTGGAGTGGACGATCTCCTACACCGCTGCCGGGCGTCGGTGGAGCGACCTGCCGCGCGCCAGCTTCTTCGGGTTCGGTGACGACGGACGCGTCGAGTACCACCGCGACTACACGTGAGCGGACGCGGCAACTGACTCGCCCGGCCACGGTGGCCGTCGCGTGGTGCCGCCAGCCCTGCGGTCATCGTCGGGTCGTGAGCCGCCACAC
The DNA here is from genome assembly GCA_964451855.1 of uncultured Actinomycetota bacterium. GTDB lineage: Bacteria > Actinomycetota > Nitriliruptoria > Nitriliruptorales > Nitriliruptoraceae > CSSed11-175R1. The sequence goes on from CAYVJT010000217.1 coordinate 5,388, forward strand.
CATCGCGCCGATCAGCAGGGCGCCGATCACGCCCGCGACCAGTTGCCCCTGGGGGCCCGGGACGTCGGGCAGTCGGTCCCGGAGCCGGACCGGCGAGTGGAAGTCGCGGACCTCCCAGCCCATCGCGCTCGCTGCGGCGCGCAGGTCACGGTCGGGGTTGACGGCCGTGGGGTGGCCCACCACCGACAGCATCGGCAGGTCGGTGATCGAGTCCGAGTACGCGTAGCAGCGGCTGAGGTCGTAGCCACAGACCTCCGCGACCTGCCGCATCGCGGTCGCCTTCGCGCCGGCGTAGGCGTAGAACTCGAGGGTGCCGTCGTAGCGTCCCTCGTCGTCCAGCCCTGACCGGGTCGCGATCACGTTGCGGATGCCGAGGTAGTCCGCGAAGGGCTCGACGATCTCCTCGCCGGAGGAGGAGATGAGCCACACGTCGCGGCGGGCCCGACGGTGCTCCGCGATGAGGTCGAGCGCCTCCTGGTAGACCAGCGGCGCGATGACCTGCTCCATCGTCTCACGCACCAGGCGGCGGACGCGGTCCGCCTCCCAGCCGCGGGTCAGCTCGAGGGCGGCGTGGCGGGCCTGCTCCATGCGCTCGTGGTCGGCACCGACCAGCTGGTAGACCGCTTGGGCGTAGAGCGTCTTCAGCACCATCGTGGAGGACAGCAGGCCGTCGCGGAAGAAGGTGCGGCCCATCGCCAAGGTCGAGGACCGGGCGATCACCGTCTTGTCCAGGTCGAAGAACGCCGCCTCGGTCGCTCCCGTCGAACGCTGTCGCACGCCCTCCAGCATCCGTTCCGAGAGCCGGTCGGCGTCGGGACGGGCGTAGCGCTGCTCGGTATCCGCCGCAGGATGTGCGCGGCCGCCGGCCTGCTGAGCGATGGCCATGACCGCCGAGGTGGTGGCGTCGCTGGTGTCCTGGCTCGTCGCGTCGCCGGTGTCCTGG
>CAYVJT010000218.1:0-4069 GCA_964451855.1 uncultured Actinomycetota bacterium
GGCTGGCCTCGATCGCCGCCTCGCCCAGCGACGGGCCGATCGTGCGCTGCTCGACCACGTCGACCGGGACCGGGAGTGCACCACCTCGGATCAGCAGCGACAGCTCCTCGGCCTCCTCCTGGGTGAAGTCGCCCGTGATCGAGGTCGACCCACCCGAGATGCCCTGCCCACACGCCACGTCCGGCACGACCTGTGGGCTCGAGATGATCTCGCCATCGAGGACGATCGCCACACGACGTTGTGGATCGCCCGGCGGGGCACACGCGGCATCGGCGGTCAGCTGCTGCCATCCGCTCTGTCCTTCGCCTCGGAACTCGACGGTGACGTCGAACCGGCCGGCCGCCCCCTGTCCCAGCGCGATCCCGGCGTTCTGCACGTCATCACCGGCCAGCGCGACCGGACCGAGGCGGATCGGCACCCCGGCATCGTCGGCAAGGACCGCGCCGCCGGTCACATCGACCGGATCAGTGCCTTCGCCGGCCGGCTCGAGGTCCGAACTGTCCGCGAGGCCCTCGACCGGATGGAAGGTCAGCTGCGCGGTCCGGCCGATGACCGCGACCGCTTCGTCGGGGTCGGTGACCCCAGGCAGCTCGACGATGATGCGCGCATCCCCGGAGCGTTGCAGGGTCGGCTCGGCCACACCGAGCACATCCACGCGACGACGCAATACCTCCAACGTCCGATCGAGCGTGTCATCGTCCAACGCTCGATCCGCCACCGGGCGGGCCTCGAGCACGATCTGGGTGCCGCCCCGCAGATCAAGCCCGAGCCGGACAGGTTCGAGCAGGACGGCCGAGACGGCTGCCGCAAGCAGCAGCACGATGAGCAGGCTGCGCCGGATCAGCGAGCCACGAGTACGTAGATTCTGGGCGCGATGCGCCTTCTCCGTTGCCACGAACATGTTCCAGTCTCCGCCACTATGGCGGATCAACACCCGAGATCACACGGCGGGTGTCACTGGAGGAGCTCGCGCAACGCTCAGGCCGACCACACCATGGACGGCCGGGCGGGCAACGGACGGCAGGGGGGCGTGTGCGGGGACCAGCGTGAACACGGCCGCACCGGCTATCAGCAACGCCGCCGGACCGAAGCCCGTTCGGTCCTCACGCTCGACGTCGGACTTACCGAAGGAAGCGCGAGGCGTCGCGGGGACGACACCGAGTTCGCTCGACGCCTGCGAGATCGAACTCTGGCCGCCCGAGAGTGGCGACCCGTCAGCACCGCCCGTCAGGCCCTGGGTCAGAATCGAGAGGGCGACGACAACAGCGAGCGCAAGCGTGCACACGGACGCCCGGCCGACCGATCGGTGCCGTAGCGCACTCACGAGAAACCACCCATCGGAGAACCGTACCCCAGGGCCACCGATGGCCGACGACGTCACGCTGACCCGACAAGCATCCGAGTCGTACATGCTCAAGGCCCATCGGGGCCGGCGAACGATCCTGCGCTACGACGGCATCGTCCCCGGCGTCACCTTCTCACCGAAGCTCGCGCCACGAACCCAGCTTCGAACAGTCTACGAACTGGCTGCACCCCCGTGCCTGGACCCAGGCGACCGTGCGAGTCGGCTGCTCGACGAGCTGTAGACCGGTACGACCTCAACCAGGCCGGTTCCCCGAACCTCCCCGCTCGGCCACGCCGTCGCCGTACCCGCGATCCCGACTCGCCCACCACCCCCACAACGCGGCAGCCACGGCCAACGCATACACCACCGACGGCTCTGCCGCCGACGTGGCGAGATCCCAGCTGGGCGCTCCCCGGTTCGCCTCGACCAGCCGCCACCGGTGACCCGCGAACAGCACCGGGAGAACGTGCGCGGCGACGACCAGCAGACGCTGACCCACCGGCCGGCGCACCCGGACCGTCAGCAGCAGCGGCACGACCGCGGAGGCGCCGGTGACCGCCACACCCGTCACCAGTTCGATCAACCGGTGATTGCTGTCGACCGGTGAACCGTCAGGGTCCCAAGCTGAGGCAACCGGGTCCGGCAACTCGCCAGCGAACCGCAGCGCCATCAGCAACACGACCGTTGCTGCCACAAGCGGGACTACGAACTCGCGTGCGGGGACACCTTTGACCACGAAATCACTCGCGCGTTGATGGGACGCCAAACTACTCGGCCGACCGGCTCGGCCTTCCAAGGGAGTCCCGACTCCCTTGTCGATCGTGCCCCTCGCCGCCGCCGATCTGCCGTTCATGCCCGAGATGCTCAACGAAGCAGCCTTCTGGCGGTCCCCCACCAACGAGCCTCAGCTCCACGCGTGCATCCCACAACCACCGGACCGGTCAAGCTTCTCGGCGAAGAACCCAGCTCCTGAGCCGTGGCTCACCGCCTCCCATTCGAGACGTATCCGGCGTTCGCGCTCCCCGTCTGGAACCAAGTCGCAACCCGTTGCATTCAGCCGCGATTCCGGGTCGAAGGGTGGGTCGCCGTACGGTCCTTGGCCAGTGAAGGACCGCAATCGCGGACGGACCTGGGACTGCAGTTGTTCTCCCCGACTCGGATGCCCCGTCCCAGCGGTAGTGCGCGTCTGGCCGTCGACAAGCGGGCGATCGAATCGCGGTTTCGGCACCAGATGAAGGTGGCCACTCGTCTTCCTCGAGCCGCCGGCCCGGTGCGTCTCGCGGAGGGCCAAGTCGTCGAAGATCGCGCGGCGGGTTACGGCAGAGATCGGCATGCCGCATCGTGCGGCACCCCTTTGCCGGTGTTGTGGAGGCCTGGGTGCGAAACGACGGTGGAGGTGGGGTGTAGACCGTCGCTGGTTCCCCCGGATGAGAGTCGGCTGCGACGGCCTGCGCACTTGCCGCACGTCGGGGCAGGTGGTGTCACATTTCGGGGAGGTCGGGAACAACTACCTGTGCGTACCCGACTGTTGGAGGACGTATGAACAGCGTGCAGCTGATCGGACGGCTGACCCACGACCCCGAACCGCGGGCGACACCCAACGGTACGCCGCTGACCACATTCCGGTTGGCCGTCGACCACCCCCGCCGGGAGCTGGCCAACTTCATCACCGTCAAGGCCTGGCGCCGGCTGGCCGAGGTGGCTGCGGAGCATCTCGCCCGCGGCCGGCGTGTCGCGGTGTGGGGCTCGTTGGAACACGAGGAGTGGACCACCACGGACGGTGAGCGCCGCGATCGACTGGTTGTGGTGGCCAGTCGTGTCGAGTTCCTCGACCCGCCACCGGCCAGCGTCGTTAGGCGGAGTGCGGACGCGGACGGGATCGCCGCTGGCCAGACAGCGCGGACTGGCGTGGAGAGGTCCGCCACCAACGTCGGTTGAGGACGCCGATCGTTTATCCACAACCTGTGGAAGTTTCCCTACCACGCACGGTGGCCAATCTGTAGTGTTTGGAGTCCTCAGTGGGTCACGATCATGTGTAACTGCAAGGTGCCCTATCCCCTGGCGCCGCTGGGAACTCCACGGGCGGCGTTTCTGCTCGTGCGCACGCACACGCGGCGGCCTTCTCGGATCTGCGGTAGCGCATCTGGGGAGGCGTGGCCGTGACCTCCCCGACGACGGGCGCGCAGCGTTCCCGACGAACCGACACCGACTCTGTCGCCGGGCTACCCAAACCCGCACGGCGACGACGTCCGGTGCTTGTGGTGGTGGGCCTGGTGCTCGCCGCGCTGTCGGCGGCGTTGGTGGCGGCGCTGCTCAACGCGGCGACGGCGACGACGCTGGTGTGGGCGACCGCGACCGAGGTGTCGCGCGGTCACCTCGTCGATCCGGACGAGCTCGTCGCCGTCGAGGTCGCGAACAGCGCGGCCGGGTCGCTGCTTGAAGCGTCGGTTGCCTCCCGCACTCAGCTCGTTGGGCAGGTGTGGGCGACCGACCTTCCGGCCGACCACCTGCTGTCGCCTGCGCTGGTGACCGAGCACGTGGCCGTGGGGGAGGGCCAGGCGCTCGTGGGTTTGCGGCTGAACCCGGGCGAGTTCCCGATCGCGGGGCTACGTCCGGGTGATGTCGTCCAGGTGATCGAGGCGGCGGCGCAGCAGGGCGAGCCGCCTCAGGTGCTGGTCGAGGCCGCTGTCGTGGAGTCGGTGGCGGTCCTGGGCGATCAGGGTG
>CAYVJT010000218.1:4169-6299 GCA_964451855.1 uncultured Actinomycetota bacterium
GCCCACCCGTCGGCCGCGGTGATGCGGCAGGCCCAGGTCGGCCGCTGGCTCGCAGACCGGCTCGTGACTGTGACACACCCGGTCGTCGTTGATGCCGGCCGGGTGGATGGGTCGGCGGATCAGCTCGACCTGCTGTCCGCCGTCGACGGGGTGTGGGTGCTGGTGGACCCGATCGTCGAGCAGGTCACCGCCGCAAGCGCCGCGACGGGCTGGCTGAACAAGACCGGGCGCGTGGGGCTGCTGGTACGCGAGGCGGCGGGGGACCCCGCCCGTGCCTCGGCCGCGTCGGTGGCGACGACGCTGGGATGGCCGGTGGTCGCGACCGTGCCCGAGGACCCTCCCGCGGCGCGGGCACTGTGCGGATTGTCACCCCCGCGCCGCAACCTGTCCCGGTCTCCACTGCTGCGCGCCGCAAGGGCGCTGGTTGAGCGGCTCTCAGCCGCCGAGGCGGAGGTCGTCACCGGATGAAGAGCTGGTCCGACCCCATCGTCCGTCGTGCTGTCCGCGCGGTCGTCGAAGGCGTGCACACCCAGCGGGACGCCCAGCCCGGCCTGGGCGACACCGACCGGCTCGGTCACGACCAGGCTGCGGACCTGGTGATGAGCGAGACCCGCCGGCTGCGGATGGAGGACACCACGCTGCTCCCCACCGAGTTGTCCCCGGACGAACAGGCGGCGGTGTGGGCAACCGTGCGGCATGCCGCGGTCGCTGAGTTGGCGGGGCTGGGGCGCCTGCAGCTGCTGCTGGACGACGAGACGATCCAGGACGTCAACATCAACGGCGGCGACGAGGTGTGGGTCCTGCGCGCTGACGGTTCCAAGACCCAGGGGGAGCCGGTCGCCGACAACGATGAGGACCTGCTCAAGCTCGGGCAGCGCCTCGCCCGCCGCTACGGCCGGGAGGGCGAGCAGGAATGGTCCGAGACTCGTCCGGTCGCCGAGGTAACGCTGGCATCCGGCCACCGGATCTCGCTGGTCCGCGAGATCGCACCGCGGCCCACGATCTCGATCCGTCGTCCCGACCCGACGATCCGGCGCGTGTCCCAGCTGGTCGCGCTGGGAACCCTGCACGAGGCCGTCGCCGAGTTCCTCTCGGGCGTGGTCCGGTTCGGCGCCAACGTGCTCGTGGCGGGTGGGCCCAAGGCCGGCAAGACCACCACGATGCGCTGCCTGCTCAACGAGATCGATGCGGACGAGCGGATCATCACGATCGAGGACGTCCGCGAACTCGAGCTCGGCCACCCCGTCATGGTCGACGCCGACGGCAACCCGCTGCACAACGACGTCGTCGCCATCGCAACGCGCCGGCCGAACACCGAGGGGGAGGGCGCCTTCACCCTGTCGGACGGCCTGCGGGCCTCGAAGCGGCTCAACCCCGACCGGCTCGTGGTCGGCGAGGTCCGCTCCAGCGAGGCCGCCGAGATGCTCGATGCGATGATGGGCGAAGCCGGCGGCTCGGTGTGCACGATCCACGCCGCCTCGGCCCGGGCGGCGCTGGGACGGCTGGAGTACCTGGCGGCGGAGCACTCCACCATGTCCGAGGCGGGCGCCCGTAGGCGTGTCGCCGACGCGGTCGATGTGGTGTGCTGGCAGCGGCAGGACCCCAAGACCCGGCAGCGCTACGTGGCCGAGGTCCTTGAGGTCGGCGGCATCGACGGCGACACCATCCTGGTGCACGAGGTCTACCGGGTCGATGCCGACGGGCGGCTCACCGGCGATGGCCCGTCGGTCAAGATGCGCCAGTGGTTGACGGCCCACGGCTGGCGTCACGGCATGCGGGCGGTGGACTGACATGCCCCCGATGGTCGCCGGAGCCGCCGCCGGGCTGCTGTTCGCCGCCGGGATCGTCGCCATCGCGATCGGCGTCACCGGCACCGACCAGACGGCGTCGCGACGCGAGGTGGACTGGCCGCAGCTGGCCGGCCGCATCGCCGTCGTCGGCGGGATCGCCGGGGCGGCCGCGGTGGCGTGGCTGGTCACCGGCTGGCCGGTCGCAGCCGCAGCCGTCGTGGCGGCCTTGTGGCTGGTGCCCTACACCATCCGACAGGCCGCCGCGCAGCGACACGAACGCGAGATGCTCGAAGCCACGCGTGGCTGGCTGCAGCAGATCGACACCACCGTCGCGGCCGGT
>CAYVJT010000219.1:0-2192 GCA_964451855.1 uncultured Actinomycetota bacterium
GAGAGCTGGAGCCACCAGGACGAGGTGGTCGCGGTCATGACCGACCGCATCGAGGCGGTCGCCCGCCGGACCCGCGAACACCTTGACGGGCTCGGTGACGTCGACCTGGCCAGCGAGGACCTGCTGATCGGCATCCTCGAGGGCCTCGAGATGCAGCTGTGGATGTTCTCGGCCCAGCAGGCCTGAGCCCCGCCCAGCGCGGGCGAGCCGGCCTACTGGTAGGAGACGAAGACCGGCAGCGGTTCCAGGCCGAGGACCTTCTCGGGCTCCGCGGTCGGGTCGTCCTCGTCGTAGAAGTTCTTCCAGCCCCACAGCCAACGGTCCTCGGCGCCGGCGGTGATCGCCCCGTAGGTCTCGTCCTTCGCGCCCTGCGGACCCTGCCCGTCCATGTGGACGACGACCGCGAGCTCCGGGGGCGCCTCGATCTCGTCGCGGTCGGGCAGCATCGCGAACTGGAACTGGTGCAGGATCAGCAGCTTCTCCGGCAGGTTGTGCTCACGCGTCAGCTCCGCCAGCCAGTCCGCGACCTCCTGGACCTCCTCGGCGTCGACCGAGCCGATCTGCTGGAGGTGGACCTGGTCGGGTTCGAGCCGCCACTCGGGGTCGAGGGCGAGCCCGACGTGGGGTTCGAGCAGCAGCTCCTCGTACTCCTGGGCCTGGGTCAGGAAGTCGGTACGTCCCGGTTGCAGGTCGAGGATGACGTAGATCTCCTCCTCCGCCGCACGGTCGACCCAGGGACGGAGCACCTCGATGGAGGTGCGCCGGCTGTAGTCGCCGGTCTCCTCGGCGCGGGCGCTCGCGATCGTGGCGATCATCTCGAAGGCGGGCAGCACCTCCAAGCCGTCCGCGCCGTAGGGCTCCGCGACCTCCTGGAGTCGGGGGATCGTCTCGTCGAGGGACTGCTCGCCCATGGCACCGAGGGCAGGGATCTCCGGGTGCCCGTAGAGCGCCACCATGCGCCGGTCCTCGAACAGCGAGAACCCACCGCCGGGCAGCTCCGGGCCGGTGAGCACCACCTCGACCTGCCAGTCGGCCTCGGGGGTGAGGTCGCCCGTCAGCACGATCCGGTCGGGGTTCGTGCGGCGGAGCCGGTCGGTGTCGTCGCGCCCCTGACGCAGATCGGCGGCGTCGATCGGCAGCAACGCCTCGCCGCGACCGCGGGCAGCCGTCGCGGTCAGCGGAACGGCCAGCTCGTCGTCGGGGTCGACCAGCCAGGTGGTCGAGGTCCCGGTGCGGAACAGCGGGCTGGTGGCCACGACCGCGTCGAGCCCGACCGAGAGCATCCGATCGGCGATCCCGTCGGCCACGCCGTCCTCGCTCGCCAGCACCCGCAGGCGCACCGTCGGCGAGAGCCCGTTGGCGACCTGTGACATCGGGGTGTCGTCCACGGGCAGCGGCAACAGCCCGATGTCGCCATCGAGCCGGGCGAGGGCTGCCGCACGGGCGCGGACGTCGTCCTCCGGGACCGCGATCAGGGTCCGGAGGCCGAGGTGGTCCGCGACCGACCGGGCGAGCGCGATCCGGTCCTGGTCGTCGAGCGTGAGGTCGGTCACCTCGATGTCGGGCCCGCCGTCCGGCCCGTCGTCGGGGCCTTCCAGGTCGTCCAGCGCGGTGGGGCGCTCGGTCGCTCCGAGACCGACCGTGAGCACCTCGGTCGCCTCCAACCGCGCGACGTGGTCGGCGACCTCGTCGCGCGTGCCGGGTTCGACGAGCAACAGGGGCGCATCGAGGTGGACCGCGGCCGCGGCCGCGATGGCGCCCACCCATGCGTCGTCCGCCGGTGCGAGCACGACCGCGTCGGCGCAGCGGTGGGTGAGGTCTGCGAGCTCGGCTGAGAACGCGGCCGGCTCGCGATCGGTGAGCATGACCCGTGCTGCGTCCTCGAGTCGATCGTGTCGGCACGGCTCGGGTTCAGGCTCGGGCTCAGGCTGGGGGTCGGGCTCCTCGTCGTCTCCGTTGGTGCCGAGCACCGACACGTCGTCGCCTGGCTCCTCAGGCGCCTCGGATCCCGCCTCCTCGACCTCCGGCGTGCAGGCGGTCAGCAACGACAGCGCGACGAGCAGCAGCCAGACAGGACAGCGGCGCACGGAGCCTCCCGAACGAGAGGACGACAGGATCGACAGGGTCGCTAGGACCTCCAACGTTAGTACCGGAACCGACGCGGGGTCGGGTTCCTGCCGAGTGAGCTGCCG
>CAYVJT010000219.1:2292-6236 GCA_964451855.1 uncultured Actinomycetota bacterium
TGTCGTCGAGGCGCCGTCGGAAGTGGTACTCGGTCGTGTTCGACGGGTCGTCGAGGTCGCGCGTCCGGCCGGTGGGGCGGTAGCCGCAGCGCTGGTAGAGCCGGTGCGCGTCCTCGAAGCGGGTGTCGCTCCACAGCTCGACGACCGAGGCGCCGAGCTGTGCGGCGTGGCGCTCGACCTGTTCGACCAGGCCCGCTGCCAGGCCGCGTCGGCGGTGGCTCGCCGCGACGTACAGGCGCTTGAGCTCCACCACGCCGTCGTCGGAGCAGGGACCGGCACCGACCGAGGCGACGATCGGTCCGTCGTGGGTCACCACCCACAACGTGGTCCCGGCCTCGGCCGCCGAGGTCGCCGGGGTGACCAGATCGGCGTCGACCCCGGGCAGATCGAGCACGCACCCCGGGTGCTGCCGGTACGCCTCGTCGACCAGGGCGATCAGGCCGTCGGCGTCGGCGTCGCGCACGGGACGCAGCTCGGCGCCTGGTAGCTCTGCGAGCACCCCGTGGAGCACGGGCGAGGGTGCGGGGGAGCTCACGCCGTGCCCGGTCCCGGCGGCAGCTGCTCGCCGACGGCCGGGTACCCGACGTCGGCGTCCAGCGGGCTCCCGCGACCCGCGCGCTTCGCCTCGGGGACGTCGACCGGGCGGATCACCGCGGGGTCGTCCCCGCCGGTGTGCACGTCGCCGGCCACCCCGCACCACAGCAGCGCGTCGGTCCCGGTGACCAGGCCCTTGCCGCCGCGTCCCTTGGGTGGGTACTCGGTGACCGGGGTGCGCTTCGCGGTGCCGTCGGCGGTGATGGTCACCACCTCGACGTCGTCGCCTCCACCGGGCACGACCGTGGCCGACACGATGGCAGCACCCTTCGGGACGCTCATGCCCGCGACCCCCGCGGCGGTCCGGCCCATCGGGCGGACGTCCGACGCGGCGAACCGGGTCACGGCGCCGCCATCGTGGGCCAGGAGCAGGTGGTCGTCGTCCCGGCACAGGAGGACGGCGACGATGCGGTCGCCGCTCTTGACCCCCGCGGCCTGCAGCGTGCGCTGGCGGGACTCGACGAACTCGGCTGCGGCGGTGCGCTTGACCTGCCCGCCGGCGGAGACGGTCACGACGGTGACGCCGCTGGGGTCGCGGGGCAGGGCGACCGCGCCGGCGACGGGCGCGTCCGGCCCACCGCCGAGCAGCCCTCCGACGTGGGTGCCGCGCTGGTTGGCCTTGGCGATCGGCAGGTCACCGACACCCACGCGGTGTCCCGTGCCCTGCTCGTCGATGAGCAGCAGCGCGTCGTCGGTCGTGGTGCGCACGACCGCCGCCAGCGGGTCGTGGGCGTGCTTGTGGGCGGGGGTCGTGCGCCGCCGGGCCAACGGCTTGATGTAGCCGCCACGGGTGATCATGACGGTCACGTCCTGTGCCTCGAAGCCCGCGGAGGAGCCTCCGGCCAGCACGTCGTCGGCCTCGATGCCGTCCGCGACGATGCGCGAGCGGCGCGGGGTCGCGTGGACCCGCTTGAGCTCGGCGAGCTCGTCGCGCAGGACCTGGTCGAGCACCTCGGCGTCACCGAGGATCTCCTCCAGCCGGGCGATGCGCTCCTGCAGCTGCTGGTACTCGTCCTCCAGCTCCGCGCGTTCGAGCGCCGCGAGGCGCCGCAGCTGCATGTCGAGCACGGCCTGCGCCTGGATCTCGGAGAGCTCGAAGGTCTCCATCAGCCCCTGTTTGGCCACCGCGGCGGACTCGCTGCCGCGGATCAGCGCGATCACCTCGTCGAGGTGGTCCAGGGCGGCGAGCAGCCCCTCCACGACGTGGGCACGGGCACGCGCCTTGGCCAGGCGGTGCTCGGTGCGGCGGGTGAGCACGTCGCGCTGGTGGTGGAGGTAGTACACGAGCGCGTCGCGCAAGCCGATCGTGCGCGGGCTGCCGCCGACGAGCGCGACCATGTTGACGTTGAGGTTGGTCCGCAGGTCGGTGAGCTTGTACAGCTTCGCGAGCACGGCGGCCGGGTCCTCGCCACGCTTGAGCTCGATCACGATGCGCATCCCGTCACGCGACGACTCGTCGCGCAGGTCACGGATCGACTCGATCTTGCGGTTGGCGACGAGGTCGGCGATGCGTTCGAGCAGGGCGGACTTGTTCACCTGGTAGGGGATCTCGGTGATCACGATCCGGGGCAGGTTCCCGGAGCGCATCTCGGTCGTGGCCACGGCCTCGACGGTGATCGCGCCGCGGCCGGAGGCGTAGGCCTGGGTGATGCCGTCACCGTCGATGATGCGCGCGCCACCGGGCAGGTCCGGCGCGGGGATGCGCTTCATCAGCGCGTCGACGCCCGCGTCCGGCTTGTCGATCAGGTGCAGGCAGGCGTCGATCACCTCGCCGAGGTTGTGCGGCGGGATGTTGGTCGCCATCCCGACGGCGATCCCGGACGCGCCGTTGACGAGCAGGTTCGGGAACCGGGCGGGGAGCACGACGGGCTCGGTGGCGTAGCCGTCGTAGTTCTCCTGGCTCTCGACGGTGTCCTCGTCGATGCCGGCGAGCAGCTCCATCGCGACGGGGGACAGGCGCGCCTCCGTGTAGCGCATCGCGGCGGGTGGGTCGCCGTCGATCGAGCCGAAGTTGCCGTGCCCGTCGATCAGCGGCTCGCGTGTCGCGAAGTCCTGGGCCATGCGCACCAGCGCGTCGTAGATCGAGGTGTCGCCGTGGGGGTGGTAGGTCTTCATCACCTCGCCGACGGCCGACGCGCACTTGCGGTAGGGCCGGTCGGGGTGCAGCCCGGATTCGTACATCGAGTACAGGATGCGGCGCTGCACCGGCTTGAGCCCGTCGCGCACGTCGGGCAGCGCACGGCCGACGATCACCGACATGGAGTAGTCGAGGAAGGACTGCTCCATCCGGGACTCGAGCGAGACGTCGAGCACCTGACCGGTGGTGAGGATCTGTTGCTTGGCCATCGGAGGGTCCCGTTCGGCTCGGTTGTGGTCGCTATGTGAGGGGAAGCGGTGTCGGTGCGGGGAGCGGCTCAGCGGTTCTGCCGGGGTCGGCGGCCCCGTGGTCAGGGGTCAACGTCTGTGGTGAGCAGATCGCAGTCGACCACGCCGTCGGCGAGGCGGTGTAGCCCGGCGTCGAGCGTGGTCAACCGGAGGTTCGAGCGTTCGGCCGTCCGGACGATCACAGCATCGTGGATGTTCCCGGCGAGGCCCAGTGCGCGGCCGGTGCGGAGCACCTGGCGGTAGGCGGTGTCCGGGGGCGCGACCAGCGAGCGTGCTTCCAGGTAGGAGTTGAGCATCGTCGCGACGCTGTCTGCCGGCAGGCGGAAGTGCCGCCGCAGGACGCTCCAGCACTCGACCGCAACCTGCCCCAGGACGTGCGTCGCGTCGGCGGCCACGTCCTTGCTCAGTGCGTGGTGCTCATGATCGACGACGTGGGCGGCGACGAGCACGTTGGTGTCGACCGCGCTGGCCTCAGCCATGGGCGCGCTCCCGGTCCTCACGGATCGCCTCAGCGACCTCCTCGGTGGTCACCGGTCGGCCGAGCTTGACGACCATCAGTCCACGATCGTTCCGTTGGGGGGTCGGTGTCGCGGTGGGGCGGAGGAGGACGCCGTCAGGCGTGTCGAGCAGTTCGATCTCGCCACCCTCCGGACCGATCCCCAGTGCGCGTCGGATGGCTGCGGGGATCACGACACGCCCCGATCCGTCGACCTTGGTGCGCATGTTGATGCTCCTCGCCGGCTCCTCCGCCATGTTCATGGTACCTGCCTACCATATGCGTCCCATAGTACCGCCAGGACTGTGGCGTCCATGCGGTGTGCGGGTGCGCCGCCTGGGTGGCGGCGGGCAGATGTCGGGTGGCGGTCAGATGTCGACGTTCTCTGCGAAGTGGGCGTTGGAGACGATCCAGTCGCGGCGGGGGTCGGTCTGGTTGCCCATCAGCAGGACGAACAGCTCGTCGGCGC
>CAYVJT010000220.1:0-6210 GCA_964451855.1 uncultured Actinomycetota bacterium
CCCGCGAGCGCACCACCATCTACGGACGTGTCGGTGCGCCGGTGTCGACCTGATCCTGCCGGCAACCGCCGGACACGGCAGCGTCGAGCACACCGCGCTCGACGAGGATCCACACACCCCAGGGCAGCGTTCCACCGCCTCGTTCGTGGAGACGGTGGCCTGCGCCGTCGCCCCTCCCACGATCGGGTTCCCGGGTCGGCTACGGTCGCGCGGCATGGGCAAGCGCGCACGACGACGGGTCCGCGAACAGCACCTACACGGGTTGCTGCTCGGGACACACGGCACCGGCGACAAGCACGGGCCGATCGGCGAGGCGTGGATGCTCGACGGGCCGCTGGCCGAGGTCGCGGCCCTCTACCAGGCCGACACGCCGGAGGGGCTGCAGCGGGTGCTGCTCATCCCCGGGCGACGCACCGACACCGACTGCCGCGATGCGGTCGCCGCCTTCCGCCGCGCCTATGACGGTGACGACACCGGCCTGGTCGGATGTGTCGTGCTGGCGTGTACCCACCACCGGTGGAGAGGGGTGGCCCGCCGGCTGCTGGAGGGTCTGGTCGAACAGGGCGTGCTCCACGCCGGACAGATCGGCCCCCTCGCGACCGCCTTCCTGGATGCAGATGCGGTGCCGGTCACGGCGCCGGGTGCCTGGCTGGTCGACTTCTACGTACAGGAGCGCGGTGGCGAGCTGCGCCGTCTCGACCCCGCCAAGACCTACACGCTGTGGCGACCGGTGGGCCCACAACTGCGCCGCTGGGCGGTGCGGGAGACGGTGCGGGACCGGGACGACGTCGGCCCGGTGCTCACCCGCGCGCGGACACTCGACAGTCGTCACGCCGCCGCGGTGGCCCTGGGGCTGCTCGATGCGGCCAACCAGCTCGATGCCGAGTCGGCTGCCGAGGTGGTCGACATCGGGCTGGACTGGCCGGACCCGTCGGTGCGGCTGACCGCGCTGAAGCGGCTGGCGGCGGCCGGCCGCGATGCCGAAGCGCTGGAGCGCGCCGAGGGCGACGGGGCCGCGCGCATCCGCCGCTGGGCGGCCACCCACCGCCAGCGCACACTGCTCAACGACCGCGGCGAGCCCACCGCTGACGCCTCACGCGGGTCCGACGCCCCGACGGTCGAGCCGAGCTGCCCGCAGGCGGTCCAGCCGGCGCTGTTCGGCTGATCGCTTGCGGACCCAGCAGGTCGACCACGGTCGATCCGTGGCGGACCGGGTGTGGGGACCCGCTCGAGCTGGCCGGAAGCCGCCCGGATCTCGCCGGCCACGGTGGGCGTCCGCGCAACCTACGCGTCGGTGAGGACCTCGACCGTTACGGTGCTCGTTCATGGAGCGCACGACGGACGCAACAGAGCGGCACGACCTGCCTTCTCCGTCCCGGGCACGGCACGGTCGCCGGGCTCGGGAGACGGCCGTCTGCGGTGCGCGCGTCGCGAGGGCCAGGCCGTGAGTCGGGAGAGCCTGGCGCTTGCGCCGTTCCTCGACGCCGTCGCATCCGGGTACGACGCCGAGGGGGACGGCTTCGATCCCGAGTCGCGGTGCTGGGGTCAGCTTGTCGGAGTGGATCCGTCGAGCCTGCGCTGACGGGCTGGAACCGGACGAGACCGCGAGCCGTCGCCAGGCGGTGCAGGCTGAGCTTCGCTCTGCCACGCGCGAACCGGAGGCAGTTGTACGACGCCTCGACGCCGCAGCGCGCTGAGCATCATCGGCCACCCAGGGGGTCCGCAAGAAGAAGGGGGTGAGGAAGGACCGATGTGGACTGCTACGAGCAGGTCCTCCCTCCGCGCGTCACCCCACAACGCCGGCAAACGCACGGCGCACATCCGTGGCTGTGGGCGGGTGGCCTCGGCCGTCCACAACTGCATCGAAGGATCGACGACTGTGGTAGCGAAGTGCTACCATGAGGGCATGGCGGTCAACATGCACATCCGGGACCTGGACGAGCCCACGCATCAGGAGCTCGTCCGGCGTGCTGACGCTGCGGGGATGAGTCTGCGCTCCTACGTGATCGAGGTCCTGCGCCGGCACGCCACGCTGCCGACCCTGCAGGAGTGGCTCGATGAGGTGCGGGCGAGCCCGCCGCTGCCGAGCGAGGGCCCCGACAGTGTCACGTTGGTGGAGGAGGGCCGGCGGGACAGCGACGTCGCGTGACCGCTCGCTTGCTGGTCGTGGACGCGTCCGTCGTGGTCGAGGTGCTGCGCCGATCGGAGCGTGGCGATGCGGTTGCCCATGCGATGCGTGGGGCCACGCTCGCGGCCCCCGCCCATGTCGATGCCGAGGTTCTGTCTGCTCTTGGGCGACTCGTGCGCGGTGGCGAGGCAGAACCAGCCAGGGTCGCCCGGGCACTCGAGCATCTGGCCCGGCTTCCGGTCGAGCGTTACCCGCTCCCGCCGTTGGTGCAGCGGGCCTGGGCGCTGCGAGACAACATCGCCTTGCGTGACGGGCTCTACGTGGCGTGCGCCGAGACGCTCGACGCCACGCTGCTGACCCTCGACGGGCGACTCGCCCGGACGGCACCGGTTCCCATCGAGACGCCGTGATCCATGCGATCCGAAAGGCAGGTTCGGGCGTCTCCCGCTCGGACCGCCCAGGGCCGCGTGACAACCGCTGCTTCTATAGCTGTCAAGCGGCCTCGATGAGTGCAGCTTCGGCGGCGTGGAGGGCTTCGAGGAGCAGCGGGTAGACCTCGCGGGCGGTGTAGCGCTTGAGCCGTCGGAGGGTGTCGAGGTCGGCCATGGTCCCGCCGGTGCGATCCTTGACGTAGGCCTTGGATCGTGGGTCGGAGGCCAGGCGGCCGACGGCGCTCAGGTGCAGGGCGGCGTTGGCCTGGCGATCGCCGCCGCGTGAGAGCCGGAACCGGTTGGTCTGTCCGGACGAGGCCGGGATGGGGGCGGTGCCGGTCAGCCGGGCGGACGCGCCTTCCGAACGGAGCCGGTCGGGGTTGTCGCCGGCGGGTGGGGCCACTTCAGATCATCACGGTGGGGCCACTTCTCGTTGACGAACCCAGCATCTAGACGCGCGACACCGGGTGGCGCCCCTTCACCGGCGGCGGGATCTACAACCCCCGCCATCCCACCGGTGGGCACTATGACCACAGCCAGCCACGGCGAACCCAGCACCTACTCCGGGACTTCGATCATCCGACCCTGCCAGGAAAGTAGGACCCGGTAGTCACTGCACGTCGCTCGGGGAGTCCACGCCTCGGCTAGGGGTGAGCCGAGGCCTGTGGTACGCCGTCTTCCAGCCGTGCGGATCGGCCGACTCGGACCTACACCCCTCGATGAGCATCTGACGTGGATCTGACACGTGGATGATCCGCAGCATGTCGAGTTGCTGCTAGACGCCTCTCCCGAGGGCGCCGAAGTCGAACCGGATCTGGGCGAGCTGCTCGTGCTCGCCCGGGACGGGGATCGGGTACTCCCCCGTGAAGCACGCCGTACATAGCTGCGAGCGCGCGTCGGGTGTCGCCTCGATCAGCCCGTCGAGCGAGATGTAGTGCAGCGAGTCGGCGCCGACGAACTCGCGGATCTCCTCGACCGTGAGGTCGGCGCCGACCAGCTCCGCCCGGCTGGCCATGTCGATGCCGTAGTAGCAGGGGTTGGCGATCGGTGGGGACGTGATCCGCAGGTGGACCTCCGCGGCCCCGGCGGAGCGCAGCATCTCCACGAGCTGCCTCGCCGTGTTGCCCCGCACGATCGAATCGTCGACGACCACCAGCCGACGTCCCTCGACGACCTCGCGGACCGGGGAGAGCTTGAGGCGGATCCCGAGCTGGCGCAGCGACTGGGTCGGCTGGATGAACGTGCGGCCGACGTAACGGTTCTTGACCAGGCCGTCGGCGAAGGGCATCACGGCCTCGGCGGCGTAGCCAGCGGCCGCATCGCGGCCGGCCTCCGGGACCGGGATCACGATGTCGGCGTCGACGGGCGCCTCACGGGCCAGCTGTCGGCCCATGTTGCGGCGGGCGTACAGCACGCTGCGATCGTCCTGGCGGTGGTCAGGACGGGCGAGGTAGACCCACTCGAACAGGCAGAACGTGGGGGTGGCTTCGGCGAACCGCTGGCTGTGCAGACCCTGGTCGTCGATCGTGACGACCTCGCCCGGCTCGACGTCACGGACCAGCACGGCCCCGACGATGTCCAGCGCGCTGCTCTCGGAGGCGACAACCCACCCGCCCGTGGGGAGACGACCGATCTGCAGCGGCCGGATGCCGTTGGGATCACGGAAGGCGTGGATGCGCTGCTCGTCCATCATCACGACCGAGTAGGCGCCGCGCAGCTGCGGGGCGGTGCGCACGATCGCCTCCTCGAGGCTGACGTCGACGTCGCGCGCGAGCAGTGCCGCCATCAGCTCCGAGTCGTTGCGCGGCGGCTGCTCGAGCCTGCGTCCGAGTTCGGCGGTGTTGACCAGGTTGCCGTTGTGACCGAGCGCGAGGCCGCCGCCCGTCGGTGTCTCGCGGTACATCGGCTGCGCGTTGACCCAGGACGAGGCGCCGGTGGTGGAGTACCGGCAGTGCCCGATCGCCAGGTCCCCCTCCAGCGCCGCGAGGCTGGTGTCGCGGAACACCTGGTTGACCAGGCCCATGTCCTTGTGCACGACGAGGCGGCGTCCGTCGGACACCGCGATCCCCGCCGACTCCTGCCCCCGGTGCTGCAGCGCGTAGAGCGCGAAGTAGGTCAGGGTGGCGACGTCCTCGCCGGGTGCGTAGATCCCGACGACGCCGCACTCCTCGCGCGGTCCCTCGCCGTAGGTCGACAGGTCGACCCCTTCCGGGAGCGGCTCGGCCGACGGAGGTGCACCACGGTCGCGCCGTGCGATGGGCTCGTCCGTCACGGGTGACCTCGGCGGCAGCGGGGGGTGGCGGCGGCAGGCAGCGGGGGGTGACAGCAGCGTAGCCGTGACGGCTCTCCCCCCGGTCCACCGCCGACACCCACCACCGCCCCGGAACACCACCGCCCCGGGCCCCTCACGGCCCGACTTCCACCGCCGACACCCAGCAACCGCCCGGGGAGGTTCGGCACACGGGTCCGCTGCAGGTGATGGGTGCGGTTGCGACGGCTGGGCGTCGCAACCGCACCCATCGTCCCGATCGCGGGCTGCTGTAGCGTCACGGCCCCACCCGACCGAACAGCCCGGCCCACAGCCGACCAGCCCGGCCAACAGCCGACCAGCCCGACCCACAGCCGACCGAGCAGCGAAGCAGCGATGTCCGCGATGACGAGCACCCACGACTGGCCCCGCACCGACCGCGAGGTCGTGGGCTTCGTGCGCTCGCTCGGTCTGGACGGCCTGATCGACATCCACGTGCACTCGCTCCCACCGAGGCTCCAGGAGGCCGTCTGGGCCTTCTTCGACCGGCTCGACGACCCTCCCTGGCCGATCATCTACCGCGACGACGAGGTGACCCGGCTCGCCACCCTGCGTGACCTCGGGGTGATCGCGCACACCACGCTCGCCTACGGCCACAAGCCCGGTGTCGCCGCATGGTGCAACGAGCACACCCTCGCGCTCGCCGAGACCCATCCCCAGGTGATCCCGACCTTCACCTTCCACGCCGAACCCGAGGCGGCCGACTACGTCACCGCGGCGATCGCCCGCGGCGGCAGGGTCGCGAAGGTCCACCTGCAGGTCGGGCGTTTCCACGCCACCGACCCACAGCTCGACGACGTGTGGCCTCAGCTCGCCGCCGCGGGGATCCCGGCGGTGGTCCACGCCAGCGGGGTCTACGGCGTCGACGGCGGCCACGAGTACTGCGGGCCGGACGGCATCCGCGCGCTGCTGGAGCGCCATCCGGACCTCACCATCGTGATCGCACACCTCGGCGAGCCGGACAGCGAGGGGTTCCTCACGTTGGCTGAAGAGGCCCCGAACGTGTGGCTCGACACCACGATGGTGCTCACCGATCCGCCCTACTTCGCCCCCTACCCGGCACACCTGCTGCCGCGCCTCGCCGCGATCCACGACCGGGTGCTGTTCGGCAGCGACTTCCCCTCGATCCCGCACCCCTTCGTCGCGCAGGTGCGGGGCCTGGCACAGCTCGACCTGGATGCCGACGGGCTCCGGGCGATCCTGCACGACAACGCGGCGCGGCTCCTCGGCTGGCGGTGACCGCTGAGGCACCCGCCACCCCCGTCGGCGACCCTCAGCGGTCCAACAACGCGGGGAGCCCACCTTCGAAGGCGGCCTCGACCTCGCCGAGGTCGAGCTCCACG
>CAYVJT010000221.1:0-6205 GCA_964451855.1 uncultured Actinomycetota bacterium
ACGCCCGTTGTCGTACGACGACATGCGCGGTCGCGAGGCAGTCACGGGTGTGGCCGCTGGTCTCGCCGTCGCGCCTCGGCTTGCGAGGCGTGCGGGGTCCATCACCCCGGCTCGTCAGGGTCGGCGCCGCCGCGCGAGGCGCTTCCGCTCCGTGGAGCGAGTCGCTCACGGGCGGGTGTCACGGGGGAGGTCCTGGTCGGTGGCGGGGTCCTCGTGGGGCGGAGCCTGGCGGGGCCCGACCGGGACGCGTCTTCGCGGATCGCGCTTGAGCAGCAGGACCGTCCCGACCGCGATGAGCGCCAGGGGCAGCGCGTACCTGGGGTGCAGCCCGATGAGGCCGATCACGGTGAGGGCCCCGCCCGGGAGGAGTGGCCACCACCACGCGCGTCGAGGCGGCGCGGTCAGCCGATCCACCAGCGGGATCGCCAGGAACCCCAGCCCGAGGCCGAGCAGCGGCCATTCGCCGGGGACGCTCGCCGACGCCGTCACGATGCCGATCCCCAACCCCGTCAGGATCGCACCCGCCACGAGGAAGCCGTATCCGCGGGTGGCGACGTAGATGACGAGGAGGATGACCCCCAGGGAGACCACGACGATCTCCCGGGCGAGGTCGGTGACCGCCGCGACGAGGAGGATCGCACCGACCAGCACGAGGATGAAGCCGAGCCGCGCCTGCCACATGGGTTCCAGCACCGTCCCACGATGGGACCAGGATACGGGGCAGCCGCCGCCTGACGGCACGACCGGGTCGGATGCCACGCCACGTGTGAGCGCTCGTACGGCGCCGGTGACCAAGAACCTGTCTGGTCCGAGCCTCTGGACTGGCTGCCCCATCCCGGGCGAGGCAGCGTCCCTGCGGACCCCCGCACCAGAAGGACCGGAGGGAGACGATGCCTCGCTCGACGCAGCGAGCCCCACCGAGCGTGAGGTATGTGCGCTCAGGCACGGCGACACCCAGGCGGCAGCTACCGGCCGGAACTTCGACGGGGAGCCGGGCAGCGTGACGCTCCTCCCCGACCCAGAGATCCGCCACGCCCTCCTCGAGAGCACCCTCGGATGCTGTGCGTCACGCCGAACTGCGGCACCGTCCACGGCGCGAGCATCGACGGCGACGCGCCGCAGTGGGCGTGCGGCACCCACCCGGGGTGCCAACGATCGCTCGGTGTGGGGACGACCCCGAGCGCTGCCATACAGTTGCATAGCTGGCCATATTGCTGTATGGTAGGGGCATGGCGCTCACCTATGGCCGCGACGAGCGGCCGCCTGAGGATCTGACCGCACGGGCTCGGATCCGGGATGCCGCCCTGGTCGCGTTCGCCGAGCGCGGGTATGAGGGTGCGACGATGAAGGCCATCGCGGACGCGGCTGGGGTGTCGGTGGGGCTGGTGCAGCACCACTTCGGCACCAAGGACGGGCTGCGCCGGGCGTGCGACGAGGCGGTGATCGGTCTGTTGCGTCGCAAGCTCGACGCGGCCGTTGCCGACCGGCTCGCCAACCCCGAGGTCCTGGCGGCGTTGGCCGAGGCCGGCCCGCGGATGGTGGCCTACCTCGCACGTGCCTTCGTGGACGGGTCCCCGGCCGGGGCGGAGGTGTTCGACCAGCTGGTGGGCAGCGTGGAGGAGTTCCTCACCGCCCGCTGGCCGGACCGGTTCGCTGCGGGGACCGCCCGTACCCGCGCGGCCGCGGCGGCGATCGGGGCGCTCAGCGGCGGGGTGGTGGTGATGCATCCGCATCTGGCACGCCGCCTCGAGCTCGAGCCGTGGGAGGACCTGAGCTCGCCGACGGCGTCGGTGGCGCTGCTGGATGCGTACCTGGCGATGGGTGAGTACGTCGCGTCGGTCGTGGGCGACGACCCCGACGCCTTCATCGGCCAGGTCTTCGGAGACACGCCGGCACAGCCGGGCAAGGAGGAGGACGATGGCTGAGCTCATCGCCGCCCGGGGGTTGACCAAACACTTCGGTGCGACCCGTGCGCTGGCCGGCCTGGACCTGTCGGTCGCGGCCGGGGAGGTCCACGGGCTGCTCGGCCCCAACGGGGCGGGCAAGACCACCACGATCCGGATCCTGCTCGGGCTGCTACGCGCCGACGGCGGCCAGGCCCGTCTGCTCGGCGGCGATGCGTGGCGGGACGCGGTCGCGCTGCACCGCTGCCTGGCCTACGTGCCCGGCGATGTCGACCTGTGGCCCAACCTCACCGGCGGGGAGACGATCGACCTGCTGGCCCGGCTGCGTGGCGGCGCCGACCCGGCACGCCGCGAGATGCTGTGCGAACGGTTCGACCTCGATCCGACCAAGAAGGCCCGCACCTACTCCAAGGGCAACCGGCAGAAGGTCGCGCTCATCGCCGCGCTCGCCTCGCCGGTCGAACTGCTGCTGCTCGACGAGCCCACCGCCGGGCTCGACCCGCTGATGGAGGCGGTGTTCCAGCAGTGCATCCGCGAGGCGAGGGCCGAGGGGGTGACGGTGCTGCTGTCCAGCCACATCCTGGCGCAGGTCGAGGTGCTCGCCGACCGGATCTCGATCATCCGCCTCGGCCAGATCGTCGAGACCGGGACGCTGGCCCAGCTGCGGCACCTCACCCGCACCACCATCGTCGCCGACACCGCCGAGCCGGCCGGCGAGCTGGCACGCCTGCCCGGCGTGCACGAGCTTGAGCAGCGCAACGGCCACAGCCGGTTCGAGGTCGACGCCGACCACCTCGACACGACCATGCGACGGCTCGCCGAGCACGGCGTGCGGTCGCTGGTGGCCCACCCACCCACGCTCGAACAGCTGCTGCTGCGCCACTACGGCGACCAGATCCCCACCGACACCGCCGAGAACAGGGCCCGGCCATGACCGCCACCGCAGCACCGCCCACCCCCACCCCCGCGGCGCCGACGACCGTGCGGGCCGGCCCGCTGGTCGGCACCACCCTGCTGGCCCGATTCGTCCTGCGCCGCGACCGCATCCGCCTGCCGCTGTGGGTCGGGGCGATCCTGCTGTTCCTGGTCGGCTCGGCAGCCAGCCTGCCCACCCAGTACGCCGACGCGGCCGAACGCCAGGCCCGCGCGGCGCTGGTCGACAACCCCGGCGTGCGGGCGTTCACCGGCCCCGGGTTCGGGCTCGACGACTACACCTTCGGGGCCATCATCGTCCAGGAGCTGTTCGGCTACACCGCGATCCTCGTGGCGCTCATGGTGATCCTGCTCACGGTGCGCCACACCCGCGCCGAGGAGGAGACCGGCCGGGCCGAGCTGGTCCGTGCAGCCGCGGTCGGCCGTCACGCACACCTGGCAGCCGTGCTGCTCGTCGTCGGCGCCGCCAGTCTGCTGACCGGCGGCCTGATCGCGCTCGGGCTGGGTTCGCTGGGGCTCGAGGACGTCGACTGGGCGTCCTCGTGGCTACTGGGTGCGGCGGTGGCCTCGATCGGCCTGGTGTTCACCGCGGTGACCGCCGTCACCGTGCAGGTCAGCGCGTACGCCCGCGGCGCCAGCGGTCTCGCCGCCGCCGCCTTCGCCGTGGCCTACCTGCTGCGCGCCGCCGGAGACGCGACCCAGATCGGCGGTGGCACATGGTCGTGGCTGTCCCCGATCGGCTGGGCCCAGCAGACCCGGGCCTACGTCGACAACCGCTGGTGGCCGCTACTGCTCTCGCTCGCCCTGACCGTGCTGCTGGTCGCCGCCGCCGCGTGGCTGACCGGCCGCCGCGACCTGGCTGCCGGGCTGATGCCCCCCCGGCCCGGACCGGCCACCGCGCACTGGCTGCTGTCCAGCCCGCTCGGGCTGGGCTGGCGGCTGCACCGCACCAGCCTGAGCTGGTGGGCGACCGCGCTGCTGCTGTTCGGGCTGGCCTACGGCTCGATCACCGCCGAGATCGAGACCTTCGTCGCCGAGCTCGTCGTGCTCGAGGAGTGGATGGCCGAGATCGGCGGACAGACCCTCCTCGACGCGTTCTTCGCGGTCATCATCCTGCTGCTCGCCATCATCGTCACCATCTTCGCCGTGCCCACCGTGCTGCGGCTGCGCAGCGAAGAAACCGGCCGGCGAGCCGAACCCGTCCTGGCCACCGCCACCTCGCGGACCCGCTGGGCCGCCAGCCACCTCACCATCGCCCTGGCCGGCAGCGCCGTGCTGCTGCTGACCGCCGCCCTGGGCCTCGGGCTCTCCGCTGCGGCCGCGCTGGGCGACCCAAGTGTGCTGCCCCGCCTGCTGGGCGCCGCCCTCGCCCACGTGCCTGCCATCTGGCTGATCGTCGGGCTCGCGCTCGCCCTGTTCGGCCTGATCCCGCGGGCCGTCACCCTGGTCTGGGTCGTGGTCGCCTACAGCGCCACCATCGGCTACTTCGGCGACTTCCTCGGCCTGCCCGACTGGACCGCCACCCTGTCACCGTTCGCACACATCCCCCTGCTGCCCGCCGAGCCGTTCACCGCCACCCCGATCGTGGCCATGACCTTCACCGCTGCCGCCCTGATCGCAGCCGGGCTGGCCGCACTCCGACGCCGCGACCTGACCACCCCCGCCTGACTGCACACACGGCGCCGCTCATCGAGCGCAAGGATGGCGACTGACGTCGGGCAGGTGCTGGACAGGCAGCCGTGCGACAACGCCCGCTATCGCTACCCCCGCGACATCCGTCAGTTGGCTTGCCGGCTGATCGTGTTCCACTCTCTTGCGCCGGTGGGCTCACTCGTCTGGCAGGATCCACAGATGGAAATCGACGTTGCTCCAGCCCCGCTATCGCAGAAGCCGGTCGTTCGACGACTCCTTGAGTTCAACGCCCACGACTTCTCGCAGATCGACGGGCAGGAGCTCGGGCCTCATGGCGAGTTCGGCTATCCATATCTCGACCACTACTGGACCGAGGATGATCGGCATCCCTTCTTGATCCGTGTTGGCGGCCACATCGCCGGTGTCGTGCTCGTGCGCAGTGGCGAACCTCACCAGATCGCCGAGTTCTTCGTCCTACGCAAGTACCGGCGACGAGGCATCGGTTCGACCGCCGCGAGACAGGTTCTTCGCCGGTTCCCTGGTAGCTGGGAGGTGCACGAGATCGCTGGAAACGATGCGGCGGTCAACTTCTGGCGTCGCGCGATTCCCCACGACTACCAGGAAACGGCCGACGAGTCCGGAACCACGCAGCGCTTCATCGCTGACTGACGCCGAAGTAGATCCGAGACCAACTGCAGGCCGCAACTGGAGGAACACGTAACCAACGCCCGCGTGTTCTACCCGCCTGCGGCAGCTACAGGGGAGGTTCGGGACCCGTTGCTGGCTTCACGGAAGCGCCCGTCGGTTCCGCATCGCCTGTGGATGCTCCGCGGCGGCTGCCTCCCGCCTGGTATCGTATGACCCATACGATGGGAGGTTGGCGATGGACGCAGAACTGATCGACGAGTTGTCCGAGGCGCTGGCAGCTGCCCGTCGAGGGGCAACGACGAAGCCGGTGTCGGTGACCGTTCCTGTGCCGCTGGCGGAAGCGTTCCGGCGGTTGGCTGACCGTGGCCTCATCGACAGCGTGTCGGAGGCGACGACGCATGCGCTCGAGGAAGCCCTCCAGGCGGTGATCGTCGGCATGCGACTCGATGCCATCTACGAAGCGCATCCCGAGGAGCGCCCCACGGAGGACGAGATAACGGAGATGGCCCAACGCGCCGGGGTGAGCTTGCCGTGAGCGTGACCGTGGTGCTCGATGGCGCCGGCCTGCACGCCTGGGCTGAGCGCCGGCCTCCGCGTCAGGTGTTGGCGGTGATGGAGGTCCTACGCCGGGCAGGCGCTGGCCGGGTGCTGGTGCCCTCCGTGGTCACGGTTGAGGCCCTGACGGGCGACGCCCGAGATGCGTCGGTGAACCAGATCCTCAAGCAGATCGACGTGCAGGAGCACCTGTCGCTCACCCATGCTCGTGCTGCAGCAGCGCTTCGGCAGGGCACCGACGGCTCGGCCGTGGACGCTGTCGTCGTGGAGGCTGCCCTACGAACGAGAGCCGCCTACGTGCTCACCTCCGACGCCGACGACCTGCAGACCCTCCTCGACCGAGGCGCGGGGCGAACGGCAGTCGTGACCGTCTAGGTACGCAACGCCACCCCGTCAGCAAGCGGCGCGATCCTGCGACGTCGCACGACTCGCTGATCGCGCGTAGGGACCGTAGAAGCCGCCACGAACGACCTGCACGCAACGCCCGTGATGGCGCGGGTCAAGGATGCGGGAAGACCGCTTCGACCCGTGGG